>JAEWBU010000414.1 GCA_023390985.1 Pseudomonadota bacterium
GCTCGAGTCCTGCGGCTTCGGCGTCGCCGTGGCGTACGCGCCCGACGAGGCCCTCCGCCGGCTCGAGACCTTCGAGGCCGGCATCGCGCTGCTCGACATCGGCCTGCCCGGCATGGACGGCCACGAACTCGCGCGCACCGTCCGCGCCGGGCCGCGCGGCGCGGACATCCGCCTGGTCGCGCTGACCGGCTACGGCCAGCCCAGCGACGTGGCGCGCGCGCACGCGAACGGCTTCGATGCCCACATGACCAAGCCGGTGGACGTGGACGCCCTGCTCGCGCTGCTGGAAGAGCTCGAGCGCCGCTAGGAAGCCGGTCGCAAGGTCCGGCTCGGCGTTTCACACCGATACGTCACGGCCGAGCTCCACGCCGCCTAGACTTCGCAGCCCACAGCGGAAGGAGACGAGATGAGCCGAAGCAACGGCAGCCATCGCGGCGAGAAGAATCCCCGCGAAGACAAACCCAACGCAGCCGCCGAAGCCGTGCGGATGCAAGGTGCGGCCATCGAGCGCACCGCGTCGGCCGTGGTCAAGGCCACCGGCGACCTGCAGCAATCCGTGGCCCGCCACACCGACCTGCTCCAGCAGGAGGCCATGCACCAGCTGCGCATGGCCACCAACCCGGCCGAACTGATGACCGTCCAGACCGCGCTGATGATGGCCGGCTGGCAGCACTCGATCCAATGCTCGACGGACCTGGCCAACGCCTGGTTCGCCATCGGGAACGCGGGCGCGCTGCCGCGGGACCGCAAGCCGCGGATGAACTGATCCGTCGGGCTCTCCTGCTCATCCACGCCGCCGCCGCGCCCTAGCTCGGCGTTTGACAAGCGTGCGGGATGGGTCCACAAAGACGCGCTTGATCGGCGCCGCCAGCCCGGCAGCGCCCGCCCTCCTCCATGCCATGAGCGACCCCCTTCGATCGCCGGAAGATGCCCGCACGGCGCGCCGCACGCCGACTCCCGGTTCGCTGCTGGCCGGCCCGACCGCCAAGGCGGAAGCCATCGCCGGCAGCGACATGGCCGCGATGGTGTCGGAGCACGACTGGTCGGCCACGCCGCTGGGGCCGGCCGAGGACTGGCCGCACAGCCTGAAGAGCGCGGTGCGCCTGATGCTGGGCTCGCGGTACCCGATGTTCATCTGGTGGGGCCCGCAGCTGGTCCTGCTCTACAACGACGCCTACGCCGAAGTGCTGGGCCCGCGCCACCCGTGGGCGCTGGGGCGCGGCGCGCGCGAGACCTGGGCCGAGATCTGGGACGTGGTCGGCCCGCAGGCCGACACCGTGATGCAGCGCGGCGCCGCCACCTGGAACGACCGCGTGCTGCTCACCATGGAGCGCAAGGGCTACGCCGAAGAGACCTACTTCACCTTCTCGTACAGCCCCTGCTTCAACGACGAGGGCGAGGTCGGCGGCGTCATCTGCACCTGCACCGACGAGACCCATCGCGTGCTGGGCGAGCGGCGCCTCCGGACCCTGGGCGACCTGTCGGCCGCGGTGCTCGATTCGCGCAATCCGCAGGAGGCCTGCAGCGGCGCGGCCCGCGCGCTGGCCGGCAACACGCACGACCTGCCGTTCGTGCTGTTCTATCTCCAGGACACGGCGCACACGGCCCGGCTGGCCGCGCGCGCCGGCGCGGACAACCCGCACGTCGCCCCGGCCGAGGTCTCGCTCAGCGATCCCGGCGCGGCCTGGCCGCTGCATGCCGCGCAGCTCTCGCGCGAGGCGCAGCTCGTGTCCGGCATCGACCTGCGCGCCCATATCCCCGCGGGTCCCTGGCCCGAGCCGGTGCAGGAGGCGCTGCTGCTGCCGCTGACCTCGCCCACGCCCGGCGGGCCGGCCGGCTTCATGGTGGCCGGCCTCAACCCGCGTCGTCCGCTGGACGCCGAGTACCGCGCCTGGCTGGCGCTGGTGGCCCAGCAGGTGGCGGGCGCCATCGCCGATGCGCGCGCGTTCGAGGAGGAGCAGCTGCGCGCCCGCGCGCTGGCCGAACTCGACCGTGCCAAGACCGCCTTCTTCTCCAACGTCAGCCATGAGCTGCGCACGCCACTGGCGCTGATGCTGGGGCCGGTGGGCGAAGTGCTGGACGACGCCGGCCTGGACGAGCACGCGCGCCGGGCGCTCACGCTGGCGCAGCGCAACGGGCGCCGGCTGCAGCGGCTGGTGAACACGCTGCTGGACTTCTCGCGCATCGAGGCCGGGCGCCTGCAGGCGCGCTTCCAGCCGATGGATCTCGCCTCCTCCACGGCGGAGCTGGCCGCCTTCTTCGACTCGGCCGCGCGCAAGGCCGGCCTGGAACTGGACGTCGACTGCGAGCCGCTGCCCGAGCCCACCTACGTGGACCGGGCGATGTGGGAGCGCATCGTCTTCAACCTGCTGTCCAACGCCATCAAGTACACGCTGGCCGGCCGCATCCGCGTGCGGCTGCGCGCGACACCCGCCGGCCCGCGCCTGGAAGTGGCGGACACGGGCATCGGCATCCCGCGCGATGCCGTCGGCCGGGTGTTCGAACGCTTCTTCCGGGTGGAAGGCGCGCAGGGCCGCAGCGTCGAGGGCACCGGCATCGGCCTGGCCCTCGTGGCCGAGCTGGTGCGCATGCACGGCGCCACCGTCCACGTGGAAAGCCGCCTGGGCGAAGGCAGCGTGTTCACGGTGCAGTTGCGGCGCGGCTTCGAGCACCTGCCGGCCAGCCACGTGGTGCACGAAGCGGACGGCGCCGCCGCTTCGCCGGAGGGCTGGCTGGACGAGGTGGAGAGCTGGCTCGACGCGGACCCGGCCGACACCGTCGCCACATCCCGCGCGGACGCGGGGCACTCGGGCCCCGCGCCGCTCTCCGAACCCCGCCCCGGCGGCGTGCGCGGCTCGGTGCTGCTGGTGGACGACAACGCCGACATGCGCGCTTACCTGTCGCGCCTGCTCGGCCGCGAGCACGACGTGCGCGTGGCCGCCGACGGCTGGCAGGCGCTGCAGCGCATCGGTGAAGGCCTGCCCGACCTGGTGATGACCGACGTGATGATGGCCGGCATGGACGGCTTCCAGCTCCTGCGGCGGCTGCGCGACAACCCGGACACGGCCACGCTGCCGGTGATCATGGTCTCCGCCAACGCGTCGGAGGAGGCGCGGGTGAGCGCGCTCGAGGCCGGCGCCGACGACTTCCTGGTCAAGCCCTTCCACTCGCGCGAGCTGCTCGCGCGCGTGTCCGGCACGCTGCGGCTGGCCCAGGTGCGGCAAGAGGCGATGCGGCGCGAGCAGGAGCTGCGCGCCGAGGTCGAGAACGTGCTGGAGAGCATCACCGAGGGCTTCATCGCGGTGGATGCCGACTGGCGCTTCACCTACGTCAACCGCGCGGCCGAAACCATCTACGGCCGCTCGCGCACGCAGCTGCTCGGCCGCGACCTGTGGGAGATGTTCCCCGAGGTCGCGAGCTCGATGTTCCAGGAGCCGTTCCGCCGCGCGATGCGCGAGCGCACGCCGGTCACCGCCGAGGGGCCGTACAACGCGCTGTCGGGCTGGTTCGAGGTCAACATCTATCCGGTGGCCTCGGGCGGGCTGGCCTTCTATTTCCGCGACGTGCTGCAGACGCGGCTGCTGGAACGCAGCATCCGCGACAGCGAATCGCAGCAGCGTTTCCTGTCCGACTTCGCGGGCCTGATGCAGCGCAGCCCGGATCCCGACCAGGTGCTGGACGAGGCCGTGCGCGCCATCGCCGAGCACCTGCACGCCGACCGCTGCGTGTGGGCGCTGGTCGGCGAGGACGAGGACACCACCGAGATCCACGGCGAGTTCCGTCGCCCGGGCATGCCGTCGATGCTGGGGCGCATCCACCTGCGCGACTTCGGCGGCGAGCACGTGCGGCTGTACCGCGCGGGCCGGCCTTTCGTGGTGCACGACGTCGACGCCGACGACCGCGTCGCCGGCGACCGCTACCGGCCGCTGGACACCGCGTCGGTGATCTCGGTGGGCGTGCTGCGCGGCGAGCGCATCGTCGCGGCCGTCGCGGTGCACACGCGCGAGCCGCGCCACTGGATCGAATGGGAAGTGCAGCTGGTGCAGGGCGCGGCCCAGCGCTGCTGGGAAGCGTTCGAGCGCGCCCAGGTGCAGCGCCGCCAGCGCGAGGACGCCGAGGCCCTGGCCCAGGCGCACGCGGCGCTGCAGCAGGTGGAACGGCGCAAGGACCAGTTCATCGCCACGCTCGCGCATGAGCTGCGCAACCCGCTCGCGCCGCTGCGCAACGGCGTGGAGCTGCTGGCGCTGGGCGGCGGCGCGGCCGACGGCGGCGCCCGCGTGCAGGCCATGATGCGGCGCCAGATCGACCAGCTGGTGCGCCTGGTGGACGACCTCCTGGAGGTCTCGCGCATCACGTCCGGCAAGGTGGTGCTGCAGCGTACCCGTGTCTCGCTGCACGAGGTGCTGGCGGGCGCGGCCGAATCCAACCGGCCGGTGGTCGACGCGGCGCGGCATTCGCTGCACGTGGACCTGGAAGGCATCGCGGGCGTCCACGTGGACGGCGATGCGCTGCGGCTGTCGCAAGTGTTCGCCAACCTGCTGAACAACGCGGCCAAGTACACCGAGCCGGGCGGGCACATCTCGCTGTCGGCCTGGCGCGAGGACCGGCAGGCGGTGGTGCAGGTGCAGGACAACGGCCTGGGCCTGTCACCCGACATGCTGGAAGAGGTGTTCCAGCCCTTCGTGCAGGCCGACCGCTCGGCTTCGCGCGCGCAAGGCGGCCTGGGCATCGGCCTGTCGATCGTGCGCAGCCTGGTGGAGCTGCACGGCGGCCGGGTGCGCGCGCACAGCGGCGGCCTGGGCCGCGGCAGCACCTTCGAGGTGCGGCTACCGGTGGCCGCCGGTTCGCCGCCGGCACCGCAGGGACCCGCCACCGGGAGGGCCGGCCGCTCGCCCCTGCCGCAGGGTCCGTCGGTG
>JAEWBU010000037.1 GCA_023390985.1 Pseudomonadota bacterium
GAGAGGTCCGGCTCGTCGTTCGGGCCGTGCGGGTCGACACCGATGGCCACGGCGATGTCGTGGATCTCGGTGTTGGCGAACAGGCGGTCGCGCTCGACCTCCCAGGTGTTGAGCACCTTGCCGCGCAGGGGCAGCACCGCCTGGCTCTCCTTGTCGCGGCCCATCTTGGCGCTGCCGCCGGCGGAGTCGCCCTCGACCAGGAACACCTCGTTGTGGCTGATGTCCTTGCTCTCGCAGTCGGTCAGCTTGCCGGGCAGCACGGCCACGCCGGAGCCCTTGCGCTTCTCGACCTTCTGGCCGGCCTTCTGGCGGGTCTGCGCCGCCTTGATGGCCAGTTCGGCCAGCTTCCTGCCGTACTCGACGTGCTGGTTGAGCCACAGCTCCAGCGCCGGGCGCACGAAGCTGGAGACCAGCCGCACCGCGTCGCGCGAATTGAGGCGCTCCTTGATCTGGCCCTGGAACTGCGGGTCCAGCACCTTGGCCGACAGCACGTACGAGGCGCGCGCGAACACGTCCTCGGGCAGCAGCTTGACGCCCTTGGGCAGCAGCGAGTGCAGCTCGATGAAGCTCTTGACCGCGTTGAACAGGCCGTCGCGCAGGCCGCTCTCGTGGGTGCCGCCGGCGCTGGTGGGGATCAGGTTGACGTAGCTCTCGCGCACCGGCGCGCCGTCCTCGGTGAAGCCGACGCACCAGGCCGCGCCCTCGCCTTCGGCGAAGGTCTCGTTGTTCTCGGCGTAGCCCTCGCCCTCGAACAGCGGGATCACCGGATCGGCCGGCAGGGTCTGCATGAGGTAGTCGCGCAGGCCGCCCTTGTACTGCCAGCTCTGGCTGTCGCGAGTCTTCTCGTTGACCAGGTAGACCGCGACGCCGGGCATCAGCACCGCCTTGCTGCGCAGCAGGTGCGACAGCTCGGCCATCGGCAGCTGGGACGACTCGAAGTACTTGGCGTCGGGCCAGACACGCACCGTGGTGCCCTGGCGGCGATCGCCTTCGGCGGCCTTGCGGATCTTGAGTTCCTCGACCACGTCGCCGCCGGAGAAAGCGAGGGTGGCGACCTGGCCTTCGCGGTGGCTGGTGACTTCCATGCGCCTGGCCAGCGCGTTGGTGACCGAGACGCCGACGCCGTGCAGGCCGCCGGAGAAGCTGTAGGCGCCGCCCTTGCCCTTGTCGAACTTGCCGCCGGCGTGCAGGCGGGTGAACACCAGCTCGATGACCGGCGCCTTCTCCTCGGGATGCAGGCCGAACGGGATGCCGCGGCCGTCGTCCTCGATGCTCACCGAGCCGTCGGCATGCAGCGTGACCTTGATGCGCTTGCCGTGCCCGGCCAGCGCCTCGTCGGCGGCGTTGTCCAGCACCTCCTGGACGATGTGCAGCGGGTTGTCCGTGCGGGTGTACATGCCCGGACGCTGCTTGACCGGTTCCAGGCCCTTGAGGACGCGGATGGAACCTTCGGAATACTCGGGGGCGAGGGAGGATCGCGTGGCCATTTGGGGGCGGATTGTAGTCGTCGGCGGCCGCCCGGGCTGTATGGAATCACAGGGCCGCCGGATTGATGCCGCCAACGCATCAGTTGCCGGGCAAATGAGCATCGGGAAAACCGACCCACGGCGGGCGAAGGTCACCCCGATTCGCTACATTCGCCCGATGCTCGCGTCCGACCGTCTTTCCATGCGCCAGGTGCTGATCTGCGGCGCCGCCGTCGTCACCCTCTCGATGGGCATCCGCCACGGCTTCGGCCTGTGGCTGCAGCCGATCACCCAGGCCCAGGGCTGGACGCGGGAGACCTTCGCCTTCGCGCTCGCCATCCAGAACCTGGCGTGGGGCGTGTTCGGCATCTTCGCGGGGATGATGGCCGACCGCTTCGGCGCGTCGCGGGTGCTGGTCGTCGGCGCCCTGCTCTACGCGCTGGGGCTGGCGGGGATGGCGCTGTCGACCACCCCGCTGCTGTTCGCGCTGACGGCCGGCGTGCTGATCGGCGCGGCCCAGGCCGGCACGACCTACGCGGTGATCTACGGCGTGATCGGCCGGCAGGTCGATCCGGCGCGGCGCTCCTGGGCGATGGGCATGGCGGCGGCGGCCGGCTCGTTCGGCCAGTTCATGATGGTCCCGGTCGAGGGTTTCCTGATCAGCGGCATCGGCTGGCAGCAGTCGCTGCTGGCGCTGGCGGCGCTGTCGCTGCTGATCGTGCCGCTCTCCTTCGGCCTGCGCGAGCCCGGCTTCGGCGGCGGCTCCGCGCCGCATCGCGAGCAGACCATCGCCCAGGCGCTGCGCGAGGCGTTCAAGTACCCCAGCTTCCAGCTGCTGATGGCCGGCTACTTCGTGTGCGGCTTCCAGGTGGTGTTCATCGGCGTCCACATGCCCAGCTACCTGAAGGACAAGGGCCTGTCGCCGCAGGTGGCCAGCTACGCGCTGGCGCTGATCGGCCTGTTCAACATCTTCGGCACCTACCTCGCCGGCACGCTGGGGCAGAAGCTGGCCAAGCGCAAGATCCTGGCCTTCATCTACCTGGCCCGCGCGGTGGCGATCGCCGTCTTCCTGTGGGCCCCGCTGACGCCGATGTCGGTGTACGTGTTCTCCGCCGTGATGGGCCTGCTGTGGCTGTCCACCGTGCCGCCGACCAATGCCACGGTGGCGCAGATCTTCGGCGTGGCCCACCTGTCGATGCTGGGCGGTTTCGTGTTCTTCAGCCACCAGGTGGGCTCCTTCATGGGCGTCTGGCTGGGCGGCCTGCTGTACGACCGCACCGGCAGCTACGACATCGTCTGGTACCTCTCCATCGCGCTGGGCGTGTTCGCGGCCATCGTGAACCTGCCGGTGCGCGAAACCCCGATCCGCCGCGCGCCCGCGGCGCAGCCGGCATGAGCCTGTCGCCCGCCACCCGCCGCATCGCCGCCTGGACCGCGGCGGCCGCGGCCCTGGCCGGGGTGTTCGCGCTGTACACCCGGCCCGAGATCGCCGTGATGCTGGCCGAGCAGCTCTGGGCCTGCTTCGGCGCCTGAGGCTCATGGAAGCCCGGATAGCCGGGCCGGCGGGCATGGCGCAACATCCGGCCCCATGAAAACCTATGTGATCACCGGCGCGTCCGACGGAATCGGCGCCGAGCTGGCGCGCCGGCTGGCCGCGCGGCACCGGGGCGCCGCCTCGCTGGTGCTGGCCGCGCGCAACCGCGACAAGCTGGTGGAAGTGGCGGCCCAGTGCCACGAGACCGGCGCCGACGCGATCGTGGTGCCCACCGACGTCACGCGCGAGGAGGACTGCCGCGCCCTGATCGAGACCGCCGCCAGCAGCTTCGGCGGCATCGACTGCCTGGTGAACAACGCCGGCATGTCGGCCCACGCCCTGTTCGAGGAGGTCGCGCCGGGCGACCTGGGCTGGTACCAGGACCTGATGACGGTCAACCTGTGGGGCAGCGTCTGGTGCACCCACGCGGCGCTGCCGCACCTGAAGGCCACGCGCGGGCAGATCGTGGCGGTGTCGTCGCTGGCCGGCCTGGTGGGCGTGCCGGGGCGCACGGCCTACAGCGCCACCAAGTTCGCGATGACCGGCTTCTTCGAGGCGCTGCGCACCGAGCTCAAGCCGTCCGGCGTCGCCGTGACCATCGCCTATCCCGGCGTGGTCGCCACCGAGATCCGGCGTCGCGGGTTCGACGCCCGCGGGCAGGCGGCGGGCCGCAGCGGGCTGAAGGAAGAGAACGCCATGTCCGTGCGCGAATGCGCCGAGCTGATCCTGGACGGCATGGACGATCGCCGGCGCGAGGTGGTGATGACCGCCAAGGGCAGGCTGGGCCGCCTGATCAAGCTGGTGGCGCCGGGCCTGGTCGAAAACATGGCCCTGGCGGCCTTGGCCGACCAGGAACGGCCCGCCGCGTCGGCCGCCGCTCGGGCGGGAGACTGAGATGCACGGAACGGAAGCGCCTTCTCCCTGGGTGCAGCGCTGGTCGCCGCTGGTGCCGGCGGGCGCCGCGGTGCTGGACCTGGCCTGCGGTCGCGGGCGGCACATGCGCTGGTTCGCCCAGCGCGGCCATGCGGTCACCGGCGTGGACCGCGATCCCGAAGCGATCGCCGCGGTGGCCGGCGTCGGCCGCGCGATCCAGGCGGACATCGAGAACGGCCCCTGGCCGCTGGCCGGCGAAACCTTCGGCGCGGTGGTCGTCACCAACTACCTGTGGCGGCCGCTGTGGCCGCGGATCCTGGGCAGCGTCGCGCCTGGCGGCGTGCTGGTCTACGAGACCTTCGCCGAAGGCAACGAGGAGGTCGGCAAGCCCTCGCGGCCGGACTTCCTGCTCAGGAACGGCGAGTTGCTCGAGGTCTGCAAGGACCTGCGCGTCGTGGCCTTCGAGGACGGCTTCCTCGAGGATCCGCCGCGCTTCGTGCAGCGCATCGCCGCCGTACGGCCGAGCCCCGGGAACGGAAGGGCTCACCACGGGCTCCAGATAGAATCCGCCATTCCCCACCGAACCCGACAATGACCCCGATTACAGGCAGCATCGTGGCCCTGGCGACCCCGATGCAAGACGACGGCAGCGTGGACTACCCCACCCTGCGCAAGCTGATCGACTGGCACATCGCCGAGGGCACGGACTGCATCGGCGTGGTCGGCACCACCGGCGAATCGCCCACCGTCAACGTGCAGGAGCACCAGGAGATCATCCGAGTCTCGGTGGAGCAGGCCCGCGGGCGCGTGCCCATCATGGCCGGCTGCGGCGCCAACTCCACGGCCGAGGCGATCGAGCTCGCGAAATTCGCCAAGAAGGTCGGCGCCGACTGCCAGCTGCAGGTCGTGCCCTACTACAACAAGCCCACGCAGGAAGGCCAGTACCGGCACTTCAAGGCCATCGCCGAGGCGGTGGGCGACCTGCCCATGGTGCTCTACAACGTGCCCGGCCGCACGGTCGCCGATATGCAGCACGACACCGTGCTGCGCCTGGCCGAAGTGCCCGGCATCGTCGGCATCAAGGAAGCCACCGGCAACATCGAGCGCGCCCAGTGGCTGCTGCGCGATGCGCCCAAGGGCTTCTCCATCTATTCGGGCGACGATCCCACCGCCGTGGCGCTGATGCTGTGCGGCGGCCACGGCAACGTGAGCGTCACCGCCAACGTGGCGCCGCGCCTGATGCACCAGCTGTGCGAAGCCGCCATCCGGGGCGACGCGCGCGCGGCCATGGACATCCAGAACCGCCTCTTGCCGCTGCACAAGCAGCTGTTCGTCGAAGCCAACCCCATCCCCGTGAAATGGGCCATGACGCGCATGGGCCTGTGCGGCCCGGCGCTGCGGCTGCCCATGACCCCGCTGCAGCCGGCGTTCCACGCCCAGGTCGAAGCGGCGCTGCGTTCGGCCGGCGTGCTGGCCTGACCCCCTAGAAGGATCCGCTGACGTGAACCGATTCGCAAAGCTCGGCGTGCTGGCCGCCTGCGCCGCCCTGGCCGCCTGCTCGGTGCTCGAGAACGACCGCATCGACTACAAGTCGGCCACCAAGGGCCAGACGCTCGACGTGCCGCCCGACCTGACCCAGCTGTCGCGCGACTCGCGCTACCAGGTGCCCGGCGGCGGCCCGGTCACGGCCAGCTCCTACCAGATCGGCCAGTCGGCCCCGACGCTGCCGACCGCCGCCACCACCGTGGGCGACGTGCGCATCGAGCGCGCGGGCGACAAGCGCTGGCTGGTGGTCAACCGCCCCGCCGACCAGCTGTGGGGCCCGGTGCGCGACTTCTGGCAGGAGAACGGCTTCCTGCTGGCGCTGGACCAGTCCAACCTCGGCATCATGGAGACCGACTGGGCCGAGAACCGCGCCAAGATCCCGCAGGACATCATCCGCCGTACCATA
>JAEWBU010000068.1 GCA_023390985.1 Pseudomonadota bacterium
GGCCACGAGGTCGCCATCGGCCACGACGGCTGGGAGGCGCTGGAGGAGGTGCCGCGATTCCGGCCCGACGTGGTCATCCTCGACCTGGGCATGCCGGGCCTGGACGGGATCGAGGCGGCCCGGCGCCTTCGCGGGATGCCGGAGGGCCGCGAGGTGCGCCTGGTGGCGCTGACCGGCTGGGGCCAGTCGGCCGACCAGCAGCGAACCCGAGAGGCCGGCTTCGACCGGCACCTGGTCAAGCCGGCCGAGCGTGAAGAAGTGCTGCGGGCCCTGGGGGCCTGATCGGCGAAAATCGCGCCCCTCGACAGATTCCCGACGTTTCGCCTTGATCCCTAAAAAACTAGAGCCGGTCCTCTTCTGCCTGATCCTCTCCGCCTGCATGTCGTTCGTCGTCTGCGGCATCTCCACCGTCCGCGCCATCGGCCTCGTCCACGGCTTCCTCGGCACCTGGGTGCGCACCTGGCTCACCGCCTGGCCGTTCGCCTTCCCGACCGCGCTGCTGATGGCGCCCGTGGCGCGCCGCATCGTCCAGCGGCTGGTCGCCACTCACTGATCTAGACGGGCTCCTTCGCCACCTCGCGCAGGCACTGCACCAGCTGCTGCGAGACGGCCGTGAGCGCGCGGCTGCGCGCGAAGATCAGGCCGACCGGCGGCAGGTCCACCCGCACCGGCAGCTTGATCCGCTGCACGAAGCCTTCGCGCTCGAAGTGGCGCGCCACCGAGCCGGCCATGAAGGCGACGGCGTCGCGGCCGCGCACGAAGGTGACCTGGCCGAGGAACGACGGCGTCTCCACGATGTCGGCCGGGGGCTCGAGTCCCTCCCGGTAGAACTGCTGCTCCAGCTTCACCCGCAGCGACGCCCAGGGCGGCGGCAGCACGCAGGGCAGCGGCGCCAGGTCCCTCCAGCGCACCGACCGGCGGCTGGTGAGCGGATGGCCGGGCCTGGCGACCGCCACCATGGTCTCCTCGTACAGCTTCTCCGGCACCAGGTCCGGCGCCGCGTAGCCCGGCTCCAGCCGCCCGACGAAGAAGTCCAGCTCGCCCAGCCGCAGCTTGGGCAGGAGATGGGTGAGATCGCCCTCCTCCACCAGCACCGTCGCGCCCGGCGCGCGGGCCTTCAGTTTCTCCACGGCCGGCACCAGCAGCGTCGGCATGGCGACCACCATCGAGCCCACGCGGGTGCGCCCCGCCGCGCCGCTCTCCAGCGCGACGATCTCGTCGCGCGTACGCTCGTACTCGGCCAGTACCGAGCGGGCGAAGCGGATCAGCGAACGCCCGCTGGGCGTGGGTTCGCTGCCGCGCTGCGAACGCTCGAAGAGCTGCACGCCCAGCATCTGTTCGACCTCGCTCAGCATCTTGGAGACGGCCGGCTGCGTGACGGAAAGGAACTCCGCCGTGCGGCCCACGTGGCGGAACTCATCGAGCGCGACGATGAGCTGCAGGTGCCGCAGCTTGATGTTGGAGCGCAGGGCGCGGTCGATTCGGGCCATGGCCGCGATGGTACCGGCGGCCATAACCGACTCCTCATGCAGCGATTCCGATTCGCCATTTGCCGGTTATGAAGCCCGGGCCAACAATCGGGCGCAGTCCCCGAAGGCACGAGGGACACATCCATCCATTGCAAGTACGCGAGGAAGACATGCAACAAGACACCCGCATCCAGCGCCGCAACCTGCTGATCGGCTCCGCCGCCGGCGCGGCCGGCCTGCTGCTGCCCACCTGGGCGCGCGCGGCCGACGAGTACCCCGTCCGCCCGATCACCTTCGTCTGCCCCTGGCCCGCGGGCGGCACCGCCGACCAGTCGATGCGCGCGATCTGCCAGGTGGCGTCCAAGGTGCTCGGCCAGTCGATCGCGGTCGAGAACCGCGCCGGCGCCGCCGGCATGATCGGCGCGCAGTACCTCGCCACCGCGCGTCCGGACGGCTACGTGATCGGCCAGATCCCGATCTCGGTCACCCGCTTCTCGCAGATCGGCACGCTCAAGGCCGACCCGCGCAAGGACTTCACCTACCTCGCGCGCAGCAACGGCCAGACCTTCGGCATCGCCGTGCTGCCCAACTCGAAGTTCAAGACGCTCAACGAGATGGTCGCCTTCGCCAAGGCCAACCCCGGCAAGGTGACGTACGCGCACGCCGGTGTCGGCGGCGCCACCCACGTGGGCATGGAGGAATTCGCCATGGCCGCCGGCATCGACCTGAACGCCATCGCCTACAAGGGCGGTTCGGCGGCGCTGCAGGACACACTGGGCGGCCAGGTCGACATGCTGGCCGACTCCAGCTCGTGGGCGCCCCACGTCGAAGGCGGCAAGCTGCGCCTGCTGGCCACCTGGGGCGAGAAGCGCACGCCGCGCTTCAAGGACACGCCCACCCTCAAGGAGCTGGGCTACAACGTGGTGGTGGACGCGCCCAACGGCATCGGCGCCCCCAAGGGCCTGCCGCCCGAGGTGGAGAAGAAGCTGCGCGACGCCTTCCGCACGGCGATCCAGGGCGAGGAGTTCAAGGCCGTGGCCGCCCGCATCGACTCGCCCGTGATGTACCTGGACGGTCCCGACTACCAGAAGTACGTCATGAACGTGTACGACCGCGAGACCCAGCTGATCCAGCGCCTGAAGCTCAAGGAGCTGATGGAGAAGGGCTGATCCCCTTTTTCACGGGAACAAGACCATGAGCACCAGCCCGCTGATCCGCCTGCATCCGAACGACAACGTGCTGGTGGCCAAGACGCCGCTCGCGCTGGGCGACCTTCTCCCCGAGGTGGGCGCGCGCCTGCGCGGGCAGGTGCCCGCCGGCCACAAGGTGGCGGCGCGCGCCATCGCCAGGGGCGAGCCCGTGCGCAAGTACGACGCCGTGATCGGCGTGGCCGCGCGCGACATCGAGCCGGGCGACTACGTGCATTCGCACAACCTCGCCCTGGTCGACTTCGAGCGCGACCCCGGCTTCGGCCTGGACGTCAGGCCCGTCGACTACCTGCCGCCCGAGCAGCAGGCCCGGTTCATGGGCTACGTGCGTCCCGATGGACGCGTGGGCACGCGCAACTTCATCGGCATCCTGTCGTCGGTGAACTGCTCGGGCACGGTGATCCGCAAGATCGCCGCGCACTTCACGCCCGAGCGGCTGAAGGACTTCCCCCACGTCGACGGCGTCGCCGCCTTCGTGCAGACCACGGGCTGCGGCATGTCCTCGCCCAGCCCGCACTTCGACCTGCTGCGCCGCACGCTGGCCGGCTACGCGCGCCATCCCAACCTGGCCGGCGTGCTGGTCGTCGGCCTGGGCTGCGAGCGAAACCAGGTGGCCGAGCTGGTGGCGTCCCAGGGCCTGGAACGCGGTCCGCTGCTGCAGACCCTGGTGATGCAGGAAGTGGGCGGCACGCTGGAGACCATCGAGGCCGGCATCCGCGCCATCGAGGCGATGCTGCCGCACGCCAACGCGTGCCGGCGCGAGAGCGTCTCGGCGCGCCACATCAAGATCGGCCTGGAGTGCGGCGGCTCGGACGGATTTTCGGGCATCACCGCCAACCCGGCGCTGGGCGCCGCGATGGACATCCTGGTGCGCCACGGCGGCACGGCCATCCTCTCGGAGACGCCCGAGATCCACGGCGTGGAGTACATGCTCACGCGGCGCGCGGTGTCGCCCGAGGTCGGGCAGAAGCTGCTCGACCGCCTGGCCTGGTGGGAGGAGTACACGCGCGGCCACAACGGCCAGTTCAACGGCGTGGTCGGCCCGGGCAACCAGGCGGGCGGCCTGGCCAACATCTTCGAGAAGTCGCTGGGATCGGCCATGAAGGCCGGCACCACGCCGCTGCGCGCCGTGTACGAGTACGCGGAGACGATCGAGGAGAACGGCTTCGTGTTCATGGACTCGCCGGGCTACGACCCGGTGGCGGCCACAGGCCAGATCGCCAGCGGCGCCAACCTGATCTGCTTCACCACCGGCCGCGGCTCGATGTTCGGCTCCAAGCCGGCGCCGACCATCAAGCTGGCCAGCAATTCGCCGATGTACAAGCGCCTGTCGAACGACATGGACGTCAACTGCGGCGCCATCCTCGACGGCGAGGTGAACGTGGAGCAGATGGGCCAGCGCATCTTCGAAGCCATCCTGCGCCACGCCTCGGGCGAGCCGACCAAGAGCGAACTGCTCGGGCTCGGGGACGAGGAATTCGTGCCCTGGCACCTGGGCATCGTCAGCTGAACGATCACCCCTCCTCGTCATCCCCGCGGAGGCGGGGATCCAGGGCTTCCGGCAGTCCGCGAAGGCGGACGCACTGGATTCCCGCCTTCGCGGGAATGACGGAAATCTGAGAACCATGCTCGACACACTTTCCCGCCAGGACCTCCTGCGCACGCACAACTTCATCGCCGGCCAGTGGCAACCGGCCGCTGCCGGCGCCGAACTGCCCGTCACCGATCCCGCCACGCTGCAGGCCATCGCCCGCGTGCCCGACAGCACGCAGGTCGATGCGCGCCAGGCCGTGGACGCCGCGGCCGCCGCCTTTCCCCACTGGCGCGCCCTCACCGGCCGTGAACGCGCCCAGCTGCTCAAGCGCTGGAACGCGCTGATCCTGGAGCACCAGGACGACCTCGCGAAGATCGTTTCTTCGGAGCAGGGCAAGCCGCTGGCCGAAGCGCGCGGCGAGGTGCTCTACGGCGCCTCGTACGTCGAGTGGTTCGCCGAGGAAGCCACGCGCACGCACGGCGACCTGATCCCCGAGCCCGCGCGCGGCAAGAAGCTGATGGCGGTGAAGGAGCCCGTGGGCGTGGTGGCGGCCATCACGCCCTGGAACTTCCCCCTGGCCATGATCGCCCGCAAGCTCGCGCCCGCGCTCGCCGCCGGCTGCACGGTGGTCGCCAAGCCCGCGGAGGACACGCCGCTCACCGCCGCCGCGCTGGTGGCGCTGGCGCACGAGGCGGGCCTGCCGCCCGGCGCCATCAACCTGGTGTGCGCCTCGCGCGAGCGCACGCCCGAGGTGGTGGACGTGTGGCTGGCGGATGCGCGCGTGCGCAAGATCACCTTCACCGGCTCCACGCCCGTGGGCAAGCACCTGGCGCGCGAGTCCGCCGGCACGCTCAAGAAGCTGTCGCTGGAACTGGGCGGCAACGCGCCCTTCATCGTGTTCGAGGACGCCGACCTCGACGCGGCCGTCGAAGGCCTGATGGCCGCCAAGTTCCGCAACGGCGGCCAGACCTGTGTCTGCCCCAACCGCGTGTTCGTGCACCGCGCCGTCGAAGGCCGCTTCGTCGACAAGCTCGCCGCCCGCGTGGCCGCGCTGCGCGTGGGTCCGGCGACTGATGCGCGGTCGCAGATCGGTCCCATGATCAACGAGCGGGCTGTGGAGAAGATCGATCGCCACGTGCAGGACGCGGTGGCGCACGGCGCGCGCGTGGTCACCGGCGGCCGCAAGCTCGTTGGCGCCGACGCCCCCGGCGCCGGCCACTACTACGCCCCCACGGTGCTGGTCGGCGCCACACCCGCGATGGCGCTGGCGCACGAGGAAACCTTCGGTCCGGTGGTGCCGGTGTTCACCTTCGACAGCGAAGAGGAAGCCGTTCGCCTGGCCAACGACACGCCGTTCGGTCTGGCCGCGTACTTCTACTCCCAGGACCCGGCGCGCATCTGGCGCGTGGGCGATGCGCTGGAAACCGGCATCGTCGGCATCAACGAAGGCGCGCTGGCGGCCGAGGCCGCGCCGTTCGGCGGCGTCAAGGAGTCGGGCTACGGCCGCGAAGGTTCGCGCCACGGCCTCGACGACTATCTCCACGTGAAGTACCTGTGCCAGGGAGGGCTGCGCTGATGGCGGGCCATTCGTTCAAGGCGGCGCTGCAGGCGCGCCGCGCGCAAGTCGGGCTGTGGCTGTCG
The DNA here is from genome assembly GCA_023390985.1 of Pseudomonadota bacterium. Lineage (GTDB taxonomy): Bacteria > Pseudomonadota > Gammaproteobacteria > Burkholderiales > Burkholderiaceae_C > Ramlibacter. The sequence continues at coordinate 5,853 of JAEWBU010000068.1, forward strand.
ATGGCCGAGCCCTATCTCGCGGAAGTCGGCGCCACCGCCGGCTTCGACTGGGTGCTGATCGACGGCGAGCACGCGCCCAACGACCTGCGCAGCACGCTCGGCGCGCTGCAGGCCGTGGCGCCCTACCGCTCGCAGCCGGTGGTGCGCGCCGTCAATGGCGAGGCGCATCGCATCAAGCAGCTGCTGGACATCGGCGCGCACTCGCTGCTGGTCCCGATGGTGGACACGGCCGAGCAGGCCCGCCAGATCGTCGCCGCCACGCGGTACCCGCCCAAGGGCATCCGCGGCGTGGGCAGCGCGGTGGGCCGCGCCTCGCGCTGGAGCGCGCGCACCGACTACCTGCAGGTCGCCGACGACGAGGTCTGCCTGCTGGTGCAGGCGGAGACGGTGACCGCGCTGCGCAACCTGCCCGCGATCTGCGAGGTGGAAGGCGTGGACGGCGTGTTCATCGGGCCGGCCGATCTCGCGGCCTCGATGGGGCACCGCGGCAATCCGGGTCATCCGGAAGTCCAGGCCGCGATCGAGAACGCGATGAAGACCATCGTGGCCTCGGGCAAGGCCGCGGGCACGCTGACGTCGGACACGACGCTGGCGAAGCGCTACCTGGAACTGGGCTGCACGTTCGTGGCGGTGGGGGTGGACATCCTGATGTTCGCGAACGCGGCGCGGAAGCTGGCGGCGCAGTTCATCGAGCCGGCTTCTCCTGTGTCCACGGGACCGTCGGCCGCGTACTAACAACTCCGTCATTCCCGCGAAGGCGGGAATCCAGGGCTTCCGCCTTCGGCGGACGCCCAATGGAAGCACAGTATCCCCGCCTGCGCGGGTATGACGGAAGGAGACGCGGTGTAGCCTTCCGCCGTGGACTCCCTCATCACCGCCTCCGCCCGCGCGCTTGCCGCGGGCGACGCGCTGGGCGCGCTCAAGCGCGTGGCCTTGCGCGACGATCCGCCCGCGCTGGCGCTGCGCGGGATCGCGATGGCGCAGCTG
>JAEWBU010000145.1 GCA_023390985.1 Pseudomonadota bacterium
CCGACAAGTTCCTCTCCGGCCTGCCCGGTATCCAGAAGGAAGGCTGCGACGGCCTGATCACCAGCGCGCGCTGGGTGGTGCACCGCATGCCGGCGCACACGCGCACGGTCTGCCTGGAGTTCTTCGGCAACGCCCGCGACGCGGTGCCCAGCATCGTCGAGATCAAGGACTTCATGTTCGCCGAGAAGGACCGCACCGGCGTCCTGCTCGCGGGCCTGGAGCACCTGGACGACCGCTACCTGCGCGCGGTGGGCTACGCCACCAAGTCCAAGCGCGGCGGCCTGCCCAAGATGGTGCTGATCGGCGACATCGTCGGCGACGAGCCCGACGCGGTCGCGCGCGCCACCTCGGAAGTGGTGCGCATCGCCAACTCGCGCAGCGGCGAGGGCTTCATCGCCATCAGCCCGGAAGCGCGCAAGAAGTTCTGGCTGGACCGCAAGCGCACGGCCGCCATCAGCAAGCACACCAACGCCTTCAAGATCAACGAGGACGTGGTGATCCCGCTGCCGCGGATGGCCGAATACACGGACGGCATCGAGCGCATCAACATCGAACTGTCGCTGCACAACAAGATCCGCCTGGCCGACGAACTGGAGGCTTTCTTCCGCCGCGGCAACCTGCCGCTGGGCAAGCTGGACGACGCGGGCGAGATCCCGTCGGCGGAACTGCTGGAAGACCGCGTGCAGCAGGCGCTGGCCCTCATCGTCGACGTGCGCGCGCAGTGGCAAGGCTGGCTGCGCGACGTCGAGACCCTGTTCCCGCAGCTGCAGGACCACAGCCTGCGCGCCAGCTGGAAGACCCAGATCCGCGCGCCGCTGCAGCAGGTGTTCTCGGGCCAGGAGTTCGGGCCGATCCTGGCGGAGCTGACGGCGATCCACAAGCGCGTGCTCAAGGGCCGCGTGTGGGTGGCGCTGCACATGCACGCCGGCGACGGCAACGTGCACACCAACATCCCGGTGAACAGCGACGACTACGAGATGCTGCAGGCCGCCCACGGCGCGGTGAAGCGCATCATGGCGCTGGCCCGCTCGCTCGACGGCGTGATCTCCGGCGAGCACGGCATCGGCATCACCAAGCTGGAGTTCCTGACCGACGACGAGCTCGGCCCGTTCGCCGACTACAAGGCCAGGGTCGATCCGGACGGCCGCTTCAACAAGGGCAAGCTGCTGCGGCCCTCGACCCAGCAGGGTCCCATGTCGGTGTACGCGGACCTCACGAACGCGTACACGCCCAGCTTCGGCCTGATGGGGCACGAGTCGCTGATCATGCAGCAGTCGGACATCGGCGCGATCTCCGATTCCATCAAGGACTGCCTGCGCTGCGGCAAGTGCAAGCCGGTGTGCGCCACCCACGTGCCGCGCGCCAACCTGCTGTACAGCCCGCGCAACAAGATCCTGGCCACATCGCTGCTGGTGGAGGCGTTCCTGTACGAGGAGCAGACGCGCCGCGGCGTGTCGATCAAGCACTGGCAGGAGTTCGAGGACGTGTCGGACCACTGCACGGTCTGCCACAAGTGCGTCAATCCCTGCCCGGTGAAGATCGACTTCGGCGACGTGTCGATGAACATGCGCAACCTGCTGCGCAAGATGGGGCAGAAGAGCTTCCGCCCGGCCAACGCCGCGGCGATGTTCATGCTCAACGCCACCAACCCGGACACCATCAAGCTGGCCCGCACGGCGCTGGTGGACGTCGGCTTCAAGGCGCAGCGCCTGGGCAACGACCTGCTGCGCGGCCTGGCCCGCAAGCAGGTGACGCTGCCGCCCTCGACCCACGAGCGCGCTCCGATCAAGGAGCAGGTGATCCACTTCATCAACAAGAAGCTGCCGGGCGGCCTGCCCAAGCGCACCGCGCGGGCGCTGCTGGACATCGAGGACAAGGACTACGTCCCGATCATCCGCGACCCCAAGGCCACAACCACCGACACCGAGGCGGTCTTCTACTTCCCGGGTTGCGGCTCGGAGCGGCTGTTCTCGCAGGTGGGCCTGGCGACGCAGGCGATGCTGTGGCACGCCGGCGTGCAGACCGTGCTGCCGCCGGGGTACCTGTGCTGCGGCTATCCGCAGCGCGGGTCCGGCCAGTTCGACAAGGCCGAGAAAATGATCACCGACAACCGGGTGCTGTTCCACCGCGTGGCCAACACGCTGAACTACCTGGACATCAAGACGGTGGTGGTCAGCTGCGGCACTTGCTACGACCAGCTGCAGGGTTACGAGTTCGACAAGATCTTCCCCGGCTGCCGCATCGTGGACATCCACGAGTACCTGCTGGAGAAGGGCATCACGCTTCCGGGCGGCGGCGCCTACCTGTACCACGACCCCTGCCACACGCCGATGAAGCTGCAGGAGCCGATGAAGACCGTCAAGGCGCTGGTCGGCGACAACGTGCGCAAGTCGGAGCGCTGCTGCGGCGAGTCGGGCACCTTCGGCATCAGCCGCCCCGACATCTCCACCCAGGTGCGCTTCCGCAAGGAGGAGCAGCTGCGCAAGGACGAGGCGGCGCTGCGCGAGACCGGCGGCGTCGGTCCCAAGGACAACGTCAAGATCCTCACCAGCTGCCCGAGCTGCCTGCAGGGCCTGTCCCGCTACGGCCACGACCTGCAGAACGGCCTGCTGGAGGCCGACTACATCGTGGTGGAGATGGCCGGCAAGATCCTGGGCGAGAACTGGATGGCGGAGTACGTGCACGCGGCGAATGCGGGTGGCATCGAGCGCGTGCTGGTCTGAGTTCAGCGGTTCAGGCCCGAGATCGACCGCAGTCGTTCCGGGCCAGGGCGGGGAGGGTCTTCTGCCTCCATGTCCCCCGCGCGCCTGAACGGCGCCGGCTCCTCCTTTACTTCCGGCAGAAGACCCTCCCCACCCTGTCCCTGAGCCGGTGGGAAATCGACCACCGCCTGAACGGCCATCTTTACCGGACACAGCGCCAGACCGCCTAGGGCGGCCCATCCAGCACGGGCGTGATTTGAAACGCTCCGAGCCCGATTGGCCGCCCTAGGCGGCCTGAGCCCTTGGTCGCTTTTGCTGCGGCGTTCGCGGCAGTGCTGAATCCGACGCGGCGTAGGGACAGGGTGAGGGAGGCCTCCTGGCGGAAGTAAAGGAGGAGCCAGCGCCGTTCAGGCGCGCGGGGGACATGTAGCCGGGAGGCCTCCCTCGCCCTGGCCTGGCACGGGACCCCAAACCGTGGCGCCTCACATGCCGCCGTGAATTCCGCACGCCCGAAGTGACGGCCGGCCTTGCCAGCCGCGGCTTTTCAGCCCAACAGCGTGTATAAACGTCTGGTTACAGGTTCGGCCGGAACCTGTTTTTTCCGGAGGTTTTTCATGCTGCGGCGCAAGTTCGATCGCATCGGGGCCGGGCTGGCCATGGGCGTGCTGCTCCTGCTGGCCGGGCAGGCGGCGCTGGCCCAGGCGGCCGGTGAAGTGGAGTTCGCGCGCGGCGTTGGCTTCGCGCAGTCGGCGGGGCAGGCGCCCCGCACGCTGGGCAAGGGCCTGCCCCTGCAGGAAGGCGACCGGCTGACCACCGCCGAAGGCGCCTCCGCCATCGTGCGGCTGGCGGACGGCACGCGCATGACGGTGCGGCCCAACTCCGAGATCGTGATCTCGCAGTACCGCTTCCGCGAGAGCGCCAACGACAACAACATGCTGCTGCAGATGGTCCGCGGCGGCTTCCGCGCCGTTACCGGTCTCATCGCCAAGGGTTCGCCGCACGCGGCCAAGGTCCAGACCAGCACGGCCACCATCGGCATCCGCGGCACCGACTTCGACGCTCGCCTGTGCGCCCGCGACTGCGGCGCCGAGTCGGCGCGAGTGACCGAGTTCGCCCGGCCCAACGCGGTGCTGGCCAGCGCCAAGGTGGTCCAGTCGGAAGGCGACCTCTTCGCGGTGGACGCCAACAACCAGCGCCGCCGCCTGGTGGACGGCGGCAGCATCTACCCGGGCGACGTGATCGAGACCGGCGCCGGCGCGCGCGCGGTGGTGGCCTTCCGCGACGAGAGCCGCGTCACGCTCGGCTCGTCCACGCGCTTTCGCATCGACAACTTCGTCTTCGACGACAAGAACGCCGGCGAGGGCCGCTTCCTCGCCTCGCTGCTGCGCGGCTCGGTGCGCGCCCTCACGGGCCTGATCGCCAAGGCCAACAACCGCAACGTCGGCTTCTCCACCGCCACCGCCACCATCGGCATCCGCGGCACCGGCTTCGACGCCTCCTGCCCAGGCGATTGCACGGGCAACAACCTGACGCTGTTCGCCTGGCTCGGCTCGATCGCCGTCACGCCGCAGGGACAGACCGCGCTGCAGGTGCTGCAGGCCGGCCAGGGCCTGTTCGTCTCGCCCACCGGCGAGGTGCAGCCGATCACCATGCCGCCCGCGATGGAGGGCCCGCGGCCCGACGAAGTGAACGTGCCGCCCAAGCTGTTCGCCAGGGAGAACGTGCCCGACTCGCAGGAAGGCCTGTTCATCTACGTGCGCGACGGCCACATCGAGGTCGCCACCGCCGGCGAGGTGCTGCACCTGGGCCGCGGCGAGGCGGGCTTCGCCGGGCAGCAAGGCAACACGGCGCGGCCGTTCGACATCCCGAAGTTCATCGACTTCGACACCGTGCCGCTGCCCGGAAGCCCCAACCCGCTGCTCGAAAC
>JAEWBU010000184.1 GCA_023390985.1 Pseudomonadota bacterium
GCCACCCCGTGGCCGCGGGCGCATGCAGCTGCACCAGCAGGGTCGCCGCCAGGCCGCTGGCGACGATGCCCAGGCCCGGCCCGACGTAGATCAGGGCGCCCATCGCGGGGACGCCGCGACGGGCCAGCTGCTCGAGGCAGAAGCCCGACGTGTAGAGGAAGACGACGGCGCTCGCGACGCCGGCGGCGAACCGCAGCAGCGCCCACGCGCCCGGGAGCTGGAAGGCCATGCCCAGCGTGAGCAGGGCCGTGGCGGCCAGACCGCCGCGGACCATCCGGGGCCCGTTCACGCCGCTGGACCATCCGAAGCGGCGCCACAGCCAGGGCTGGAACGTGCACGCCACCGCGCCCACCAGATAGCCCAGGTAGTTGGCGCTGGCCAGCAGGCTGGCGCTGTTGAGGTCCACCGAACGCTCCGCCAGCATCATGGGCAGCAGCGGCGTGAAGGCGAACCGACCGATGCCCATGGCCACGGCGAGCGAAACGAGCCCCGCCAGGGCGATCGTCAGGGGCGTCAAGGGACGGGGGCTCGTCATGGGGGGAGGGCAGTGTCTCATGCACAGTCGTGCCCGTCCTGGAGAAGGATGGGGACGCTCAGGTGCACGACTCCAGCGGGTCCGCGCCGCCGGCAACACACTGCCTGACTATGCGGGGCGGCGGAGAGCCTTCGCGGCACGCACCGCATCGACATCACGCGTGACAGAACACCTCCGTTCGCCTGCGTCGACCAGGCAAGCGCAGGTACGTCACCAGGAGGGCTCGCTATCGGTAGCGGCGCAGGAAGTCGAGAACCCGCGTCTCGTCGTAATCGTTGCCGGCCTCGAGGTCCGAGGACGCCTGGGAGGCCAGCAGGGCCCCACTCGCGTCGAGCACATAGAAGTGCGGATAGCCCTGGGCCCTGGGCCAGCGCGACAACAGCTTCTCGTTGCGGTTCTGCGGCGAATAGTTGACCTTCACCTGCACATAGCGCTCCCGCAGCATCCTCAGCACCCCGGAATGCGACGCGACGAAATGGTCGAAGACGTGGCACCAGGTGCACCACTCGCCGCCGACGTCGACCAGCACCAGCTTTCCCTGCGCCTGCGCGAGCGCGAGCGCCTGCGCCACGTCCGCCGCGGCGTCGCGCGCAGGATCGAACTTCCCGGACTCGGTGGCACGGCCCAAGGCAGGGGCCAACGCCAGCGTGGTCGCGATCGTGAGCAGAACCTTCCTGCGCATGCGCAAATTCTAGGCAGGAAGCGCGCGCCGGCACGGTCCAGCTGGCCGCCTGCGCTCGAGCGGAAACAAGGTGCGAGCCGGACCCGCCGCGTGCATACTGGGTGCGACCCGATCCGTGATGCAGGGTGCCCCCATGCGCGTGTTCCGACGATCCCGCGGCACGGCCCGCCTCCTCGCGGCGTGGCTGGTGCTCTGGTTCGCGGTCATGGCCGTGGGACCGCGGGTCGACGCTGCGCCTGGGCCGCACGCCGCGGCGGGCTTCGCATCGGCCCACGACGACCTGTGCATCCAGGATGAGCACGCCTCGCCGGCCTCCCATCCGGCACACGGCACGGGCCTCCTCGGCCACTGTCCGCTCTGCCTGCATGCGGCGGCGCCGCTGTCCATCCCCATCCGGCACGAAGGCGGCGCACGGGCATCGGTCGCATGCGCTCCACCTCCCCGCGCGCAGGTTCGCGTGCGCGCCACGACGCCTCCGCCGGCGCGTGGGCCGCCCGCCTTCTCCTGATCCGACCTGTTCCGTTCCCGCCCCAGCCCCCCCGGCCGGGGCGGGCTGTCCGATCCGAATCCAGGAGAACCTCCATGCATGCGTCCCATCGGGTCGCGCCTGTCCGGCGCGCGCTCGCCGTCATCGCCCTCGCACCCTTGTTCGCCGATCCCGCCCAGGCCAGCTGCGGTTCCGCGTTCTGCTCGATCAACACCGACTGGGGTGCGAGCACGACCGGGTTCGCCGAAGGCGGCACCCTCGACCTGCGCTACGAGCGCATCCGCCAGGACCAGCCACGATCCGGCTCGCGTCGCGTCGCCGTCGGCGAGATCCCGCAGCACCACGACGAGGTGCGCACTCTCAACCAGAACCTGGTGGCGACCTACAGCCAGACGTTGGCGTCCGGCTGGGGCCTGTCGGTCGTCCTGCCGTTCGTCGACCGCGACCACCTGCACATCCACAACCATCAAGGCGAGCCGTTGCCGGAACGATGGAAGTTCCGGAAGCTGGGCGACATGCGGGTGACGGGCCGCTACCAGTGGTCGCTGCCGGGCTCCGATGCGTCACCGCGGCTCGCGGGCGCCTTCGTGGGGCTGAAGCTGCCCACCGGCAAGACGGACGTGCGCAACGACGACGGGGAACCGGCCGAGCGCAGCCTGCAGCCGGGCACCGGCACCACCGACCTGCTGGCCGGCGCGTTCTTCCACCAGCAACTCGCCGCGAGCGGTGCGGCCGGGTTCGCGCAGGTGCAGCTGCAGCACGCGCTGAACACGCACGACGACTTCCGCCCCGGGGCGCAGCTGGGCCTGGACGTCGGCTATGCGCATCCGTTCACCCAGCGGCTCTCGGGAATCGTGCAGGTCAACGCGGTCGTCAAGCGCAGGGACCGCGGGGCCGAAGCCGAGCCGGAGGACAGCGGCAGCCGGTCGCTCTTCCTGAGCCCGGGCCTGAGCTACAAGGTCGGCGAGAGCTTCCGGGTCTACGGGTACTACCAGCATCCGTTGCACCAGTCGGTCAACGGCGTGCAGCTGACGGCCCGCAATGCCCTGGTGGTGGGGGTGTCGACCCGCTTCTGAACCGCCGGACCGGACAGCCGCTCGGCGCCTGCGCGCTACTTCTTCTCCGCCGGGCGGCCGTACCGGGCCGTGAACTGGGCCGACGCGATCTTGTTCGCGTTGGTCATGAAGCCGGCGACGGCGGCCGTGGCGTCCGGCGGCAGTTCGAGCTTGTCCGTCTTCAGCGCGTAGACCGTGAACACGTAGCGATGGGGCTTGTCGCCTGGTGGCGGGCAGGCGCCGCCCCAGGCGGCGAAGCCGTAGTCGATGCGGTTCATCGCGGCGCCCTTGGGCAGGTTGGCGCCGCCTTGCGCGCCGGCATCGGCCGGCAGCTCGGTGACGTTCGCCGGGATGTTGTAGACGAACCAGTGCCAGAAGCCCGAGCCCGTCGGCGCATCGGGGTCGTACACCGTCACGGCGAAGCTCTTCGCGTCCTTCGGCGCGCCGCTCCACTTGAGCGCCGGCGACTTGTTCTCGCCGCTGCAGCCGAAGACGTTGGCCTCGAACTTCTTGTTCATCGTCGAGTTGGCCTTGATGTCCGGGCTCTCGAGCTTGAACTCGGCGGCCTGGGCGCCGGCGGCGCCGAGCACGGCGAGGATCATGAGCGTGGTTCGCATGGGCTTCTCCTTGTCAGCTGCCGCGATCATTCTTGGCGGCGGGCGTCCGCCGGACAGGGTGCTTTCCCCCACCGTGAATCGGATTGAACACATCCATGCCGTCCGGGCGACGAACGGCGCGCGCGCGGGCCCCTGCTCGACGGCAGGGCCGCTACGATCCACGGTCGCCATGCCCCACCGTGTTCCGCTCCCCGATCCCGACCTGCCGCAGCCCGGAGAACGCACCGGTGAAGGCGCCGAGAGCCTGTTGCCTTTCCTGCGCCAACGGCGGGCGGTCAAGCCGCGGGCTCCGAACGACTTCCTCCACACGGAGCCCGAGAGCTCATCCCACGAGTCGACCGACGACGAGAAGCCGGCCGGCTAGAGCCTGGGCCGTGCGGTCCTCATTGCCAGCTAACGGAACCCTCACGAACGCCTAATCGGCGGTTCCTACATTCCTTCCAACGGCAGCGCGAGGTGCGCTCCCGTACCGAACCCACCGAAGGAGTGAACCATGAACCGTCGCCTCGTCACCCTCAGCATCGCCGCCGCAGCCGCCACCTTCGCCGGGGGTGCGTTCGCCGAATCGCCCGATCCGTCCGGCCAGTTCGCCCAGCAGGTCACGGCCACCAAGAGCCGTGCCGAGGTGACGGCCGAGCTGAAGGAATACAAGCGCGCCGGCGTGAACCCCTGGGCCATGAGCTACAACCCGCTGCGCACCTTCAAGAGCACGACCACGCGCGAGGCCGTGGTGGCCGATTACCTGGTTTCGCGCGACCAGGTCGCCGCCTTCAATGGCGAGGACAGCGGTTCGGCCTACCTGGCGCGCAACGGCCACCAGCCGTCGCCCGACGAGCACATGGCGCAGACCGCCGCGCCGGCTGCCGCCCAGTGAGTCCCGCGCGTCCTCGGGCGCGTCAATGTCCCTGGGCGAATCCCGCCGCGATGTTGATCGACAGCCCGAGGATCGCGAGGTTGAAGAAGAAGCACAGCACCGACTGCACCATGACGATGGCCCGCATCGCCGTCGTGCGCACCGAGACGTCCGATGTCTGCACGGCCACGGAGATCGTGAGCGCGAAGTACATGAAGTCCAGGTAGGACGGCGACTTCAGCCCTTCCGGGAACTCCAGGGGCAGGCGATTCGGGGCCGCGGAGTAGTAGACGTGCGCGTAGTGGAAGGTGTAGAGCGCGGCGATGAGCAGCCACGAGCCCACCACGGTCAGGACGGTCACGCCGTAGATGAACGCGGCGCTCTCGCCCGAGCGATCGCCGCGGCCCAGTTCCACCACGATGGCCGCCAGGCTCAGGACGGCCGCCCCGCACATGATCACCATGAGGCCGACGCTGCTGGCGTCTTCCTGTTTCGCGATGCTGCGCACCCCTTCCGAGCTGGTGCGCAGCATCAGCCACGCGAAGGCGGCCAGGTAGGGCCACACGCCCAGGTTCCAGGCCACCAGCACCCGTGCGGTGAACGTCCAGTGCTGGGGCAGGAGGAAGAAGGCGGCGGCTCCCGCGGCGGTGGCGGCGAAAAGGCGGGGCCGGTGCAGCCCGACCTGGCGGAAACGGTCGACCAGTGATGTCACGCGCCGAGCCTAGCACCGGCTTCCACTGCGATGTTGTGCACGGCCAGGCGCCACAGGCGCGCGGCCCGGCCCACGAAGATGCCGGTGAACGCGCCGTAGACCGCCGCGACCGTCAGGGCGTACTGCATGTCCTGGACGAGTCGCGGCGCCATCGCGAACTCGACGCCCACGACGTACTTCACCAGGAAGATGCCGACGATCAGCAGCAGCGGCACGACGCTGCCGGGCACGCGGTACGAGCGCCGCACCGGATCGAATTGCGCGGACGCGCGGCCGGGAGCGACCAGCGCGAAGGCCAGGGCCGCCCCGATGAGCCAGGCCGCGACGGCGGTGGCGAGGTGCGGCGACCGGCCCAGCGCCGAGAACGTGCCCGACGCCGAGAACAGCGCCATGCCCAGCGGCAGCAGCGACACCCGGGCCAGGCCGGCCGTGCGGTCGCGCAGCTGGCCGAGGCCCAGAGCGAGGAGTCCGGCGAGCAGGCCCCAGACCCAGGTCGGCGTGTTGCGCACGATGGGGACGATCGCTTCGGGGTGGTTGACGATGAGCTGCAGCAGCATGGCGTTCTCCAAAAAGGGTGCGGCGGGGCGGGTGCCGGCACTGTGCGTCGTGCGTTCGGACGGCGCGACCTCGCCGAGACGAAACGCCGCGAGCGCGTCGCCAATTGCATCCGGGCGCGAGCGAACGGCGTTGCGCGGTGTCGGCGCATGCCCGACGGCGACGCGCGCCGTAGGCCTTCCCGGCGCACGACCGTTGCCCGGAAAATGACCTTGCATGGGGCAAGAAGAAGACATCGGGTCGTTGCGCTCCCGCGTCTCGGCGCTTGTGGATCAGGAGAGCGAGTTGCTCAACCGGGCCTTCGAACTCAGCCGCGCCGGCGGCGACAGGCGGGGCGTCGACGCCTTGTTCGCGCAGGTCCAGGCGATCCAGGTCGAACGCAGCAGCCTGAAGAAGCGGATCGGCGAAGTGCTGGGCACGCGCCGGCTGCACATGGCGTCGGAGGTCTGGAAGCCGGGCGTCTACGACTACCGGCCGGCGGCGGGCGGCGAGACCGTGCGCGTGCGCGTGACGATGGAGCCGCTGGGCCTGAAGGTGGTCATGCCTGATCGCGCGCAGCCCGTGCGCATCGAGATGCTCGACGGCTCCTTCGACGGCCCCCTGGCCGTGGACGACTAGGCGGGCACTCAGTCCCTGGCCCGCACCGCCTCCTGCGCGGCGAGAGCTCGCTCCAGCAGCTTCGGCGCACCGATGCGCTGGGTCCACCCCGCGAAAGAGGCTGTCGGTCCTTTCCAGCGCAATGACGCCACGTCGCGGAACAGCTTCGCATCGGTCCTCAGCGTGGCCAGCCGCTTGAACAGCAGCGCGGCCTCGAGCTGGTCGCCCAGGACGGCCGGCGGGAACGACTCGATGGCACCGTGCTCGTTCAGCAGCCGCGCGGCGCTCACGGCACCGATGCCGCGGATGCCCGGGTAGCCGTCCGCCGCGTCGCCCACCAGCGCGAGGTAGTCGGGGATCCGTTCCGGCGGCACGCCGAACTTCTCCCGGATGTCGTGCGCGGCGCGGATCCTGTTGCCCCTCCGGTCGACCTGCACCACGCGGTCGCCGCGGACGCACTGGGCCAGGTCCTTGTCGGGCGTCCAGATCAGCACCTTCTGCACGGCCGCGTCCCCGCTCGCCAGGTGGGCGGCACTGGCCAGCGCGTCATCGGCTTCCAGGTCGACCATGGGCCAGACCACCACGCCCATGGCCGCCAGCCCCTCCTCGAGCGGATGGAACTGCGCACGCAACGCCGGCTCGATGCCTTCGCCGGTCTTGTAGCCCGGCCACAGGGCGTTGCGGAACGACTCGATCACGTGGTCGGTGGCCACGCCGACATGCGTGGCCCGGTTCTCGAGCAACTGCAGCGTGCCGTTCAGCACGCCGACGACGGCGCCGAACGGCGGGTCTTCCCCCTTCGTGAAGCGGCGCAGGCCGTGGAAATGCCGGAACAGTTCATAGGTGCCGTCGATGAGGTCGATGATCACGGCGGCAGTCTATGCGCCCCCGCGCCGGTGCCCTCGGGTGTAGAGTGACCGTCCTCTCACGACGGGGGCCGATGTCATGGCCATTTCCACCGACGCGCCGCTGCGAAAGCCGCTGTACCGCTCCCTGTACGTGCAGGTCGTGATCGCCGTCATCGCCGGCGTGCTGCTCGGCCATTTCGCGCCCTCGGTCGGCGAAGCCATGAAGCCGCTGGGCGACGGCTTCATCAAGCTGATCAAGATGATGATCGCGCCCATCATCTTCTGCACCGTCGTGACCGGTATCGCCGGCATGGAGGACATGAAGAAGGTGGGCAAGACCGGCGGGCTGGCGCTGCTGTACTTCGAGGTCGTCAGCACGATCGCCCTGATCGTCGGCCTGCTGCTGGTGAACGCGGTGGGACCCGGCCGCGGCATGAACGTGGACCCGGCCACGCTGGACACCAAGGCCCTGTCGGCCTACACCGCGCCCGGCAAGATCGGCACCACGACCGACTTCCTGCTGCACATCATCCCGGACACCTTCGTCGGCGCGTTCGCGAGCGGCGAGATCCTGCAGGTGCTGCTGATCGCGGTGATGTTCGGCTTCGCGCTGCACCGCTTCGGCGGCCGCGGTTCGCTGGTGTTCGACTGGGTGGAGAAGGCCTCGCACGTGCTGTTCACCATGGTGGGCTTCATCATGCGCGTGGCACCGATCGGCGCCTTCGGCGCGATGGCCTTCACCATCGGCAAGTACGGCGTGGGCTCGCTGTTCTCGCTGGGCAAGCTGATGGCGACCTTCTACGCCACCTGCCTGATCTTCGTGTTCGTGGTGCTGGGCGTGATCGCCCGGGTGCATGGCTTCTCGGTGTGGAAGCTGGTGAAGTACATCAAGGAGGAACTGCTGGTGGTGCTGGGCACGTCCTCGTCCGAATCGGTGCTGCCGCGCATGATGGAGAAGATGGAGAACCTGGGCGCGCGCCGCACCACCGTCGGCCTGATCATCCCCACCGGCTACTCCTTCAACCTCGACGGCACCAGCATCTACCTGACCATGGCCGCCGTGTTCATCGCGCAGGCCACCAACACGCCGCTGTCCTTCACCCAGGAGCTCGCGCTGCTGGGCGTGCTGCTGCTCACCTCCAAGGGCGCCGCGGGCGTCACCGGCAGCGGCTTCATCGTGCTGGCGGCCACGCTCTCGGCGGTGGGCCATGTGCCGGTGGCGGGGCTGGCGCTCATCCTGGGCATCGACCGCTTCATGTCCGAGGCCCGCGCGCTGACCAACCTGGTGGGCAACGCAGTCGCCACGCTGGTGGTGGCGCGCTGGACCGGCGACCTGGACATGGCGCAGCTGCACGCCCGGCTGGACAACCAGGACTGGGAGGAAACCGGCGAGCCCGAGGCGCTGCTTGATGCCAAGACGGTCCGCATGGGCGCGGAGGCGCGGCCGGGATCGTGAGGAGGCTTCATGGCATCCGTCCACGCTCCCTCCCTGGTCTATCGGCACCGGCTGCCGGTGCGGTTGATGCACTGGATCAATGTCGTCTGCGTGCTGGTCCTGCTCGGCAGCGGCCTGCAGATCTTCAACGCCCATCCCGCGCTGTACTGGGGCAAGGACTCGCGGCCGGAAACCCGCGTGCTGGAGATCGGCCAGCGCCGCGACGGCGACCGCCTGGTGGGCGTCACGCGCGTTGGCGCCCATGAGTTCCGCACGCACGGCGTGCTCGGCGTCTCGCGCGGGCCGGACGGCGCCGAGGTGCCGCGCGCCTTCCCGTCCTGGGCCACGGTCCCGGACAACCAGTGGCTCGCGATGGGGCGGCTGTGGCACTTCTTCTTCGCCTGGCTGTTCGTCCTGAATGGCCTGGCGTACCTGCTGTGGACGATCTTCAGCGGCCACCTGCACCGCGACCTGGTGCCGACGGGCCGCGAGTGGCGCGGCATCGGCCGGTCCGTCGTCGACCACCTGCTGCTGCGGCACCCGACCGGCGAGGCCGCCCGCCGCTACAACGTGCTGCAGAACATCGCGTACCTCTCCATCGTGTTCATCGTCCTGCCGCTGATCGTGGTGTGCGGCCTGGCCATGTCGCCGTGGCTGGATGCCGCGCTGCCCGGCTGGGTCGACTGGCTGGGTGGCCGGCAGGCGGCGCGCACGCTGCACTTCGCCGGCGCGCTGCTGCTGGGCGCCTTCGTGCTCGTGCATGTCTTCGAGGTGATCGTCACGGGGCTGTTCAACAACCTGCGTTCGATGGTCACCGGCTGGTGGAGGGTTCCCCGATGAAGCGCCGCCGCCTGC
>JAEWBU010000210.1 GCA_023390985.1 Pseudomonadota bacterium
GCGGCTCGGATAATCCGAGCACTGGACATCACATGCTGACCTGGGACGACGACGTCAAGCCCCAATCGCCAATCCCGAGCAGCGGTTCGAACTGGAACCGCGGGGTGAATCCTTCACCCTCGCCGCAAGCGGTCCAGACCCAACCCCTGAACTCCCCCACCCCGGCGGTGCGCACGCTCGACGACGGCGCGCGCGTGCCGGTCGCGCAGGCCGCGGCTTCCGCTCCGGTCGCCACGCGTTCCGCCGAAGCCAGCCATCGCCGCGTGAACGCGGCCGACAAGCGCATCATCAACGGCCAGACCGACGTCAACCAGCTGGTGCCGTTCAAGTACAAGTGGGCCTGGGAGAAGTACCTCGCCACCTGCGCCAACCACTGGATGCCGCAGGAAGTGAACATGACGCGTGACATCGCGTTGTGGAAGGACCCCAACGGCCTGACCGAAGACGAGCGCCGCATCATCAAGCGCAACCTCGGCTTCTTCGTCACCGCCGACTCGCTGGCCGCCAACAACATCGTGCTGGGCACCTACCGCCACATCACGGCGCCCGAGTGCCGGCAGTTCCTGCTGCGCCAGGCGTTCGAGGAAGCGATCCACACGCACGCCTACCAGTACATCGTGGAGTCGCTCGGCCTGGACGAGTCCGAGATCTTCAACGCGTACAACGAGGTCCAGTCGATCCGCGAGAAGGACGAGTTCCTGATCCCGTTCATCGGCGCGATCATGGATCCCAACTTCCACACCGGCACGCCGGAGAACGACCAGACGCTGCTCAAGAGCCTGATCGTCTTCGCCTGCCTGATGGAAGGCCTCTTCTTCTATGTCGGCTTCACCCAGATCCTGGCGCTGGGCCGGCAGAACAAGATGACCGGTGCTGCCGAGCAGTACCAGTACATCCTGCGGGACGAGTCGATGCACTGCAACTTCGGCATCGACCTGATCAACCAGCTCAAGCTGGAGAACCCGCACCTGTGGACGGCCGATTTCAAGGCCGAGATCCGCGGCCTGTTCATGAAGGCCGTCGAGCTCGAATACCGCTATGCCGAGGACACCATGCCGCGTGGCGTGCTGGGCCTCAATGCATCCATGTTCAAGGGCTACCTGCGCTACATCGCCAACCGGCGCGCCACGCAGATCGGCCTGGAAGCGCTGTTCCCGAATGAGGAGAACCCCTTCCCGTGGATGAGCGAGATGATCGATCTGAAGAAAGAGCGCAATTTCTTCGAAACCCGCGTGATCGAATACCAGTCGGGTGGCGCGCTTTCCTGGGATTGAAAGGCAACTGCGAAGTAGGTTTGAGTTCGTGAATTACGCCCGCACGGCAGACCGGCCAAAGAAGCCGGCGCCCTGCGGGTTACGGTGTTCATGCGGCTGGGCCCCGGCCCAACCGCATGGATCGCTCGGCGACCACCAACAAGGCGCTGAGTGCTTCTTTCGTTGATGTTGATGTCAACTTGAACAGGAGAATGGAAATGGCAACTGCGAAGAAAGCCGCCGCGAAGAAAGCTCCGGCGAAGAAGTCCGCCGCCAAGAAGGCGCCGGCGAAGAAGGCCACCGCCAAGAAGGCCCCGGCCAAGAAGGCCGCGGCGAAGAAGGCTCCGGCCAAGAAGGCCGCCGCCAAGAAGGCGCCGGTGCGCAAGACCGCCGCGAAGAAGGCGCCGGCTCGCAAGGCCGCTGCCAAGAAGGCCCCGGCGAAGAAGGCTGCCGCGAAGAAAACCGCGGCGAAAAAGGCCCCTGCGAAGAAAGCGGCGGCGAAGAAGACCGGCGCCAAGAAGGCCGCCAAGAAAGCGCCTGCGAAAAAGGCTGCTGCGAAGAAGGCTGCGAAAAAGCCGGCTGCGAAAAAGGCCGCCAAAGCCCCTGCTGCCAAGCCCGCGGCTGCGCCGGCCGCGAGCGCGGCTCCTGCGGCGCAGACCACGCTGAACCCGCAGGCCGCCTGGCCTTTCCCGACGGCTTCCAAGCCCTGAAGCGGCAGTTAGCGCTTCGACCCAAGCCCGGCTCCGGCCGGGCTTTTTCATTTCTTCGGCTCCGGCCGGGCTTTTTACTTGTGGGCCACACTGGGCTCGTGCCTTCGTCCCAGACCGATCTCTTCGGTGCCCCGCCGCCCGCGCCGCTGCCCACCGGCATGCGCTACGAGCCCGATTTCCTCACGCCCGAAGAGGAAGCCGCCCTGCTGCGCGACATCGAAAAGCTCCCGCTCGCCCCGATGAAGTACCAGGGCTTCACCGCCCTGCGCCGCGTGGTCAGCTATGGCGGCCAGTACGACTTCAGCGCCCAGCGGCTGAACGAGGCCGAGCCGATCGCCGAGTGGCTGCAGCCGCTTCGCGAGAAAACAGCGGGCTGGCTGGGCATCCCGCCGGATCGCTTCACTCAGGCCCTCGTGGCCGAGTACCGGCCCGGTACGCCGCTCGGCTGGCACCGCGACGTGCCGGATTTCGAGGACGTGGTCGGCATCTCGCTGCTCAACGACGCGGTGCTGCGATTCCGGCCTTATCCGCCGAAGGAGCCCAAGCGCGCCGACGTGATCAAGCTGACCGTCGCGCCGCGCTCCATCTACCTGCTGCGCGGGCCGGCGCGATGGGAGTGGCAGCACAGCGTGTCGCCGGCCAAGTCGCTGCGCTACTCCATCACCTTCCGGACGCCATCCAACCGGCGCTGAGTTGCGTCAGTCGGCCGCGGAAGTCAACGCGATCCGGCGCCGCAAGCGTTCGACCTCTTCCTGCGCGCCACGCCGCTCGGCCAGCTGCAACTGCGCGCCCAGCCAGGCCAGCAGTGGCCGGCGCCAGCCCTGGCGCGATGCCGTTTCGGAAGCGATCTGCATCAGCTCCGGCGAGCCCCGCCCCGAGCGCAGCAGCACCCCGGCCGCGACGAGTCGCGACAGCGGATCGGCGATCGCCTGCACGGCCTTGGCATCCGCGGTGCCGCCCGCTGCGGCGCGATGCTGCGCCGGCAGCAGCTCCGGCGACACGCGCGTGCCCTGCAGGTAGTCGGCATAGGCGCGCTCGGCCGGAGCGACGTCGGCACGCAGCGACTCGAATCCGGCGCAAGGCTCGAACACCAGGCTGGCCACCTGCACCGCGCAGCGCGTGAGCTCGGCCCGCGCCACCAGCGTCGCGTCCGCCGTCGCCGCCAGCTCGCGGCGCGCACGAGCGAATTCCGCGTCGGCCGCGCGCGTCTGCCCGGTCAGCCAGGCCTGCTCGAAGCGCTCCAGCGCGCCATGCGCGTTCATCTGCCAGTCAGGGGCCTGCGGCTTGCTTGCGCAGGCGGCGAGCACGACGGCAGCGAAGGCGATCCCGAGGCGCTTCATGGCAGCTTGATCTCCGTCTCGCGCGAGAACGGCCACTTGCGGTTGATCTCGTTGATCAGCGAATCGATCTTGCGCAGGTTGGCCTCGACGTCGCCGCGCAGCGCGCCCAGGTCCTGGGTGGCGCCGCGGACGTTGGCCCCCACGGCCTGCGCCTCGACCAGCACCGCGTCGATCTTCTTCAGGCTCGCCCGCGTGTCGGCCAGCAAGCCGTTGAGCTGGACCACCGTGGCGCGCGCTTCGCGCACGACGCCTTCGGGCCCGAACACCTGCGTGTCGGCCTTGGCGGCGATGGTATCGAATCGGGCCAGCAGCGCGTTGGTGCGCTCCAGCGTGGCAACCACCTTGCGCGCATCCGCCTCGTTGCCGAACAGCACGTGCAGCGCCCCCTGCGGCCCCTTGAGCTTCTCGGTGACGGCCTGCAGGTTGGCCACGCTGTTGCGCAGGGCGGCATCGTTGGCCGTGATCGCCGTGAGGTTCTCGAGCACCTCGCGCGCCGAAGCGATCACGCGCGGCAGTTCGGCCGTGGCATCGCCGCGCAGCACGGGCCGTTCCGCGTCCGCCGGGAGCGGTGGATCGGTCAGCACGCCGCTGTAGGCGCGGATGGCCGTGCCGCCGACGAGGCCTCGCACCAGCGTGAAGATGCTGCTGGTGCGCAGCCAGTGCGCGTCCTTGCTGGCCACGTCGATCAGGATGCGGACCTCGCCCGTCTGCCCGAGCTCGACCCGGCGCACCCGGCCGATCGGGAAGCCCGAGAACGTCATGTCCATGCCGACCGCCACGCCTTCGGAATCGTCGGTGGTGAGCACCAGCCGCTGCGTGGGCTCGAACACGCCACGCGCATAAAGGAGGAAGAGCACGGCCGCGCCGATCAGCAGCACGGTGAAGAGCAGCAGCAGCCTCGCCTTGGCCGCCAGGTGCGGCACTGGCGATGCGGCCGCGGGTTCGGAATCCTGCAAAGGGGTGTCGTCCATCGGGCCTGGATCTTCTTGTCAGTAGTAGTTGCCCACCAGCGAGATCGACTCGAGCAGCAGCAGCACGGCGAACATGCGCACCAGGCCCTGCAGGGCGGCGCTCTCGCGCGAGCTCGGCGCGGCGGCGAAGTGCTCGTACGCGCCCGAGGCCATCGGGATGGTGGACACGGCCAGTGCGAACAGCACGGTCTTGATCGCGAAGATCAGGCTCACCGACGGGTTGAACACGTGGCCGAACATGCGGGTGTACGCCGGCAGCCCCGCGGGCGTGAGCTGGTACACGGCCAGGTAGGCCAGCACCGCCGCGACGAAGCAGCTGAGCGCCGCGAGCGTGATCATCGAAAAGCCGCCGGCCACCATGCGCGGCAGCACCTCGCGCACCAGCGGGTCGACGCCCGCGCGGCGCATTGCCTGGAAGCGGCCGGTGCGTCGCATCTCCGCCAGCGCCGCCCCATTGGGGATCGTGCAGCGCAGCGCGACGAACAGCGCCGCGGTCAGCGGAATGAGTTCCAGCACCAGCACGCGGATCACCATTTCCAGCGCGTACTGCGACAGGCCGTAGCTGCGCGCGGTGACGACCACGATGCGCGTGAGCACCACGGTCAGCAGCGCGGACAGCATGGAAAAGCCGAGCAGGATGGGCGCGGTGTCCAGCCACGCGTGCCGGGCCAGGGCCGCGCGCGTGCGCGCGTCGCGCCAGCTGGAAGGCGACAGCGCCAGCACCATCAGCACCGCGCCGAACAGGATCACCTCCCACCAGCTCACGAGCCAGCGGATGGGCGCCGTCACGACGCTGCCGCCCGCCGGAGACTGCCGCAGGGATGCCGGGGTCATGGGGCGGATGATAGCGGCGCGGTCGCGCTCGCGCGGGCAGCAAGGGTGCACCGAACGTGCTGCAATCGCGCGAAACCCGGGAGTTCCTCATGCGCGATGTCCACGACTTCGATCTCTTCGTCATCGGCG
>JAEWBU010000221.1 GCA_023390985.1 Pseudomonadota bacterium
GATCCAGGGCTTCCTGGCGGTCCGCTGAAGGCGGACGCACTGGATCCCCGCCTCCGCGGGGATGACGGCTCGTATATTCCGGTCGATCAGACAGGGGGACCGACATGGAAGAAACGCAGGCGCCCCGGCGCCTCTCCACCGCGCGCTGGTTCGGCGAAGGCCTTCGCAGCGGCTGGCTGCTGCAGTCGCGCGTCGCGGGGCACCAGCCGTCGCCGCTGCAGCTGGCGCTGGTCGTCGGCGTCGTGCTGCTGCTGGAACTGGGGCTGGCGCGGCTCGAGATCGCCGGCCCCGCGCGCTTCGATCTGCGCAGCTGGCTGATCCCCTCGTGGAGCATGGGCCTGTCCGCGCTGCTGGTGTGGGCCGCCTTGTGGGGACGGCCCGCAGGCGCCGGCCGCCCGCACGGCGTCGCCACCTGGTTCACGCTGTCGTTCGCGTCGTCGGTGCCGCTGCTGCTGGCCGGGGCGGCGTTGAACATCGCGGAGGGCCACGACGCGATGCCCGCGCTGCTGCAGTCGCCGTGGGCGGCCTGGGCGGTGTTCATCGCCCTCATCGCCTGGGGCACGCTGGTGCAGCTGTGGCTGGGCGTGCAGTTCGGCCTGCGCGGCGGGCGGCTGGCTTCCCTCACGGTCGCGATGCTCTGCCTCTCGCTGGTGAGCATCTGGTACCTGAACGACCGGCCATGGGAAGCGGTCGCCGAGCGCGGCGAGCGCCGGCCTCGCCTGGTCCTCAGCCAGGAGACCTTCGAGCGACAGCAGGAGGTCTGGGAACAGGCGGTGGATTCGATCGCGCCGCAGCGCGAAGGCGTGGTGGACGTGTACGGCCTGGTGTTCGCGCCGTACGCCTCCGAGGACGTGTTCCTGCGCGAGAGCGGGATGGTGGCGGACGTGCTGGCCGAGCGCTTCGACGCGAAGGACCGCGTGCTGCGGCTGATGAACCACGCGACCACGGCCGGCTCGCTGCCCTGGGCCACGCCGCTGAACCTGCGGCGCGCCGTCGCGGCCCTGGCCGAACGCATGGACCGCGAGCACGACGTGCTGGTGGTCTACCTGACTTCGCACGGCGCCAGCAACTTCCGGCTGGCCGCGGAGCACTGGCCGCTGCAGGTGCCCTGGCTCACGCCGGACGACCTGCGCGAAGCGCTGGACGAAGCCGGCATCCGCCACCGCGTGATCGCGGTCTCGGCCTGCTATTCAGGGGGATGGGTGCAGCCGCTGGCGGGCGACACCACGCTGGTGATGACCGCGGCCGATCCGGACCACACCTCGTACGGCTGCGGGCGCAAGTCCGAGCTCACCTTCTTCGGCCGCGCCATGTTCGACGAGCAGCTGCGCGGCACGCATTCGTTCGAGGAGGCCTTCGCCGCGGCGGTGCCGGTGATCCGCCGGCGCGAGGAGGAGGCGGGCAAGCCCGACGGCTTTTCCAACCCGCAGATCAGCATGGGCCCGCGGATCAAGCCGGTGCTGGACGCCCTCGCGGAGCGCCTGGACGGCGCGGCGCCGGCCGCCGCGCAGTGACTCAGCGGCGCCGCTGCGGCGCCGAGAACGTGCTGGTGCCGTCGCGCGGCGGCAGGTGGCGGAACATGATGCGGCCCTTGTTCAGGTCGTAAGGCGAAAGTTCCAGCGTCACGTAGTCGCCCGCGATGATGCGGATGTGGTTCTTGCGCATCTTGCCGCCGCTGTAGGCCACCAGGGCGTGGCCGTTCTCCAGCACGACGCGGTAGCGCGAGTCGGGCAGGACTTCTTCCACCCGTCCTCGCATTTCGATCAGTTCTTCCTTGGCCATGGGATTTCGATTCCTCCAGAGCTTGGCGATGTGTTGGCGCCGGCCCACCCACGGCCCCTGCCGTCCTGCCGCTGATTTCGACAGAACCCGAAGGGATCGGGGAAGTTGAGGGCCGGCACGGGACCGGGCGTTGCAGGCCGGGAGTTGCCTCGTCGACTAGGCGGTGGCCTGCCTGTCCGTAGCGCGCCTCACGCAAGCGCCGCTCCGGATGAATGCTCGACATTGTAGGCGCCCGCCGGTGGCCTTGTCGCGCGGAGGAGATGCGGCCTTGCGGTAGGAGCGGTCCTACAGGCGGTCGAGTCACCCATCCCTAGAATGGCCTGCTCTTCCGCCCACAATCCCCCACAAGAAATGACTCAACAAAGCCAAGCCGTGCTGGGCCTGCTCGCCCAGCACGAAGAGCAGATCGTGTCCGAATGGCTGCAGGAGGCGGGCTCCGCCACGTCGCGGATGACCGAGGCTCAGCGCCGCACCATGCAGGGCGAGGCGGCGGAGATCGTGCGGTCCGTGCGTTCCGCATTGCAGGCGGGAGCCGATCCGGAAGACTTCCGGGCCCAGCCGTGGGCGCCGCTGCGCGAAGTGCTGGAAGGACTGTCGCGCTCGCGCGCCGCGCAGGGCCAGAGCGCCGGCGACACCAGCGTGTTCGTGCTGGCGTTCAAGCGGCCGCTGTTCGGCGCGCTGCAGCGCAGCGTGAGCGACCCGCAGGCCCAGCTGGGCGCCGTGTGGGCCCTGTCGGTGCTGGTGGACAAGATGGCGCAGTGGACCGTCACCACCTACCAGGCGACGCGCGAGGACATCATCCAGCGCCAGCAGCAGGACCTGCTCGAGCTGTCCACCCCCGTGATCAAGCTGTGGGAAGGCGTGCTGGCGGTGCCGATGATCGGCACGCTGGACTCCAGCCGCACGCAGATGGTGATGGAGACGCTGCTGCAGAAGATCGTCGAGACCGGCGCGACGCTGGCCATCATCGACATCACCGGCGTGCCCACCGTGGACACGCTGGTGGCCCAGCACCTGCTCAAGACCGTCAGCGCCATCCGCCTGATGGGCGCCGAATGCGTGATCAGCGGCATCCGCCCGCAGATCGCCCAGACCATCGTCCACCTGGGCATCGACCTGGAGGGCATCGCCTCCAAGGCGACCCTGGCCGATGCGCTGGCGCTCGCACTGCGCCAGCGCGGCTACGTGATCACGAAGGCGGCCTGAGCCCATGTACCGCATTCCGATCCTGCAGATGGGGCAGACGCTCCTGGTCACCATCCAGGTGGACATGGAGGACCAGATGGCGCTCGCCCTGCAGGACGACCTGGCCAACAAGATCTCCGCCACCGGCGCCAAGGGCGTGCTCATCGACATCAGCGCGCTGGAGATCGTCGATTCCTTCGTCGGCCGCATGCTGGCCGGCATCTCGGGCATCTCCCGCATCCTGGACGCCACCACGGTGGTGGTCGGGATGCAGCCCGCGGTGGCCATCACCCTCGTCGAGCTGGGCCTGTCCCTGCAAGGCGTGCGTACGGCGCTCAACGTCGAGCGCGGCATGGAACTCCTGGCGCAGTCGGGCAAGGAGAGCGAACTTGTCGTCGCCCGTTGAAACGCTGCAGGGCACTCTCCCGGTCCGCACCGAAGAGGACATCGTCGCCAGCCGCCAGAAGGTGCGCGCGCTCACGCAGCAGCTGAAGTTCTCCCTCGTCGACCAGACCAAGATGATCACCGCGGCCAGCGAGCTGTCGCGCAACACCGTCGTGCACGGCGGCGGCGGCCATATGCGATGGGAGGTGCTCGAGCAGGGCCTCAAGCGCGGGCTGCGCCTGCACTTCGAGGACACCGGGCCCGGCATCGCCGACGTGCAGCTGGCGCTCACCGACGGCTGGACCTCCGGCGGCGGCATGGGCCTGGGCCTGCCCGGCAGCAAGCGGCTGGTGCACGAGTTCGATCTGCAGTCCACGCCCGGCCGCGGCACCCAGGTGACCATCACGCGCTGGAAGTGATCCCGTGGAACTGATCAGCGGAGGCTTTCACGCCGAATTCCCGATGGGCGACGCCAGCCGCGTGGGCGAGGCGCGCCGCCACGCGGCCCGGCTCGCGCTCGAATGCGGACTGCCCGAGCTCGAGGCCGGACGCCTCGCCATCGTCGTCACCGAACTGGCCACCAACCTCGTGCGCCACGCCACCCGGGGCCGCCTGCTGATCGGCGGCCGCCCGGCGCAGCGTGAAGTCGAGGTGCTGGCCATGGACCACGGCCCCGGCATCGCCGACGTGGAGCGCTGCCTCGCCGACGGCTATTCGACCGCCGGCACGCCCGGCACCGGCCTCGGCGCGGTGCTGCGGCTGGCCAACGAATTCGACCTGCATTCGAGCCAGCCCGAGGGCACGCTGGTGCTGGCGCGCGTGCGCGCGGAGGCCGCCATGCCCGCGTCTTCGGCGCTGTGCATGGCGGGGGTCGCGCTGCCCAAGCCCGGCGAACGCGTCTGCGGCGACGCCTGGGTGGCCGCGCTGGACGGCCCTCGCGCTTCGCTGC
>JAEWBU010000267.1 GCA_023390985.1 Pseudomonadota bacterium
GGCCAGGCCTACGCGGCGCTGCTGCGGGACGGCTTCGCAAGCTGGCGGCTGCAGGTGGACGGCCTGGTCGAGCGGCCGGGCTCGTTCACGCTGGCGCAGCTGCGTGCCATGCCTTCGAGGACGCAGATCACGCGCCACGACTGCGTCGAAGGCTGGAGCTGCATCGGCCAGTGGACCGGCGTGCGCCTCTCGCACGTGCTGCGGCTGGTGGGCGCGAAGCCGCAGGCGCGCTACGTGGTCTTCCACTGCATGGACCTGATGGAGGAGGGCGACTACCGGGTTCCCTACTACGAGAGCGTGGACATGGACGACGCCTTCCACGAGCAGACCCTGCTGGCCTGGGACCTGAACGGCCGTCCGCTCCCCGTCGAGAACGGAGCGCCGCTGCGCGCGCGCATCGAACGGCAGCTGGGCTACAAGCAGCCCAAGTACGTGCAGCGGGTCGAGCTGGTGGACAGCTTCGCGGCGCTGGGCCGCGGGCGCGGCGGCTACTGGGAAGACCTGGGCTACACCTGGTACGGGGGGATCTGAGCGTCCCCGGCTTTCCGGGCCAGCTGCTCGGAAAACCGGGCGATGTCGATCAGCACGCGCTCGTGCGTGCCGCTGCCGATCACCTCGTCGCCATCGGTGGCCCGGACCGAGAAGGTGATGCGCCGGCCCGAGACGCTGGACACCGTCGCGGTGGCCGTGACGCGGCGCCCCACCGGGGTGGCGGCCAGGTGCTTCACGTCGACGTGGGTGCCCAGCGCGCTCTCGCCGGGCTCCAGGTACGGCTTCAGCGCGTTGAGGGCCGCGTTCTCCATGAACAGGATCATGACGGGCGTGGCCAGGACCGGCGGGAGCATGGGATCCTTGAAGCGGCTGGCCAGGTGCTCGGCGGAGACCACCAGGGCGTATGAGCCCGTCGTTTCGGGAGGCAGCGGTCGCATCGTTTCCTCCGCGGAAGTTGCCGCGCCAGTATGCGGCAGGATCAATGCTCGAGTCGGTTCCGCCAGCTGCGCCGCCCGAGGGCTCAGGCGGGGTCCGCGCACCGCGACAGGCACGCGAGCAGCTCATCGAACTTCAGCGGCTTGACCAGGTGATGGTCGAAGCCGGCGTCCCTGGCCCTGGCCTTGTCCGCGTGCTGGCCCCAGCCGGTGAGGGCGATCAGGACCGGCGGCCGCCCGACGGCGTTGAGCCGTATCGAGTGGGCCGCTTCGTAGCCGTTCATGACCGGCATGCCGATGTCCATGATCACGACCTCCGGCCGGTCGCTGCGCACCCGGTCCAGCGCCGCCGCGCCGTCATGCGCGATCGAGACGGCGATGCCCTGCAGCTCCAGCAGCGTCTCCAGCGTGGCGGCGGCATCCTCGTTGTCGTCCACGACGAGCACCGTGCGGGGCATCGGCGGGGCGGCGACGGCCGGCACGCCGCCGGACTCGCCCGTGCGGCCTGGCGGCGCGACGACCGGAAGCCGCAACGTGAACTCGCTTCCGCGGCCGGGGCCTTCGCTGCGGGCCTTCACGCTTCCACCGTGCATCGCGGCGAAGGCGCGTGTCAGGTGCAATCCGAGGCCGAGCCCGCCCGTGGGCTCGCCGACGGCGCGCGACTGCTCGAAGATCTCGAAGATCCGCTCCAGCTCGCCTCCTTCGAGGCCGCGGCCGCTGTCGCGGACCACGAACACCGCGTCGCTGCCCTCGACCGAAGCGGTCAGGCTGATCTCGCCGGACGGCGGCGTGAACTTGGCGGCGTTGACCAGCAGGTTCGCGAGCCCTTGCACGACCCGGACATGATCGGCCTGCAGCTCGACTTCGTGCGCCGGCTCGGACACGGCGACCCGGTGCTGCTTGACCTCCATCGCATGCTCGGCGATCTCCATCGCCTGCTTCACGACCCGCCCGATCGTGGTGGACGAGATCTGCAGGTCCAGCTTGCCGTTCGTGATGCGGGCCACGTCCAGCAGGTCGTCCACCAGGCGCTTCAGGTGGCTGACCTGCCGCTCCACGACCCCGATCAGCGGAGCGACCTGGGGCGTGGGATGCATCCGCGACATGATGGCCATCGCGTTCGCGATCGGCGCCAGCGGATTGCGCAGCTCGTGCGCCAGGGTGGCGAGGAATTCGTCCTTGCGCCGGCTCATCGCCCGCATCTCGTACTGCCGGTCGCGCGCGCGAAGCGCGGACCGCGCGGCGCTGATGAGCGTGATGGTGCGCACCGGCCGCTCGAGCATGGTGACGTTGCCCAGGTGCTCCACCGCGCGCTGCGCTTCCAGGGAATCGGCCCCGCGCTTGGCCATCACCAGCACGGGCAGGTCGGACCAGGGCGGCTGCGCGGCACGATGGGTTGCCAGCACGCGCAGCACGGGTTCGGTCAGCGCTTCCTCGGTGACCAGCACGCAGCCCGCCCCCTTGCCCAGTTCCTCGAGGAGCTCGGCGGCCGTCGCGCACAGGTGCGAGTCGATCCCGTCGGAGGCCAGCACGCGGACGGACAACCGTCCATCCTGCTCGCCCGGCACCTTGATGAGGACTCGGCGTTCCATCACTGCGCCGCATCGTCCTGCCGACCCCCGGCATGGACTGGCACGCCCGTGAGCAGGCCGCGGTAGCCGCGCAGGGTCTCGCCGACGTGGATGCCCTGGGACGACATCGAGAACGAGCGGATGCTGCGTTCGTGCATGCTCCCGCGCTTCTTGAACACCGAGATCGCCTGCCGCACGTGGCCGTCGTCCTCGAAATAGCGCAGCATCAGCACGTTGTCGGCGACATAACTGACGTCCATCGCGCTGGACATGTTGCCGCCCAGCATGCCTTGCTGGACGCCCACCAGCACGGTCAGCACCTGGTGCTGACCGAGGTAGGTGAGCAGCTCGTGCAGGTAGGTGGTGAGGAAGCGCTCGTCCGGCACCGCGTTCAGGTACCCGTTGAGGCTGTCGATCACCAGCACCTTGACGCCCCGCGACACCGCCTCCCGGACCGCCCGCGCGAACTGGCCGGGCGAGAGCTCGGCCGGGTCGACCTGCTGCACCGTGAGCAGGTTCGCGTCGATGGCCGCGCGCAAGGGCTGGTTGAGCCCGTCCGCGCGGTGCAGCATGTTGCTGGCCGACTCCTCGAAAAGGAAGATCGATGCGGATTGCCCGCGCGTGGCGGCCGCGCACACCAGCTGCGCCGCCAGCGACGACTTGCCGGTGCCGGGCGGGCCCACGATCAGGGTGCTGGTTCCCTCCTCGATGCCGCCACCGAGCAGGGTGTCCAGTTCCGGCAGGCCGCTGCTCCACTGGGTGCGCTCGCTGATCGTGCGCGTTTCCGCCGCCACCAGGCGCGGATGCACGACCATGCCACCCCGCACCAGGTTGTAGTCGTGCATCCCCCCAAGGATCTTGCGCCCGCGGTACTTGACCACGCGCAGCCGGCGCCGCTCGACGCCGTAGTCCTTGACGGAGTGGTCGAGCTGCAATACCGCATGGGCGATGCTGCGCACCTGCAGGTCGCCCGACACGGAGGCGGTGCGGTCATCCAGCAGCAGCACGGTGCAGCGGCGCTTGGAGAAGAACTGCTTGAGCGCCAGCACCTGCCGGCGGTACCGCAGCGGCGATTCGGCCAGCAGCTGCAGCTCGGAGAGCGAGTCCAGCACCACCCGGGACGGCTGCCGCTCCTCGATGACGCCCAGGATGTTCCTGAGCGTGTCGGCCATCTCCACCTCGGACGCGTGGAACATGGTGTACTGCTCGTTGCCGGCCAGCAGGTTCTCGTCCGGCAGCACCTCGTGCACGTGGATGCCCTCGAGGTCCCATCCATGCGATGCGGCCACCGCGGCGAGCTCTTCCGAGTTCTCGGCCAGGGAGATGTAGACGACGGACTCGCCGCGGCGCACGCCTTCCCTGAGGAACTGCAGGCCGGTGGTGGTCTTGCCCGCGCCCGGCTCGCCTTCCACGAGGTAGATGCGGTTGGGCGTGAGTCCGCCCCCAAGGATTTCATCCAGACCCTGGATGCCGATGGAAAGCAACTCGGTGTTCGCCTCCTGGTGCATGCTCAACCCCTCGAGAAGCTCGTGCGCAAACTTCCGGGCGTAGGCAAAGAAGCGGCTGGAAGCACCGTCCATGCTAGCTCAGTGCGCATTGATGGGCTGCGCACCCCGGGCGGGCGCCCGCCTCGCTCACTGCCGGGGCGGCCCCGCATCCGCGCGGAAGGGCGACGAGAAGCGGCTGTCGGCGGCCAGCACCGGATCGCTGAGCGTCTTCATGAAGGCGACGAGCGCGGCCTTGTCCTCGGGCGAGAGGTTCGGCTTCAGGGCCGTGCCGTCCGGGCCCTTCAGGCGGTTGTCGAGGCCCGGCCCGTCCTGCACGCCGGAGCTGTAGTGCTCCACGACTTCCTCGAGCGACGAGAAGCGGCCGTCATGCATGAAGGACGACGAAAGCGCCACGTTCTTCAGCGAAGGCGATTTCATGCGGCGCGCCTCGCCGGCGTCCAGGCCGTTGCTGCCGGAGCCGCCGAGCGCGAACGAGGGCGGCTGGTGGCAGGCCGCGCAGGCCTGTCCGCCCGCGGCGCGGGGGGCCATGAAGAGTTCGCGGCCCCGGTTCTCCTCGTCGGTGAAGCCGGGCAGCGGCTTGTTCACGCCCTTGTCCGGCAGGTTCGGATCGAACACCTGCGCGAACGCTTCATCCCAGCGGCTGTGGGTCGACACCATCCCCCGCATGAACATGGACAGCGCCTGCTGCATCCGTTCCTCGTTGATGGCGGGATCGCCGTAGGCGGCGGCAAAGAGCTCGGGGTAGTACGGCAGGGACTGCATCCGCTGGATGAGCGCGGCGATCCCGCCGTGGGCGGCGTCGAATCCCATCTCGACCGGGTGCTGCACCGGCAGGGTGGACTGCGCCTCGAGCGAGGCCGCCCGCTTGTCCCAGAACATCGTGCCGGCCGCGAAGAACCGCAGGTTGGCCAGCCGCATCGCGTGCGCGGTGGTCTTGCCGATCCCGTCGAAGCCGGTGGAGAACCGCGCCGCATCGCCGAAGCCCTGGTCCTGCTTGTGGCAGGAAGCGCAGGAGACGGTGGCGTTGAAGCTCAGCTGGCGGTCGTGGAACAGCACCCGCCCGAGCGCCGCGACGACCGGGCTGTTCTGCGTCCCCACCGGCGTGTTCTCGGCGACGTTCGCGTAGTGCGCGGGCAGCGAGGCCCTGTAGTCGGGCAGCCGCTGGGGATCCAGCGTGAGCACGCTGGCCGCGGCGGGCGACAGCGACAACGGCGCGCCGGCGGCTTCGCTGCCCCCTCCGCCTCCGCCGCCTCCTCCGCAAGCCGCCAGCAAGGCGGCCGCGAACAGCGGCGAGATACGGAAGAGCCGGCGGGCGAGGGTGCGATGCATCGTTGTCCTTGAATGTTCGTGGAGCACGGCATTCTTGGAAACGAATGTGGAGGAACCTGGCAGGCACTCTGCACGCAGGTTCCACGCTGCGGATGGGCTCAGCGCGCCGCCGCCATCTCCGGATCGAAGCGGTAGCCGACGCCGTACACCGAAACGATGGCGGCACCTTCACGCCGCACGGCTTCGATCTTGCGGCGCAGGTTCTTCACGTGGCTGTCCACGGCACGCTCGCTGCTCGTGCGGGAAGGGTCGTCCGTGCACTCCACCAGGTCCTCGCGCGAGAACACGTGCCCCGGACGCGTCAGCAGCTTGCGCAGCAGCCGGTACTCCTGCGTCGTCAGTGGAAGCCACCGGTCGTCGCAGGCGATGCGGCGTCCGCCCTCGTCGATGCGGAAACCGTGGAGCACGGTCCTGGCGCCCACGCGTCCTTCCGCGCGGCGCAGCTGCGCCTTCACGCGGGCGGCGACCTCGCGGAAACCGTAGGGCTTGCAGACATAGTCATCGGCGCCCACTTCCAGGCCCAGGGTGCGGTCGATCTCGTCGGTGCGTGCGCTCAGCATGATGATCGGCACCGCCGAGAACCGGCGCACCTGGGTGCAGACCTCGAGGCCGTCCATGCCGGGAAGGGTCACGTCCAGCAGCACCAGGTCCGGGTTGGAGCGGCGCACCTCGGGCTCGACGTGGAGGCCGTTCATCAGCACGGCGGTGGCGAAGCCCTGGCCGTCGAAGAAGTCCGCGAGCAGGGCGGAGGTGGGTGCGTCGTCATCGACGATGAGTATTTTTCTTGATGGGGTCACGCGACCGGCTCTTCGTTGCAAACGCGCGAAGATGCACGGCACCGCACCGCATGACTCCAGAAACTGTGTCGTTCGTGAACCGAAGCAACAGGGCTTTGAGACAGCCCAGCGATCCTTATGTGCGTGCGCCCACATTTGTTACAGGCAATCTGGCAAGGACCGTCGGGGCATTGGTCGCGCTGGGGGCGCCCGCATGAGTTGCGCACTAGACTGAGCCGCATGAAGCCGATGCGATCCCAAGGACTCACCTCGGCCCGGTGATCCACTCCGCCTGGCGCGTCACGAATCACCGGGCCCCACAGCGCCGCTGGTGAAACCGGCCATCCCCTGCGATGGCCCAACGTGACGGAGTGAGTTCCATGAGTCAGTTCGACGTCGCCGTGCTGTTGGCGGCGATCAGCGCCGCCTTCATCTGGTCCGCGTGCTTTGCCCACCTGAGCGGCGACAGCCGCAACGACGTGACCCTGATCGGCGCGACCGGCGCCCTGCTGGGCGCCGGAGCGGCCTTGATGTTCGCCTGGTAAGGAGGGGCTACGGCCGCCCGCGCGCGGCCAGGCTCCCGATCAGCGCCGTGATGCCGAACCGCCAGGGCGGGATGGCGTCGCTGTGGTCCACCCAGTTGACCAGTCCGCCCAGCGCGGCGCTGCTGATGCGCACCCGGTCGCCCACGTGGTGGGTGAAACCGGCGCCCGGCGCGTCGCGGTCCTGGATGGGCGCGAACATGGTGCCGCAGAACAGCATCATCCCGTCGGGGTACTGGTGGCAGCGGCCCATGGCGTGCTCCACCAGGTCCAGCGGATCGCGGCTGATGCGGCCCATCGAGCTGCTGCCGTGCAGGACGAAGCCGTCGCGGCCGATCACCTCCAGGTCGATCACCGCGCGGCGGACTTCATCGATGCCGAACGCCTCGTCGAACACCCGGATGAAGGGGCCGACGGCGCAGGCGCCGTTGTTGTCCTTGGCCTTGCCGAGCAGCAGCGCGCTGCGGCCCTCGAAGTCGCGCAGGTTGACGTCGTTGCCCAGCGTCGCGCCGACCACGCGCGCGCAGGCGTCGACGGCGAGCACCACCTCGGGCTCCGGATTGTTCCAGGTCGAGCGCGGATGCAGGCCCACGCGCACGCCGGTGCCCAGCGAGGACATCGGCGCCGCCTTGGTGAACACCTCGGCGTCCGGCCCGATGCCCACTTCCAGGTACTGCGACCACAGGCCCTTGGCCAGCAGCAGTTCCTTCAGCGCCATCGCTTCCGGCGAGCCGGGGCGCAGCGCGGCGAGGTCGTCGCCGACGACGGCCACGACCTGCCGGCGCACGGCTTCGGCCTTGGCCGCGTCGCCGCGCGCCTGTTCCTCGATGACGCGCTCGACCATGCTGTCGGCGAACGTCACGCCGGCGGCCTTGACCACCTGCAGGTCGTTCGGCGCGAGCAGGTGGCGGTGCGCCGCATCGGGGCCGTTCGCGCAGGTGGACGCGAGCCAGTCCTCCAGCGGACCGAGGTCCGGCCCGCCCGCCGCGCGGAGTGCGGACGCGAGGTCGTCGCGCTCGAGGAGCGACGACATCGTGGGCGCCAGCGAGCTGATGTCCAGCAGGCGTCCCTCGCGCACCAGCACCGGGACGGGACCGGCTCCGGGCAGCCAGGCGCGGCCGACCAGCAGCGCGCGCGCCGCGTCCGCCGGCAGCGTCTCGGCCGCGACCACCGGTTGCGCAACCCGGGCCGTCACAGCGTCACCTTCGCCTCGCGGATGACCTTGCCCCAGCGGTCCTGCTCGTCGGCCATGAACTCCGCGAACCGGCGCATGGAGCCGCCGCCGCCTTCGGCGCTGTAGCCCTGCAGCTTCTCGGCCACGTCGGGCATGGCCAGGACCTTGTTGATGTCGGCGTTCATGCGCGCCGCCATCGCGGCCGGCAGCTTGGCCGGGCCGACCATGCCGTACCACGTGGCCGCCTGGAAGCCCGGGAAGCCGAGTTCGGCGATCGTGGGCACGTCCGCGAACTGGCGCGAGCGGCTGGCGCTGGTCTGAGCGACGGCGACGAGCTTGCCCTGTTTCACCAGCTGCACCGCCGAGGACATGGTCTCGAAGCTGTAGTCGATCTGCCCGCCCAGCAGGTCGGTGACCATCGGGCCGGAGCCCTTGTACGGGACGTGCAGCGCGTCGACCTTGGCGCGCAGCTTGAACATCTCCAGCGCCAGGTGCTGCGCGCTGCCTTGTCCCGCGGACCCGAACGACACGCGCCCGGGCTTGCTGCGGCACAGCGCGATCACGTCCTGCAGCGTCTTCGCGGCGCTGTCGGGACGGCAGACCAGAACGTTGGGCGTGACGCCCACCAGCGACAGCGGCGTGAAGTCGCGCTCGACCACATACCCCAGCTTGGGATACAGCGCGGGCGCCACCGCGTGGCTGCTGAAGTTGGCCATCAGCAGCGTGTTGCCGTCCGGCTGCTGCTTGGCCGTGAACTCGGCGGCGATCACGCCGGCCGCGCCCGGCTTGTTGTCGACGACGACGGAGATGTTCCACATCGCGGCCAGTTTCTGGGCGAGCAGGCGGGCGACGGCGTCGGTGCCCCCGCCCGGCGGGAAGCCGACGACGATCTTCAGCGGGCCGGCGGGCAGGTCCTGCGCGAAGGCGAGCGGCGCGGCGACGGAGGTGGCGGAAGCGGCCGCGGCCGCGAGGAATTGACGACGTTGCATGGTGCTCACTTCTTCATGTCGGCCTTGGCCGCGATCTCTTTGATGTAGGCGCTCTCGCGCGCCATGCTGGCCCGGAACGCGGCCTGGTCCTCGTAGGTGTCGGTGCTGAAGTTCTGCTTTTCCATCGTCTCGCGCAGCGAGGGCTCCTGCATGGTCTTGGCCACGACCGTCTTGAGCGTCTCGATCACCTCGGGCGGCGTTCCCTTCGGCACCGCGAGCCCGCGCCAGGTGCCCAGCACCAGGTCGTAGTTGCGCTCCTTCATCGTCGGCACGTTCTCGAAGCCCTTGATGCGCCTGGCGGACATCACGCCCAGCGCGCGCAGCTTGCCGGAGGAGACGTGGGTCGCCACCTCGGGCGCGCTCGCGATCACGGCCTCGATGTGGCCGCCCAGCAGCGACTGCAGCGCCGGATTGCCGCCCGCGAACGGGATGTGGTTGAGGTTCGCGCCGGCCTTGTCGGCCAGGGCCACCGCCGACAGGTGCCACATCGAGCCCTGGCCGGCATTGCCGATGCGGGTGTTGGCGCCGGGCTTCTTCGAGGCTTCGAGGAACTGCTCCAGCGTCGTGAAGGGCGCGTCGGCGCGCACCACCAGCACGGCCGGATCGCCATTGAGCTTGGCGATGGGCACCAGCTCGTCCCAGCCGAACTTCGCCAGCCCCAGGTAGTTGAGGAAGGTGACCTCCACCGTCGTGAGCGCCAGCTTGTAGCCGTCGGGCTTGGCGTTGATCACGTCGGTCCAGCCGATCACGCCGGCCGCGCCCGGCTTGTTGACGACGATGAAGCTCTGCGGAAAGTGCCTGGCGGATGCGGCCGCGAAGGCGCGCGCCATCACGTCGGCGCCGCCGCCGGCGGCATAGGGAACGACGATCTCCACGGGGCGCTGCGGATAGGCGCCGTCGGCGGCTGCGGTCAGCGGTGCGGCGGCCAGCAGCGCGCAGGCTGCTGCGCCCAGGGTGGCCACGAGGGAAGTGCGGCGATGGATCAAGTTTGTCTCCTTGTTGGTGGAAGCGAAGGGAAAAGGGGTGTTCAGCCGAACGCGCGGGCCGCGCGCAGCCGCTCGATGGCGGCCTCGTCGCAGCCGGCCTCGCGCATGATTTCCTCGGTGTGCTGGCCCAGCAGCGGCGGCGGGCGGCGCAGCTGCTGCGGCGTGCCATGCAGCTTCACGGGGAAACCGAGCTGGCGGATGGTTCCCTCGACCGGGTGTTCCATCTCCATCACCATGTTCCGCGCCTGCGCCTGTTCGCTCACCAGCGCCTCGTCGTAGCCGAGGATGGGCGCGGCCGGCACGCCGGCCGCGAGCAGCGCTTCGATCCAGTCGTCGGCCTTGCGCGTGGCCAGCGTGGGTTCGAGTTCGGCGACCAGCGCGTCGCGGTGGCGCAGGCGCTCGGTGTTGCTGGCGAAGCGCTCGTCCTGCAGCAGGTCTTCCCGCTGCAGCACGCCGCACAGCGCGGTCCACAGCTTCTGGTTGGCGGCACCGAACACGAAGTGGCGGTCGGCCGCGCGGAAGGCCTGGTAGGGAGCGCTCATGCGGTTGGCGCTGCCGATCGGCGAGGGCACCTTCTGCGTGCCCCAGAACTCCGCCACCTCCCAGATCGACAGGCTGAGCGCGCTCTCGAACAGCGAGACGTCCACGTACTGGCCCTGGCCGCTGCGATCGCGGCCCTGCACGGCGCTGAGCACCGCGTAGGCGGCGAACAGGCCGGCGCCCAGGTCGCCGACCGGCACGCTGCTCTTGGCCGGCGGCATGCCGGGGTAGCCGGTCACGCTCATGATGCCGGTCATCGCCTGTGCGATCAGGTCGAAGCCCGGCCGGCTGGCCCAGGGGCCGGTCTGGCCGAAGCCCGAGATGCTGGCGTACACCAGCCGCGGATTGATCGCCTTGAGCGTCTCGTAGTCGATCTTCAGCCGGGCCGCGACGCCCGGCCGGTTGTTCTCGATCAGCACGTCGGCGCCGCGCACGAGCTCGTAGAAGGCTTCGAGCCCGGCCTCGCTCTTGAGGTCGATCTCGATGCTGCGCTTGTTGCGGTTCAGGGCGAGGAAGCCGCCGCTGTCGGCGCCCTTGAGGCGAAAGCCCATGGCGCGGCGCGTCTGGTCGCCGACGCCGGGCGGCTCGACCTTCACGACGTCGGCGCCCATGTCGCCCAGCAGCATGCAGGCGAACGGGCCGGCCATCACCTGGCTGACATCCAGGACCTTGAGGTGGGACAGGGGAAGAGGAGCGGTCATTCGGGCGGGTCTTGAAAGGTGGCGCAGTGTGGATTCGCACCCCGGAGCCGGTCAAACGACAATTTTTCCGGCGTGCACTAGTTTTTCTCGCTTGGCCGGCGCAAGGGGCGGCTCCTAGACTGCGCCCCTTTTCATCCCCGCACGCACATGTCCATCCTCCTCGAACGCGCCGACGCCGTCGCCACCGTCACCCTGAACAAGCCGGACAAGATGAACGCCCTGGACCTGGGCATGTGGCGCGATCTCGCGCGGACCTTCCAGGAGCTGTCGGCCGACGATTCGGTGCGCTGCGTCATCCTGCGCGGCGCCGGCGAAAAGGCGTTCTCCGCGGGGGCCGACATCGAGGAGTTCGAGCGCGAGCGCAACAGCGCCGCCAAGTCGCGCGCCTACTCGAAGATCACGCAGGCCGCGCTGCATGCGATCGCCGATTGCCGCCATCCCACGCTGGCGCAGATCCACGGCGCGTGCGTCGGCGGCGGCCTGGAGATGGCCACCATGTGCGACATGCGCATCTGCGGCGAGTCCAGCCGCTTCGGCGTGCCGATCAACCGGCTGGGCCTGGTGGTTTCCTACGAGGAGCTGAGCGGGCTGGTGGCGCTGGCCGGCAAGGCCGGCACGCTGGAGATCCTGCTGGAGGGCCGCGTGTTCGGCGCGGAAGAAGCGATGCGCAAGGGCCTGGTGAACCGTTTCGTGGCGGACTCCGAGGTGGCCGCCGAAGCCGCGGCCGCGGCAAAGCGCATCAGCCACGGCGCGCCGCTGGTGGCTCGCTGGCACAAGAAGTTCGTCAACCGCATGCTGCAGCCCACGCCGATCACGGCCGAGGAGCGCGACGAGGCGCACCTGTGCTTCGACACCGAGGATTTCCGGATAGGCTGGAAGGCTTTCCTGGAAAAGAGCCGCCCGACGTTCGTCGGCCGCTAGGAACGCGCCACGCCGCCTTCGCTGCGCACCCAGTCGACGAAGGTGGCGATGCGCAGGTCCTTCGCGCGGTGCTTGGGAAAGACCATGTAGTAGGCCGACTCGACCGGCAGCGCGGTCGCGAACGGCCGCACCAGCCGGCCCTGCAGCAGGTCCTGCTCGACCCAGCTGTCCTTGGCCAGCGCGACGCCGAGGCCGTCGATGGCGGCGTTGATCACGAGGTGGCTGGGCGTGAAGGACGGCCCGCGCGTGGCGTCCACGTCCTTCGCTCCCGCGTGGCGCAGCCAGGCGGCCCAGTCGGGGTTGCTGCCGTCGGCGTAGGTGCTGGCGTCGTGCAGCAGCGTGTGGTGCCGCAGGTCCGAAGGCTCGCGCAGCGGATGCCCGCCCTTCATCAGCGAAGGGCTGCACACCGGGAACACGTTGACCGCCAGGCACAGCTCCGAGTGCAGGTCCGGGTAGTGGCCGCGGCCGAAGCGGATGGCCAGGTCGTAGCTGTCGCGCGCGAAGTCCGGCGGACCGGCCTCGGCGGACACGCGGATGTCGATCTCCGGATGCGCCTTGACGAAGCGGTCGAGCCGCGGGATCAGCCACTTGGCGGCGAAGGTGGGCGGCAGGTCGACGCGCAGCACGGGCGCGAGTTCCGCGCTCAGCTGCCGGGTGGCGTCCGCCAGCAGCTGGAAGGCCTGCTGCACCGACGGCAGGTAGGCGCGGCCGGCGGCCGTGAGCGTCAGCGTCTTGGCTTCGCGCAGGAACAGCACCATGCCCAGGTGCTCCTCGAGCGTCTTGACCTGGTGGCTCACCGCCGACGGCGTGACGAACAGTTCCTCGGCCGCCTTGGTGAAGCTCGTGTGGCGCGCCGCGACCTCGAAGGCCCGCAGCGGATTGAGCGGTGGGAGAGGGCGGGCCATGGCTCTACTTTTTCTCGGTGCCGCGTGAATAAAACTCGTTTGTGGGCGGCAGTTCGCGTTCCTACACTGCGGCCTCCATGAGCATTATCACCAGCATCGAGGACCTCCGAGTCCTCGCCGAGAAGCGCGTCCCGCGCATGTTCTACCAGTACGCCGACTCGGGCTCCTGGACCGAGAGCACCTACCGCGCCAACGAAAGCGACCTCGCGCGCATCCGCTTCCGCCAGCGCGTGGCCGTCAACCTGGAACGGCGCAGCACGCGTGCGACCATGCTCGGACGAGAGGTCGCCATGCCGGTGGCCATCGCGCCCACCGGGCTCACCGGCATGCAGCATGCCGACGGCGAGATCCTGGCGGCGCGCGCGGCTCGCGACTTCGGCATCCCGTTCACGCTGTCCACCATGAGCATCTGCTCGATCGAGGACGTGGCCGAGGGAACCGGCGGCCATCCGTTCTGGTTCCAGGTGTACGTGATGCGCGACCGCGGCTTCGTCGAGCGCCTGATCGCGCGCGCCCGCGCCGCCAACGTGTCGGCCCTGGTGCTCACGCTCGACCTGCCGATCAGCGGTCAGCGCCACAAGGACCTGAAGAACGGCCTGTCGGCGCCGCCGAAGATGACGCTGGGCAACCTGGCCGACATCGCGACCAAGCCGCGCTGGTGGTGGAACATGCTGAACACGCGCCGCCGCACGCTGGGCAACATCGTCGGCCACATCGACGGCCTGGGCGACAACGCGCTGCTGTCGGAGTGGTGCGCCCGCCAGTTCGACCCCACGCTCAACTGGGAGGACGTGCGCTGGATCCGCGGCCTGTGGGACGGCAAGCTGATCCTCAAGGGGATCCAGGACGTGGAGGACGCGCGCACCGCCGTCGCCACCGGGGCCGACGCGCTGATCGTCTCCAACCACGGCGGCCGCCAGCTCGATGGCGCGCCTTCGTCGATCGTCGCGCTGCCGCGCATCGCCGAGGCGGTGGGCGACCGCCTGGAGGTGCACATGGACGGCGGCATCCGCTCCGGCCAGGATGTGCTCAAGGCGCTCGCGCTGGGCGCGCGCGGCACCTACATCGGCCGCTCCATGCTGTACGGGCTGGGCGCGATGGGCGGCGCGGGCGTGACGCGGGCGCTGGAGATCATCCACAAGGAACTGGACCTCACCATGGCCTTCTGCGGGCAGACGCGCCTGGACCAGGTGGACCAGCGCATCCTGTTCAGCGACGCGGACCAGCATCCGGCCATCCCGCTGGCGGCCTGAGGCAAGCGGATGACCGCCATCGTCGACGCGCACCACCATTTCTGGGACCCGCGCGTCAACCACCACCCCTGGCTCTGCGACGATCCGCCGATCCCGTTCCGCTACGGCGACTACAGCTCGCTGCGCCGGCCCTACCTCCCGGCCGACTACCGGCGGGACGGCGCGCGTTTCGACGTGGTGGCCTCGGTGTACGTCGAGGCCGAGTGGAGCGAGGGCGCGGCGGTGGAGGAGCTCGAGTACATCGCCGGGCTGCGCCGTGAGAGCGGGCTGCCGAGCGTCGCGGTGGCGCAGGCCTGGCTCGATCGGCCGGATGTCGAACAGCAACTCGATCGCCTCGGCGCGTTCGACTTCGTGCGCAGCGTGCGCCACAAGCCGCGCTCCAACGCCGCGCCCGGCGGACCGCCCGGCGGCCTCACCGATGCGGCCTGGCTGCGCGGCTTCGAGGCGCTGGCCCGGCGGCAGCTTCGCTTCGACCTGCAGACGCCCTGGTGGCACCTGCACGAAGCCGCCGCGCTGGCGCGCCGCTTCCCGGACGTGCAGGTCATCGTGAACCACACGGCGCTGCCGGCCGACCGCGGCGCGGAGGGCATCGCGGCATGGAACGCGGCCGTGCGGCTCGCCGCGCAGTGTCCGAACATCGCGATGAAGATTTCCGGCCTAGGCGTGCGCGGCCAGCCGTGGACCGCGCAGGCCAACCGCGGCATCGTGCTGTCGGCCATCGAGGCCTTCGGCGTGGAGCGCTGCATGTTCGCCAGCAACTTCCCGGTCGACAGTCTGTGCGCGACCTTCGACGAGATCTTCGATGGCTTCGCCGAGATCGTGCGCGGCCTCGCCGAGCCGGAACGCCGTGCGCTGTTCCATGACAACGCCGTCCGCCTGTACGCCATTCCCCTTGGATGAAATGAACAGCACTTCCTCTCCCATCGGATTCATCGGCCTGGGCCTGCTCGGCCAGGCCATGGCCCTGCGCCTGGTCCAGCAGGGCTTTTCGCTCGTCGTCTGGAACCGCGAGCTGGAGCGCAGCGTGCCGCTCGCGGCCGCCGGCGCGCTGGTGGCCGAATCGCCGGCCGAAGTCGCCGCGCGCTGCGCCACGGTCTGCCTGTGCGTCATCGACGGCCCTGCGGTCGAGGACGTGGTGTTCGGTCCGCAAGGCCTGGCCCAGGCGGGGCGCCCGGCGGGCCGGGTGGTGGATTTCTCGACCGTGCCGCCCCACCAGACACGCGCGATCGCGCAGCGCGCCCAGGCCCTGGGCCTGCGCTGGGTCGATGCGCCCGTGTCCGGCGGACCCGCGGCCGCGGCGAGCGGCGGCCTCACCATCATGTTCGGCGGATCGCCGGAGGACGCGAACGCCGTCGAGCCCTTGCTGCAGGCGGTCGCGAGCCGCCGCACGCATCTGGGCGAAGTCGGCAGCGGCCAGGACATGAAGGTGGTCAACCAGGCGCTGGTGGGCGGCACCGCCGTGTTGCTGGCCGAAGCGCTGGCCCTGGCCGGCCGGATGGGATTGCCGCTGGAGAAGGTCCCTTCGTGCCTGGCGGGTGGCCTGGCCGATTCGGTGGGCCTGCAGAGGATCTGGCCCATCATGGCCGCCGAGGCTTTCGACCCGCCCGCGGGCCGGGCCGCCCAGCTGCTCAAGGACCTGCGCGTCGTCGACCAGGTCCGCGCGGCCGAAGCGCTGGAGCTGCCGCTGCTGCAGGCGGCGATCGGCCAGTACCGCGCTTATGTCGAGGAACGCGGTGCCGGCGACGCCGAAACCTTCTCGATCACGCGCATGTACGGGCGCTGAGGCGGGCTGATCGGCGGCAGCACTGCCGGGATGCTGTTGCCAGTGTTGCACTGTGGTCGGGTTGGCCCGCTGGTCCAATGAACGGGTGGAACCCTACGTCACGCTGATCAGCACCCCGGACTACCTGCCCGGAGTGATCGCGCTGGGCCGTTCGCTGCGCGCGAGCGGCACCGAGCGGCCCCTGGTCGTGGCCGTGGCCGACGGCGCCGGTGCGGAGGTCGAAACGCCTCTCAAGCGCGAGGGCCTGGAGACGGTGCGCCTGCCCAAGGCGATCCGTCCGGTGGGCCTCGACCAGTCCGCCGCGCACCACTGGTCCCACACCTTCGACAAGCTGCACCTCTTCGGGCTGACGCAGTACCGCAAGCTGGTGTACCTGGACAGCGACATGATGGTGCTGTCGCGGATCGACGAACTGTTCGACTGGCCGCACATGTCCGCGGTGGCGGCCGGCCGGCTGGTCCACCCGGACTGGGTGCGGCTCAATTCCGGCCTGATGGTGATCGAGCCCCGCGAGGGCCTGACCGAGGAGATCGTCGCCGCGCTGCCGGACGCCCTGCGCGATGCTTCGCTCGACGGCGGCCGCATCGTCGGCGACCAGGACCTGATCAACGCCTACTACCCCGAATGGCCCGTCTCGCGGCTGCAGCTCGACGAGGGCTACAACATGCTGCATCCGCTGGTGGACCGGTACATCGCCAGCGGCCGCTACACCCTGGATGCGCAGGCCTCGCAGCGCGGCCGCGCGCGCCTGATCAAGGTGATCCACTTCATCGGGTCGGCCAAGCCGTGGTCGCTGCGGGGCATGCTGCGGCATGCGATGGCGCGTTGCCGCGGTGAAATGCT
Source organism: Pseudomonadota bacterium (assembly GCA_023390985.1). GTDB lineage: Bacteria > Pseudomonadota > Gammaproteobacteria > Burkholderiales > Burkholderiaceae_C > Ramlibacter. Next base: position 16,748 of record JAEWBU010000267.1, read on the forward strand.
GCCCATGCAGCGGCGGACCTTCCAGATGTACCGCCGGCTGCTGCGCGGATCCCCCGGGGCGTTCGCGGCGGCCTGAGCGCCGCATCCGGCGTCATCCCAGGCGCCGCTCCTTCACGGCGCCGGCGAGGTCGGTGACGTAGTCCGCGACGTCCTCGACATGGAAGCGCTCGCCGTCCGACTTGCCGCGATCCGGCTGCCACGATCGCAGGAAGATGTTCAGGGCGCCGGACGCGACGAAGGTGTCCTCGGTCAGTGACCGTGGCATGGCGGGCTCCGCTTCTTCGGGATGGTCCATCCTAGGCGGCGATGTCCGATATTCAAGGCGCTCCTACACACGGCCGCGCATCCGCATCGCACACTGGGCAGCGCCATGGACCGCCCCGTCATCGCCAGCCTGCTGGACACCGACCTCTACAAGTTCACGATGTGGCAGGCGTTGCTGCATCGGCATCCGCAGACGCAGGCGGAGTACACCTTCGTCTGCCGCAACCGCCCGCAGCGGCCGCTGGCCCGCCTGGCCGCGCAGGTGAACGCGCAGCTCGATGCGCTGTGCGCCCTGCGGTTCTCCGACGAGGAGCTCGCGTACCTGGGCGCGCTGCGCTTCATCAAGAGCGACTTCATCGATTTCCTGCGGCTGTTCCAGTTCCAGCGCCGGTTCATCACCGCCGCCGCCGAAGGCGACGAGCTGCGCATCCGGGCGAGCGGCCCCCAGGTGCACGTGATGTTCTTCGAGATCTTCGTGCTGGCGATCGTCAACGAGCTGCACTTCCGCGAGGCGGACGAGCGGCAGGCGCTGGACACCGGGCGCGCGCGCCTGCGTTCCAAGATCGAGGCCCTGCGCGGGTTCGGGCGCCGCCCGGCCCGCGCGCATCCGCTCGAGATCTTCGATTTCGGCGTGCGGCGCCGCTTCTCCGCGGCCTGGCACCGTGAAGTGCTGACGACGCTGCGCGACGAGGTCCCCGCGTTCTTCACGGGCACCTCCAACGTGCTGCTGGCCCGGGAACTGCGGCTGGTGCCCATCGGGACGATGGCGCACGAGTACCTGCAGACCTACCAGGCGCTGGGCGTGCGATTGCGCGACTTCCAGCGCGCGGCGCTGGAGGACTGGGTGCAGGAGTACCGCGGCGACCTGGGCATCGCGCTGACGGACACGGTGGGCATGGACGCCTTCCTGGCGGACTTCGACCTGTATTTCGCCAAGCTGTTCGACGGGCTGCGCCACGACTCGGGCGATCCGGTCGCCTGGGGCGAGAAGGCGCTGGCGCACTACCGGCGGCTGCGCATCGACCCGGGCAGCAAGCGGCTGGTGTTCTCCGATGCGCTGACGATCCCGAAGGTGCTGGAGCTCTACGACGCGTTCGCCGACCAGGCCCAGCTCGGGTTCGGCATCGGCACGCACCTCACCAACGACGTCGGCCTGGAGCCGCTCAACATCGTGATGAAGCTCACCTCGGCCAACGGCCAGCCGGTGGCCAAGCTCTCGGACAGCCCGGGCAAGACCTTGTCCTCCGACGAGACCTTCCTGGCCTACCTGCGCCAGGTGTTCGGGCTGCCGCCGCGGCGCGCCTGAGGCGGCTCAGTTCTCCAGCAGCCAGTCCAGGGCGCCGCGCTCGTCGGTGAACACCGAATCGCAGCCGTCGATGCCGGTGTCCACATGCCCGGGGACGATCGAAGCGACCCTGTCGATGTGGCGAAGCGCCACCCCGACGGCGTCGCCCGCGAGCCGCTGGTCCTCGCGATCGTGCATCGACTGCACGCCGCGCAGGTCCAGCAGCAGCCGGCGCACCGACCAGCCCTCGGTCCGGACCGAGAGCCAGGAGAGGAACGAGAAGAATTCGTGGAGGGCAGGGGTGCCGCTGACCTGCACGGCGCAGTGGGTCTCGTGCTTGGACCACTCCATCCGGATGTTCTGCGAAGCGAAGCCCATGAAGTCCCCCCTGAGTCAGCGTGGCGGAAGCTGCAACCAGCGGCGCGCGCGTTCGACGATCGGCCGGTCGATCATGCGGCCTTCCAGCTGCACCGCGCCGAGTCCGCGGCGCTGCGCGTCCTCGTCGGCGGCCACCACCTTGCGCGCCCATTCGAGCTCCGCGGCCGAGGGCCCGAAGCCCTGGTTGGCCACGGCCACCTGCTTCGGGTGGATGCACACGGTGCCGGTGAATCCCACGGCGCGTGCCTGCGAGACGAGCGCACCGAACGCCTCCATGTCGGCGATCTCCGCGATGCTGCCCGGCAGTCCCCAGCAGGCCTGACCGAACGCGCGGGCGCAGGTCGCCACCTGCTGCGCCGGCCACAGCAGCGAAGGCGGCTGCGGCGCCACGCCCATCTCGGACGCGTAGTCCTCGGCGCCGAAGCCCAGCGCCGCCACGTTCGGGCCGGCGGCGATGCGTTCGGCGTGGAGCACGCCGCGCGCGGTTTCGATGAGCACGGCGATCGGCAGCTGCGGCGCGCCAAGGCGGGCCAGCGTTTCCTGGACGTCGATCACCTGCTGCGCCGATTCCACCTTGGGCAGCATCAGGCCCTGCAGGCGATCCAGCGGTGCCTGCGCCAGGTCCTCCCGCAGCCACCCGGGCTGCGCGTTCACCCGCAGCAGCAGGGGCACTTCGTTGCCATGCGCCGCGATCGCTTCCTGGGCGAGACGACGCGCTTCGGCCTTACGCTCCGGTGCGACGGAATCCTCGAGGTCGACGATGACGGCATCCGCGCCGCTGCGGACCGCCTTGGCGAGCAGCTGCGGCGAGGTCGCGGGCACGAAGAGCAGCGATCGCCATCCGGTCATTCGCATCGGGCGGCCCCTCGCTGGACCAGCGGCTGGAGATCGCCGGCGGTGAGGCCGAGCTCCGCGAGCAGTTCCGCGGTGTGCTGGCCGAGCGCCGGCGCGGTCCGCCGCAGCGACCCCGGCGTGTCCGACAGCCGCGGCGTCACGTGGTGCATCACCGTGCCTTCGACTTCGACGTAGCAGCCGCGTTCGCGCACGTGTTCGTCGCGCAGCAGGCGGGCCGGGTCGTGGATCGGTCCCACCGTCACGCCCCTGGCGCGGAAGAGGGCCAGGCAGTCCGCCTGGTCGCGGGCGGCGATGAAGTCGCCGATGAGGGCATCCAGCTCGCCGTCGTGCGCGAGCCGGTCCGCGTTGGTGATGAAGCGCTGGTCGTTCACCAGTTCCGGCCGGCCGATGGCCTCGAGCACGCGGCGCGCCATCGCATCGGTCGAGCCGGACAGCGCCACCCAGCCGCCGTCGCGGCAGCGGTAGACGCCGCGGGGCGAAGCGATCTTGCGACCGGGCTCGGCCTCGGGGCCGCCGGCCGCATGCAGCGTGACGTCGGGGCCCATGATGGCCAGCATCGGTTCCAGCAGCGACAGGTCGACCACCTGGCCCTTGCCGCCGCGCACTTCCACCTCGCGCAGCGCGGCCATCGTCGCGTAGGCGCCGGTGAGGCCGGCGACCATGTCGGCGAGCGCCATGTTGGGCAGGCCGGGTCGTCCGCTTTCGGAATGTTTGTGCGCGAAGCCCGAGAAGCCTTCGACCAGGCTGCCGAAGCCGGGCAGGGTGCGGTACGGCCCGCTCTGGCCCCAGCCGGAGAGGCGCACGATCACCAGGCGCGGGTTGTCCGCGTGCAGCGACTCGGGCGCCAGGCCCATCGCCTCGAGCGTGCCGGGCCGGAAGCTCTCGACCAGCACGTTCGCGGTCGACAGCAGTTGCCGCAGCAGCGCCATGGCCTGGGGATCGCGCAGGTCCAGCGCCAGGCTGCGCTTGTTGCGGCCGTACACCCGCCACCAGCCGTCGAAAGGCCGCCCATCGCCGTCCTCGCCCTGCCACTGGCGCAGCGTGTCGCCGCCCGCGGGCGACTCCAGCTTGATCACGTCCGCGCCGAAGTCGGCCAGCTGCAGCGACAGCATGTTGCCCGCCACCAGGCGCGACAGGTCGACGACGCGCACGCCTTCGAGCGGGCCGCGCGCCTGCGGCTGCAGGGCGACCCGGGGCAGGTCCTGCTCGGGCATGGGATCAGTCCGCCTTCAGGTCGAGCTGGCGCACCAGCGACTGCCAGGCCGGCGCTTCCTTGCGCAGCTGGGCCAGGAACGCGTCGTTGGACACGCGCAGCAGGCCCGTCTCCATCGCGGCGAAGCGCGAGACCACTTCGGGGTTGCGCAGGGCTTCGTCCACCGCCTTCTCGATGCGCTGCGCGACTTCGCGCGGCACGCCCTTGGGGGCGAAGATGCCGCCGATCACCGCGATCGGCTCGCCCGGCAGGCCGGCTTCGGCCAGCGTGGGCACCTCGGGCAGCGAGGCTTCGCGCTTGTCGCCGGTGACCGCCAGCACGCGCAGGCGGCCGGAGCGCACGTGGGTCAGCGAGGCGGTCAGCGAATCGGTGGCGAAGAGCACCTGGCCGCTCATCAGGTCGGTGAGCGCCGCGCCGCTGCCCTTGTAGGGAACGTGCGTGGCCTTCACGCCCGCGCGGCGCAGGAAGATCTCGGAGCCCAGGTGGGTCATGGTGCCGGTGCCGGCGGACGCGTAGGCCGAGGGCTGGGTGCGAAGCTGCTCGACCAGCTCCTTGAGCGTCTTCGGCGCGCCGGGCGTGTTGGCGACCAGCACCGCGAACGGCGCGCGCAGCACGGGCGCCACCGGCACGAAATCGTCCAGCGAGTAGCGGGCCGAGGCATTGATCGCGGGCACCACCAGCAGCTGGGCGGTGGAGGTGAAGAGCAGGGTGTAGCCGTCGGCCGGGGCGCGCATCACCGACTGGTGGGCGATGATGCCGCCGCCGCCGGTGCGGTTCTCGATCACCACCGACTGGCCCAGCGCGTTGCCCAGGTGCACGCCGAGCAGGCGGGCGACCACGTCGCTGCCGGAGCCGGGGCCCTGCGGCACCACCAGCGTGACGGGCTTGGCAGGGAAGTCGGCCGCGAAGGCGAAGGTCGAGGCCATCGTCGTGGCGAGGGCCGCGACGATGGCACGGCGGCGGGTTGCAAAATGCATGCGCTTGTCTCCTGTTCGGCGCGCAGCATACCAACATAATCCGTGCTATGGCAACTATTGCATCCGCAAATAAAAAGACGGCCACGCTGGCCCAGCTGAAGGGGCACACGCCGGAGGCGCTGATCACCTTCCGCGTGCAGGTGCTGTCGCAGCTGCTGTCACGGCTGGTCGACGTGCAGGTGCGCGAAAGCCTGGGGCTGACCAGCCGCCAGTGGCGAGTCCTTGTGATCGTCAACCGCCTGGGGCCGTCGACCTCGGGCGAGGTGGCTCGGCTGGCCAGCTTCGACCACAGCCAGGTCAGCCGCGTCGCCTTCGAGCTGGCGGAGCTGGGGCTGCTCCAGCAGGGGAGCGACGGCAAGGATCGCCGCAAGCAGGTGCTGTCGCTCACGCCCGCCGCCACCGGGATGCTGCGCCGCGGGGTGCCGGATTCGCTGGCGCGCGAACGGCGCCTGCGCGAGCGGCTGGGCGAAGCCCGCTACCAGGCGTTCAGCGAGGCAGTCGAGGCGCTGACCGAAGAGGCGAGGGCGATGCTGGCCGGCGAGGACTGAACCCCTTCCAGACGACCGGCTTTACACGCCTGACCCCCCGGCCGCGCCCGCGCGAGGCGCATAATGTCGGTCCCCCGCCGGCTGTGCTGCCGGGGCACCCCTCCTGCGGTGACCAGTCTGCCTCGCCTTCCCGAACCCTTCCCCATGAGTTTGTGATTGCATCCCGGCTCCATCGTGGATCCTTCCTTTCTCATGGAGTCCGAATGGGCAACAAACTCTACGTGGGCAACCTGCCCTACACCTTCAACGACAGCGACATGGAGCAGGCGTTCAGCGCCTTCGGCTCCGTGCAGAGCGCCAAGATCGTGACCGACCGCGACAGCGGCCGCTCCAAGGGCTTCGGCTTCGTCGAGATGTCCAGCGACGTCGAGGCCAAGGCGGCCATCGAGGGCATGAACGGCCACCAGCTCGGCGGCCGCGGCCTCGTGGTCAACGAAGCGCGTCCGATGGAACCGCGCACGCCCCGCTTCGGCGGCTCGCGCGGCTACTGACCGCTTGCGGCGCCTGGGGCGCCGCCCAATCTCCGGCCCGCCGCTTCGTCGCGGCGGCGTGCAGACGCCATGCATGCCACGGCATGCGGGAGGATTCCGATGGCGAAAGAAGACCTGATCGAAATGCGCGGCCGCGTGGCCGAAATCCTGCCCGACTCGCGTTGCCGGGTCGTGCTCACCAACGGCCACGAACTGGTGGCCTACACCGGCGGCAAGATGAAGAAGCACCGCATCCGCATCATCGCCGGCGATGACGTGACGCTCGAGATGTCGCCCTACGACCTGACCAAGGGCCGCATCATGTTCCGCCACCTGCCCGAGCGCAGGGACGGCGCTGCGCCGAAGCGCCCGCCGGTCCGGCGCTGAAATCCGGCTTCAGCCGACCGCGTACGGCGTCTCCGGCATCGGCGTGTGGAAGCTCGCATTGAGCATGTTCCAGGCGCGGATGGCCCCGACCGCGTAGGTCAGGCTCGCGATCTGGGCGTCGCTGAAGTGGCGCTTGATCGCTTCGAATTCCTCGTCGCTGGGCGAGCGGTGCGGGATCGCGTTCACCGCTTCGGCCCAGGCGAAGGCGGCGCGCTCGCGGTCGCCGAAGAACCGGGGCGCCTCGCGCCAGCCGGCGACCGCGTTGATCTCGCGCGGCTCCACCCCCTGCTTCATCAGGTCGGCCCAGTGCATGTCGATGCAGAAGGCACAGCCGTTGATCTGGCTGATGCGCAGGTTGACCAGCTCGTGCAGCTTGCGGTCCAGGGCGGTGCCGGCGGCGTACGACAGCTGTGACAGGGCTCGGGTGCTCTTGGGATCGAGGGCGTGGTAGTCGAGTCGGGGGCCGTGGGACATCGTGGGGTTTCCTTTCGTCTGAGGTAGAGCGGGATCGTCCTGCTCCTGCCCACCAGACGGGCCACCCCCTCGCGTTGTGACAACGATCGGCGACCGGATCGCCTGACCGTTCGTCGGATGCCGTGCCCGGCCTGTCACACGACGCCGCGCCGGCCGTCTTCGCTGGAGTGGCAGGCACCCGGCCTGCCGATCCACGGAGAGACCCCATGAAGATCGTCGTCATCGGCGGGACCGGACTGATCGGTTCCAAGCTCGTCCAGCGCCTGCAGTCCAGCGGCCACCAGGCCTTCGCGGCGGCTCCCGATACGGGCGTGAACACCCTCACCGGCGAGGGCCTCGATGCCGCGCTGGCCGGCGCCGACGTCGTCGTGGACGTGGCCAACTCGCCCAGCTTCGCGGACGACGCCGTGATGGACTTCTTCCAGCGGTCGGGCAACCACCTGCTGGCGGCCGAGCGCAAGGCCGGCGTGCGCCACCACGTCGCGCTGTCGGTGGTCGGCACCGAGCGGCTGCAGCAGAGCGGCTACTTCCGCGCCAAGCAGGCACAGGAGCAGCTGGTGCGTGCCGGCGGCATCCCGTTCACCATCGTGCAGTCCACGCAGTTCTTCGAGTTCGTCGACGGCATCGCCCGGTCGGCCGGCGAGGGGCCGGTGCTGCACCTGTCGCCCGCCTGGGTGCAGCCGATTTCTTCGGACGACGTGGCCGCGGCGGTGCCCGACGCCGCGCTGGCGCCGCCGGTCAACGGCACGGTGGAGATCGCCGGCCCGGAGCGCTTCCAGCTCGACCAGCTGGTCGGCCGCTTCCTGCGCGCCCGGGGCGACAAGCGCGAGGTGAAGAGCGATGCGCAGGCGCCGTACTTCGGCGCGGTGCTCGAGCGCGGCACGCTGGTGCCGGCCGGCGAGGCGCGCCTGGGCGCCGTCCGCTTCGAGAGCTGGTTGTCGGCGCGCACGTGAGCGCCGAGAATCCCGCCCTCGAGGCTTTGATGGATGCAACGCAGGTGTTCGAGGGCTCGCGGCGCAAGCTGCAGGGCATCGCCTATCGCATGCTCGGTTCGGTGCACGACGCCGAGGAGGTGGTGCAGGACGCCTGGTTGCGCTGGAACGAGGTCGCGCGGCCGGCCGACCTGGACAGCCCCGAAGCCTGGCTGGTGACCACCACCAGCCGCCTGGCGCTCGACCGGTTGCGCGCCGCCAAGGTGCGGCGCGAGAACTATCCGGGCCTGTGGCTGCCCGAGCCGCTGCTGGACGATTCGCCGCCGACGCCGCAGGACGTGCTGGAACGCGCCGACGACATCTCGGTGGCCTTCCTCGTGCTGCTCGAGCAGCTCGCGCCCGAAGCACGCGCCGCCTTCCTCATGCGCGAGGTGTTCGATGCCAGCTATGCCGAGGTCGCGCAGGTCACCGGCAAGAGCGAGGCCGCGTGCCGCCAGCTGGTGCATCGCGCCAAGGAGCAGTTGCGCGAAGGAAGGCCTCGGCAGCGCGTGTCGCCCGAGGTGCACCACCAGCTGCTCAGTCGTTTCGCGACCGCGGCCACGCGGGGCGACTTCGGCGCGCTCAAGGTGCTGCTGGACGAGGACGCGGAACTGGTCGGCGACGGCGGCGGGCGCGTGCCCAGCTTCGGCCATCCGCTGCGCGGCGGACAACGCATCGCGCAGCTTTACTACGCGACGCACCTGCGCTTCGGTGCGCAGGTCCGGATGGAACTCGCGTTCATCAACGGCCAGTGGGGACTGCTGCGCTTCATCGACGGCCGGCTCGAGTCGGCGCAGTCGCTGGAACTGGACGGCGACCGGATCGCGCGCATCCATGTGCAGCGCAACCCCGACAAGCTGGCGCGATTGTTGGCCGCACTGAACGAGCATCCATCCGTTACGTTGCGCAGCACTCGATAGGGCTACGCTCTTCCCGGTAGTCCCCTCGTTACAGGAGGCAGTCCTAGACTGCCTCGCATGGCCGGCACTTTCATGAAGCCCGCGACCCGGCGGTTGCGACAGCCGATCCTCCAGATCGCCGTCAAGAACCTGAGAAGCGTGGGCCTGCGCCTCGAAAGGCTGGCTCCCCTTCTCGAAGACAGAGGCGCCGAGGCCAGGGGCTACGTGCTGCATCGCGGCTACCGGCTGCCGCCCAAGAGCATGCGGGGCCGGATGTGCGGCGATGCCTTCCGCACCGACAGCTTCTTCTTCCTGTCCGCGGTGCTCGAAGCCACGAAGTTCCCGGACCGGCTGGGCTACACGAAGGACTCGCGCGTCGTCGACATCGGCTCCGGACTCGGCCGGCTGGCCACCGGGCTGCTGGCGGAGTTCGGCGACGTGCAGTACCTCGGGATCGACGCCAACGAACCGTTCGTGCGGTGGTGCAAGGAGAACATCGAGAAGCAGCATCCCAGCTTCCGGTTCCTTCACCTCGACATGGCCAACGCGCTGTACAACCCGGGCGGCAGTTTCGACGGCAGCCAGCTGCGGCTGCCGCTGGAGGACGACTCGGCCGACATCGCCTTCCTCTGGGGCCTGTACACCAACATGAAGCCCGAGGACGTCGAGGCCTACAACCGCGAGATCGGACGGATCCTGCGGCCCGGCGGCCGCTGCTTCCTCACCGCCTTCGCCGAGGACGACGTCGAGGACCTCTCGATCAACCCGGCGGATTACGTGCCCTACGCCTGCGACGGTCCGCTGACCGTCGTGCGCTACAGCAAGTCCTGGCTCTTCGCGAGCTTCGAGCGGCACGGACTGCGGGTCGAGGATTTCCGCTACCACGGGAGCATGTTCCCGAAGCAAAGCGAGATCTACCTGGTCAGGGGCTGAGCGGCTGCGGCCGCTCCGGTCAGGTTCCCCGTTGTCGGTAGTCCGGAGGGGCTACTCCACAAAATTTCCGCCGCGCCTTACCGTTCCCTCACGCAGTTTTCGACGGAGGCGCTATGAGGGTGGCGCTTGTAATGGCGGGGGTCGTCGCATCCATCCTGCTCCTGGCCCGCTGCGGCGGCGGGGGAGGCGGCGGAGGTGCGCCTCCGATCGCGGCGAACACCGGCGGCGCGGCCCCGGTCTCCAGCGCTCCGGCCCCCGTCATCGCCCCCATCGGCACGGGCGTCGTGTTCGGGCAGGAGGCGGTCACCGGCCAGTGGACCCGGGTGCCGAACCTGCCGATCTCCCCGGTCCACAACGTCTACCTGCCCAACGGCAGGATCATGATGATGGGGCGCTTCTTCAACCAGACGATCTGGGATCCGGCGACGCAGTCCGCCGGCAACCTGCCCAATCCCGGCTACGACCTGTTCTGCTCCGGCCACGGCTACCTGCCCGACGGCCGCGTGCTGGTGGCCGGCGGCCACATCGCCGACTTCGTCGGGCTGGCCCGGGCGTCGGTGTACGACCCGCGGACCAACAGCTGGACCCCCGCGCCCGACATGAACGCGGGACGCTGGTACCCGACGGTGACCACGCTTCCGAACGGCGACTCGCTCGTCACGTCCGGATCGATGGACACCACGTCGGGCATGAACACGCTGCCGCAGGTCTACCAGCCCGCCACCAACAGCTGGCGCAACCTCACCAGCGCCCAGCTCGAGCAACCGATGTATCCCATGATGTTCGTGGCGCCGGATGGGCGCGTGGCCGACGTCGGGCCCGGCACGACGACGCGATTGCTGGACACGCGCGGCACCGGCAACTGGTCGTTCGTGGCCGAGCGCAACCACGGTTTCCGCGACTACGGCACGGCGGCGATGTACGCGCCGGGCAAGATCCTCGTGGTCGGCGGGGGCGATCCGCCGCAGGACTCGGCCGAGGTCATCGACCTGAACGCGGCCCACCCGAGCTGGCGCACCGTGGCGCCGATGTCCGTCGCGCGGCGCCACCACACGGGCACGCTCCTGCCCGACGGCAAGGTGCTGGTGACGGGCGGAACCTCCGGGCCGGGCCACAACAACCCGGACGCGCCGACGCTGTCCGCGGAGCTGTGGGATCCGCTCACCGAGAGCTGGACCACGCTGGCCAGCGGCAGCGTGCCCCGGCTGTACCACTCCGCGGCGCTGCTGATGGCCGACGGCCGCGTGGCCGTGATGGGCGGCGAGCGCAGCGCCGACGACGTCTTCCCCGACGTCGAGATCTTCTCGCCGCCCTATCTCTTCAAGGGTCCTCGCCCGGTCATGAACGGCGCGCCGGCGCAGATGGCCTATGGCCAGCAATTCCGGGTGCAGAGCGCGCAGGCGGGCGCGATCGGGCAGGTCACGCTGATCCGGCTGTCGGCCGTCACGCACGCGTTCAACATGGACCAGCGCCTCGTCGAACTGCCGTACACGCCGGGCGCCGGGGTGCTCGACATCACGGCGCCGGCCAACGCCAACCTGGCGCCGCCGGGCTTCTACATGCTGTTCCTGGTCGATACCAACGGTGTTCCGTCGGTCGGCAGCGTCGTGCAGGTGCGTTGAGCCACACTCGCGCCCATGACCGACCTGCCCCACAGCCCCGCCGCCGACCGCAACAAGGAACCGATCCTCGCGCACCTCAGGCGGATCCTGGGCGAGCGCGGCACGATGCTCGAGATAGCGTCGGGCACGGGGCAGCACGCGGTGGGGTTCGCGTCGGCGCTGCCGGGCTGGACCTGGCAGCCGTCCGACATCGATGCGCGGATGCTGCCCGCCATCGCCGAGCGGATCGCGCGGTCCGGACTGTCGAATGTCCTACCGCCGCAGCGACTGGACGTGACGGCGCATCCGTGGCCGCCGTTCACGCGGAAGTTCGATGCGATCTTCTGCGCCAACATGCTGCACATCGCGCCGTGGGCCGTTTGCGAAGGCCTCATGGCCGGCGCCGCGCGCCACCTCGCGCCTGGGGGAATGCTGATCACGTACGGCCCGTACCTCGAGAAGGACGTGCCGACCGCGCCGGGCAATCTCGCCTTCGACGAAAGCCTGCGGGCGCGCGATCCGTCGTGGGGGATCCGCGAGCTGGATCGCGTGGCCGAAGAGGCGCGTCGCCACGGCCTCACGCTGGCGCAGCGGCATCCGATGCCTGCGAACAACCTGCTGCTGGTGTTTGTGGTTTCCTGAGCGATTGTTTCTTTCAGGAATCTTTCAGGCGAGTGGCGACGCGATCCAGCGCTTGACTCCGATGGCGGGAGCTGGGATATCTCGAGCAGAACCCACACAAGGAGACGACAACGATGGACAGGCGTGATTTCTTCCAGGGCTCGGCCGCGGCGGCCGTCACCGGCCTCGCGGGCTGCGCGGCCACCGGCAGCACCCGCTCAGGGGCGGCGGCGCGGACGGCCTTCGCGGTGCCGGGCAGCACCGTGCCGATCGTGGGCAGTGACGAGGTCTTTCCGGTGCGCCGCATCTATTGCATCGGCCGCAACTACCGCGCGCATGCGATCGAGATGGGTTCGGACCCGAACCGCGAGCCGCCGTTCTTCTTCCAGAAGCCGACCGACGCGATCCAGTTCGTCGCGCCCGGGACCGTGGGCGACCACCCCTATCCCACGCTCACGAAGAACTACCACTACGAAGTGGAGCTGGTGGCCGTGCTGGGCAAGGGCGGCAAGAACATCCCCGTGGCCGGCGCGCTGGACCTCGTGTACGGCTACACCCTCGGCCTCGACATGACGCGGCGCGACCTGCAGCGCGCGATGGGCGACGAGAAGAAGCCGTGGGAGATCGGCAAGAGCTTCGACCACTCGGCGGTGATCGGGCCGGTGCACAAGGTGGCGCAGGTGGGCCACTTCGCGCAGGGCGCCATCTGGCTCAAGGTGAACGGCCAGACCAAGCAGAACGCCAACCTGAACCAGATGATCTGGTCGGTGGCCGAGCAGATCAGCAAGCTGTCGGAAGCCAACGAACTGTTCCCCGGCGACATCGTCTACTCCGGCACGCCGGAGAACGTGGGGCCCGTGGTGCGGGGCGACGTGATCGAGATCCACATCGACAAGCTGCCGAACCTGAGCGTCCGCATCGTCTAAGTGCCTTCCCCGTCCTCGCCCTGGTGGCTGTACCTGCTGGAGTGCGAGGGCGGCGTCTACTACGCGGGCATCGCGCTCGACGTCGAGCAGCGTTTCTTCCAGCACGTCTTCGGCCGCGGCGCGAAGTTCACCCGCGCCCGCGCGCCCTTGCGCGTGCTCGCCGCGCGCGAATACGCGAGCAAGGGAGACGCGCTGCGCGCGGAGTTGCAGCTCAAGGCATTGCCGCGAGACCGGAAGCTCGGTTTCTTCCAGGGTGCGCCTGGGGGAACCCCTTAGGAAGATCGAGCTCAGCGGCGTAGGACGGAACCCACAGTCGCTGTGGACAACTCTGTGGGGAAGCCCTTCGTGCCGCAGGCGAAGGCCCGTGGATAGCGGCTCCCGACAGATTGCTCAATCGACAGGCAGTCCGGCCGCCGGGCTCGCGGACCGGCCGGCGTCGTCGGTCCAGCACCGGCTCAGGCCGCCAGGCGCACGCCCGCGGCCCGGTTGCGGCGCAAGGCCTCGTTCACGCGGCCCACGATCGCATCCACCTCGGGGTGCGAGAGCCCCCGCTGGGCGGCGATGGATTGCACGAGCAGGTCGACCCGCTCGATGTTCTCCGCGCCCGCCGCCAGGGCGCGTGCGGCCGAGGACGGCTTCTTCAGCGAAGCCGCGGCCGCCGCGTACTTGTCGAAGGGCACCAGGTCTTCCGCTTGCGCGCCGAGCGCACGGCAGAGATCTCCCACCCAGCCGTAGATCGCGCGCGAACGCTCGAGGTCGTCATGCACGGCATGGGCGATCGGGACGGGGTCGCCCTCGGTGATGCAGCGGTAGTTGCCGGTGAGGAGCATCGGCCACTTCGCCAGCGGCACGAACAGCGAGTCGTGCGTCCTGAGCCTGATCGGCAGCTGCAGCGGCGCGCCGTCCACCTCGTAGCGCGCGCTCTCGATGTCGGCCGACAGCCGGCGCAGCAGGTCGTTGTGGGCATCGCTCCCGAACGGGGCGCACTTGAAGTTGGTGGGCAGGCCGACCTGCAGCACGTTCTTCGGTTCGCCGACGGGGCGGAAGGCCTGCGGGTCGGGGCTGGCCAGCGACACGCGGCCGGGCTCGAAGCGGTCCCACAGCTGCACGTCGGTGAAGCAGGCTGCGAGCGCGTCGACCTGCAGCCGCGGGATCCGGCGCAGGAACGGCGGCGGCGGCATGTTCATGACGGCCAGGCACGGAATCCCCACGCGGGCCAGGCGCTGCATCAGCTGCCGCACGCCTTCCGCGCGGTACTGCGGTTCCTGCATGGCGAGGATCGCCAGGTCGAAGCCGGCCGGCTGCGCATCGTCGGGTGCCGCGGCGGTGATCGAGCCCGGCAGCTCGCGGCTGTCGACTTCCACCAGGGCCTCGCGGCCCTCGACGGGGAACCGCACCCGCGTTCCCTCGCGAAGGATCAGCTCCGCCGTGGAAGGCGTGCAGACCAGGCACGTTTGATGACCCGCCATCGAAAGGCGCGTTGCGAGCAACGACCCGTACGAGGCTCCGAGGATCAGGATGGACGACATGGTGGCTCCTAGGTTGAAAAGCCGGTGCACGCGCGCAGAGCGCGGCGATCAGAAATTATGGGCAGAACGCATCGTTCGATGTCGTATCGGCCATTCCCCCCGGGAATAGCTCTTATCCCTCTGGCGATGCTTCCGGGGGCGTGCAGCGCGACCTAGAGTCCAGCGACTCAACATGGAGAAAACGCACGCATGCTCAACCTGAATTTCCATCCTGCGGGACGCCATTTCCTCCAGATCCCGGGTCCGTCGCCGGTGCCGGACCGCCTGCTGCGCGCGATGAGCTATCCGACGATCGACCACCGCGGGCCGGAGTTCGGCGCGCTGGGGCGCCAGGTGCTCGCCGGCATCCAGCGGATCTTCAAGACCCGGCATCCGGTGGTGATCTATCCGTCGTCCGGCACGGGCGCGTGGGAGGCCGCGCTGGCCAATACGCTCAGCCCCGGCGACGCGGTGCTCATGTACGAGACCGGCCACTTCGCCACGCTGTGGAACAGGATGGCGCTGCGGCTCGGCCTGCAGCCGGAGTTCCTTCGGTATCCGGGCGCCGATGTTCATCTGCCCGAAGCCGCCGGCTGGCGGCACGGCGTGCAGGCCGACCAGATCGAGGAGCGCCTGCGCCGCGATCCACAGCACGCGATCAAGGCCGTCTGCGTGGTGCACAACGAGACCTCCACCGGCGTCACCTCGGACATCGCCGCCGTCCGCCGCGCGATCGACGCGGCCGGCCACCCGGCGCTGCTGCTGGTGGACACCATCTCCGGACTGGCCTCAGCCGACTACCGGCACGACGAGTGGGGCGTGGATGTCACGGTCAGCGGCTCGCAGAAGGGCCTGATGCTGCCGCCCGGCATCGGCTTCAACGCCGTCTCGCCGAAGGCGATCGCGGCGAGCAAGAACGCGAAGCTGCCGAAATCGTTCTGGGCCTGGGACGAAATCATCGAGATGAACCAGACCGGCTACTGGCCGTACACGCCCAACACCAACCTGCTGTACGCGCTGTCCGAGTCCATCGGGATGATCGAAGGCGAGGGCCTGGAGAACGTGTTCGCGCGCCACCAGCGCCTGGCCGCCGCCTGCCGCGCCGCGGTGCAGGCCTGGGGCCTGGAGATCCAGTGCGCGGACCCGGCCGTGTATTCGCCGGTGCTCACCGGCGTGCTGCTGCCGCAGGGCGTCGACGCCGACCTGGTGCGCCAGGCCGCCTACCGGCACTTCAACCTGTCGCTCGGCGCGGGGCTCGGCAAGGTGAAGGGACGGATGTTCCGCATCGGCCACCTGGGCGAGTGCAACGACCTCTCGCTGGTGGCCGCGCTGGGCGGCTGCGAGATGGCGTTCCAGCTCGCCGGCGTGCGCCTGCGCGAGAGCGGCATCCTGGCCGCGCTGGAGCACCTGGCCCGCACGGCGACGCGGCAGGACCGCCCCGCCTGAGCGGCACGGCTGGACCGCGCCGCCCGGGCCCGGTTCAGCCGTCGACCCGCACGTTCGCTTCCTTCGCGACCTTGGCCCACTTGGCGATCTCCGAGCGCTGGAGCTCGGCGAACCGGTCGCGCGAACCGCCCCCGTCCTCCACGCCGAAGCCTTCGAACTTCTCGCGCACCTCGGGCGCCTGCAGCGCCGTCTGGATGTCCGCGTTCATCTTCTGCGCGACCGAAGCGGGCAGCCTGGCCGGACCGGAGATGCCGTACCAGTTGAAGGTCTCGAAGCCCGGGAATCCCTGCTCCTGCATCGTCGGCACGTCGGGGTAGGCCTTGACGCGGTTGGCCCGCGTCTGCGCGATGGCGACCGCGCGGCCCGACTTCACATGCGGCGTCGCCGCCGTCATGGTCTCGAAGCTGTACTGGATCTGCCCGCTGATCAGGTCGGTCAGCAGCGGGCCACTGCCCTTGTAGGGGACGTGCAGCGCATCCAGGTTCGCGCGCAGCTTGAACAGCTCCAGCGCGAAGTGCTGCGCGGTGCCGGCGCCCGAGGACCCGAACGTGACCCGCCCGGGCTGCGCCTTGCACAGCGCCACCACGTCCTTGACGGTCCTGGCCTGCTGCGAGGCGCCGCAGATCAGCAGGTTGGGCGTGAGGCCGAGCAGCGCGACCGGCGCGAAGTCGCGCTCCGGGTGGTAGCGCAGCTTCGGCAGCACGGCCGGCGCCAGCGCGTGGCTGTTGATGGTGGTGAGCAGCAGCACGCTGCCGTCGCCCGGCTGCTGCGCGACGTAGTCGGCGGCCAGCGTGCCCGACGCGCCGGGCTTGTTGTCGATCACCACCGGCTGCTTCCAGATCTCGTTCAGCTTCTGGCCCACGACCCGGGCCAGCGCATCGGCGCCGCCGCCGGGCGGGAAGCCGACGACCAGCCTGATCGGGCCGCTCGGCCAGGCTTGCGCCCGCACGGACGGAAGGGCGAGGGTCGCGGCGGCGGCCGCGGCCGACTGCAGCACGAGTCGTCTTTGCATGGTCGTGTCTCCTTGGATGCTTACAGGGCCGGGCGGCGGTCCGCCCACGGGTGCGCGGCTTCGTAGGCCGCGCCCAGATCCAGCAGCAGGTCGTCGCTGCCGTAGCGTCCGACCAGCTGCATGCCGATGGGCAGGCCCTCGCGAGAAGGCTCGCAGGGCAGGGCCAGGCCCGGAAGACCGGCGGCGTTCACCCAGCCGGTGTAGACGGCGTGGCCGCGCGGGCCGACCGCCTGGCCGTCGATGTGCGTCGGGTAGGCGTCCTGCGCCTTCCAGGGCAGGGCGGCGGCCGAAGGCAGCACGATCATGTCGAAGCCATCGAAGAGGGTCGCGCTGTCGCGCCGCAGCTTCTTCACCTGTTCCAGGATCTGCCACAGGCGCGCGGCCTGGAGGTGCCGCCCCTTCTCGGCCATCTCCAGGTACTTCGGCGAAGCCTGGGCCGCCCAGTCCGGATGGCGCTCGAAGAGCTGCGCGAGCCCGGCCTGGCCGATCTGCGGCCAGGCTTCGGCGTAGAAGTCCAGGTCCAGCGGCAGCGGGCCTTGCCGCACATGGTGGCCCAGTGCTTCCAGCCGCTTCACCGCCTGCCGCACGCTGGCCGCGATCTGCGGATCGAGCGGCGCCGATCCGAAGCGCTCGACGTGGAGGATGCGCAGCGCGCTCGCAGGCTTGATTCGCGAGCGCGCCTGCTCCGCCGCCAGCGACGAGCGGTCCACGTCCGCCGGACCGCGCATCACCTCGAACAGCAGGCGCGCGTCGGCTACCGTGCGGGCCAGCGGCCCGATCACCTCGAAGTCCAGCAGCAGGCTGGGCAGCACGTGCTCGCGCGGCACCGCCGACAGCGAGGGCTTCAGCCCCACCAGGCCGGTGTGCGAGGCCGGCCGGCGGATCGAGCCGCCGCCGTCCTGGCCGATGGCCAGCGGCGTGATGCCGGCCGCGACCGAGGCGACCGCGCCGCCGCTGGAGCCGCCCGGCGTGAGCTCCAGGTTCCAGGGGTTGCGCGTGGCGCCGAACACCGGGTTGTCGGTGTAGCCCTCCAGCGCGAACTCCGGCACGTTGGTCTTGCCGATGAGCAGCGCCCCGGCGGCGCGGGCGCGCGCCACGGCCATCTCGTCCTGGCCGGTGGCGTGGTCGCGCAGCGCCGGGCAGCCCCAGGTGGTCGGCTGGTCGGCCGTGTAGAGGCTGTCCTTCACCGACAGCGGGATGCCGTCGAGGGGCGACAGCGGCCTTCCTTGCGCATGGCGCTCGGTGGACGCCGCCGCTTCCCGCAGGAAGTCGGGATCGCGCCGCGCCACCACGGCGTTGATGCGCGGGTTCACCGCCTCCAGCCGGGCGAGGCAGGCCTGGGCCACCGCGGTGGGCGTCAGGCTGCCGTCGCGGTAGCGGCGCTGCAGTTCGACGGCGGAAAGCTGCCAGGGCATGGGCCGCCCTACTTGATGCCGACGACCGGGCCCACCGCCTGCTTCCAGGTGGCGGAGCACTTGTCGTAGGACTTGTCGCAGACCTCGCTCCAGGTCGGCAGCGACACGGTGTTGAGCGCGTCGTGGATCAGCTTGAGGTCGGCGGGCTTCACGGCCACTTCCGTCATCCTGAACTTCTTGACCGTCTTGCACGGCTCCTTGCCGACGTTGCAGCGCACCGCGTCGTCGAACAGTTCCTTGGAATAGGACCAGACCTCGCCCTCGAACTTCTGGAAGGCGGCGGTGAGCTTGGCCTGCTGGTCGGGCGGCAGCTTCTTCCACTTGTCCAGGTTCATCGCATAGGCGTTCAGCGCGATCTGGAAGCCGATCGGCATGAAGTGCGTGGTGACCTCGGGCCAGCCGGCGGAGTTGGCGGAGCTGGGGCCGGTGATGGCGCAGTCGGTCACGCCGCGCTCCAGCGCCTGCTGGGTTTCGCCGAAGGAGATGGTGACGGGGATGCCGCCGATCTTCTCGATGAACTTGGCGAGCGAGGCGTCGTACACGCGCACCTTCTTGCCCTTCAGGTCGGCCAGGCCGGTGATCGGCACCTTGCAGAACAGCACCTGCGGACCGAAGGCGTAGATGCCCAGCAGCTTGCCGTTGTAGCGCTCCTGCAGGCGCTTGTCGAACACGTCGCGGTAGGCGTCCACCACCTTCCTGCCGGTCTCGTAGTCGGCCGCGAGGCCGACGATGTCGGGGCCGAGGAAGAAGGGCTCGTCGCGCGAGACCTGCGCCAGGCGCAGCGTCACGATGTCGAACAGGCCCGACTTGAGCACGCGCAGCCCGTCTGCGTCCTTCACGCCCAGCACGTCCATCGGCTTGTAGTCCACGTCGATGGGCAGGCCCGTGTTCTTCGAGAAGTTCTCGAAGAAGGGCTGCTCCTTGGTCTGCTGGATCAGGCCCGTGGCCACCAGGTTGCCGGCGGCGCGCAGCTTGAGGTTGTCGGCCTGCGCGGCGGCGACGCCCAGCGCCAGCGCGGCGGCCAGGGCAAGTTTGAGGATCTTCATGTCGGGGCTTCCTTTCGGGTGGGAGAGAGAGATCACTTCAGGCCGACCATCGGGCCGATGGCCTGCTTCCAGGCGGCGGAACACTGGGCATGGACCTTGTCGCAGGACTCGGCCCACAGCGGGAAGGAGACGGTGCGCACGGCGTCGGCCACCAGCTGGCGGTCCGCCGCGCCGGGCTGCACTTCCTTCATCGCGAACTTCTTGCCGATGCGGCATTCCTTGCCCACGTTGCAGCGGGAGGCGTCGTCCCACAGTTCGCGCGAATAGGCCCAGGCCTCGCCTTCGAACTTCTGGAAGGCGGCGGTCAGCTTGGCCTGCTGGTCGGCCGACAGCGACTTCCACTTGGCCAGGTTGATCGCGAAGGCCACCTGGTGCACCTGGAAGCCGAGCGGCATCACGTGCGTGGTCACCTCGGGCCAGCCGGCGCTGTTGGCCGAGCTGGGGCCGGTGATGGCGCAGTCGGTCACCCCGCGCTCCAGCGCCTGCTGCGTCTCGCCGAAGGCCAGCGTCACCGGGATGGCGCCGATCTTCTCCATGAACTTGGCGAGCACCTGGTCGCTCACGCGCACCTTCTTGCCCTTCATGTCCGCGAGGCTGGTGAACGCGCCCTTGCAGAACAGGATCTGCGGCCCGAACGGATAGACCGCCAGCAGCTTGGCGCCGTGGCGCTCCTGCAGCCGCTGGTCGAGCGGGCCGCGCCAGGCGTCCCACACCTTGCGGGCGGTGTCGTAGTCGGTGGACAGGCCGACGATGTCGGGGCCGAGCAGGGTGGGGTCGTCGCGCGAGGCCTGGGCCAGGCGCAGCGCGACCACGTCGAACAGGCCGGACTTGATGACGCGCAGCGCGTCCACGTCCTTCACGCCGACCACGTCCATCGGCTTGTATTCGATCTCCGCCGGCAGGCCCGAGACCTTGGCGAAGTTGTCGAAGAAGGGCTGTTCCTTCTGCTGCTGCAGCAGGCCCGCCGCGACGAAGTTGCCGGCGACGCGCAGCTTGATCGGCTGCTGGGCCTGCGCCGGGATGGCGGCGAGGGTGCCGAGCACCAGCGCGGCGACGGAGAGGAGGCGGGAGGTTTTCATGGAGGTCATCGTCCGAACATCAGGTTGGGAAGCCAGGTGGCGATCGCCGGGAAGTGGATGAGGATGGCCGTCATGGCCACCATCGCCGCGAGGAAGGGCAGGGTGCCCTGGAAGACTTCGTTGATGCTTCCCTCGCCGCGCACGCCCTGGATCACGTAGAGCGTCATGCCGATCGGCGGGCTGAGCAGCGAAAGCTCGCACATCAGCACCATGAAGACGCCGAAGAACACCGGGTCGATGCCGGCGGCCTGCACGATGGGGAACACCACCGGCAGCGTGCCCACCATCATCGGCATGGTTTCCAGCGCCACGCCCAGCAGCACGTACATCACGGCCAGCACCCACAGCAGCGCGAGCGGCGAGACGTCGAGCGACTTGATCAGGCCGGCCAGCGACTGCGGCACGCCCAGCATCGACAGCACGAAGTTCAGGTAGAGCGCGGCGACCAGGATCAGCGCCGTCATCGCGGTCAGCCGCAGCGTCGAGCGGAAGCACTCGTGCAGCATCTTCACGTTGAGCTTGCGGTAGGCGGCGGCGATCGGCAGGCAGACGATCACGCCCAGGGCGGCGCTCTCGGTGACGGTGGCCCAGCCCGTGTAGATGCCGCCCATCACCACGCCGAACACCACCAGCGGGCCGGCCAGGTGGATCGAGTTGCGCAGGCGTTCGCCCCAGCCCACCCGGGACTCGGTGCGACCGGCCATCGAGGGCCGCCACACGCACACCGCCAGGATGGTGAGCAGGAACAGCACCGTCATGATCGCGCCCGGCACGATGCCGGCCATGTACAGGCGCGACGCCGAGGTGTTGGTCATCGACCCGTAGATGATGAACGCCACCCCCGGCGGGATCAGGTTGCCAAGGCTGGCGCCGGCGGCGATGGAGCCGAGCACCATGCGCTGGTCGTAGCCGCGGTTGCGGAACGAGGGCAGGGCGACGGTGGAGATGGTCGCGGCCGTCGCCACCGACGAACCCGACACCGCGGAGAACAGCGCGGACGCGCCGATGTTGGTGTGCAGCAGTCCGCCCGGCAGGCGCTTCAACCAGTCGGCGAGCGACTGGTACATCTTGTCGGTGGCGCCGCCGCGCATCAGGATCTCGCCCAGCAGGATGTAGAGCGGGATCGACAGCAGCAGGTAGTCCTCGCCCGCGGCCCACAGCTGCTCGCCCAGCGCGTTGAACGCGGGGAGGCCGAAGTGGATCGTGGCGCCCAGCAGGCCGACCACCAGCATGGTGGTGGCCACATGCAGGCCGAGGAACATGAGGCCGAGCATCAGCGCCAGGCCGATCGCGATTTCGATGGGGCTGATCATGCTTTCGCTCCTCCGGTTTCCAGGCCCGCCGTCGCCGGCGCCGCGGCTTCGGCGGCATCGCCTTGCGGACGCATGTGCAGGTCGGTCTCGGCTTCGATTTCCTCGTCCAGCGTCTGCGGTCCGAAGCGGCCGTTGAGCCCCTCGACGTCGCCGCGCAGGAACAGCCGCGCCGCGTCGATCGCGGCCCAGGCCGCCACCACGGCGAACAGCACGTAGCCGGCCAGCCAGATCGTTTGCGGAATCCACAGCGGCGTCGCGAGCGGCGTCGACGCGGTGGACTTCAGGTCGATGCTCTCGGCCAGCGTGGCCGAGCCGCGCCACAGGCACAGGAAGGCCAGCGCCGCCAGCGTCAGCATCGCGGCCAGGTTGAGCACGGCGCGCACGCGCGGCGAGAAGCGCGAGATCAGGAAGTCGACCCGCGTGTGGCTGCGCGTCACCAGCGTGTGGGCGAAGCCGATGCTGCCGACGATGGCGTAGGTGTAGGAGCCGATCTCGTCCACGCCCTGCAGGCTGAAGCCGAGGACCTTGCGTCCCAGCATCTCCACGCAGGTGACGGCGGAGAGGACGATCAGCCACCAGCCGCAGGCGAGCGCGGCGGTGTCGGTGACGGCGGCGACGGTGCGGCTGGTCCGGCCGGGCGGCAGCAGGGTCTTCATGGCTGCGTGGCCGGGCCGCCGGCTTGAGTGGGATTTTTCATGGGGCTCCTGCGGGTGAGTGGGTCAGCGAGGGGCGTCCAGCAGGCGCGCGATGGCGTCCGGCAGTCCGCGGTGGGGTTTGACGGGAGGCCGGGCGAAGCTGCCGCGCAGCGCGTGGCCAGGCTTCAGCGCCGCCAGGGTTTCGGCGTGGCGCACGGCGCTGGAGACGCCGTCGACCACGGGCACGGGCAGCTGGCCCTCGAGCGAGCGGGCCAGCCCGGCGAGCGGCGCGCCCGCGAGGATGATCACTTCGGCACCGTCCTCGTCGACGGCGCGTTCGGCCAGCGACTTCAGCGCCTGCGCGTGCTCCTGCTGCACGCCGCCGATGGCGGAGATCGGCCGGTCCAGCGCGCGGATGCTGGCCAGCCGCGAACCGAAGCCATAGGCCTCCACGACTTCGCGGTACCAGGCCTGGATGCGCTGGGAGATCGCGATGATCGAGATGCGGTGGCCGAGCAGGTGCGCGCTGGCGAGCGCCGCTTCCGTCATGCCGGTGACCGGCACCGTCATCACTTCGCGCAGGCCGGCGAGGCCCGGGTCGCCGAAAGCGGCCACCACGATGGCGTCGGCACGGCCGCCATGCTCCGCCGCCAGTTGCGCGGTGGCGTACGCGCCGACCAGCGCTTCGAACCGGGTCTCGATGTAGGCGACGCCGAAGGGCGCGGTGAGCACCTCGACCTCGGTGCCGGGCGAAGCACTGCGCCGCGCTTCGGCGCGGATCAGCTCCGACACGCTGTCGGAGATGTTGGGGTTGATCAGCAGCAGGCGCATCGCCATCTCCTTCAGGCGGAACGCTTGGGCAGGAGGGACGGGCTGCCGCAGGGCAGGAACCGGCCGCGGCCGGGCCGGCCGGTGAAGCGTTGTCCGTCCCACACCACCTCGCCGCGCGACAGCGTGAGGCCCGGCCACGCCTTCAGCTTCATGCCCTCGTACGGCGTGTAGTCGACGGCGTGGTGCAGCATGCCGTTGTCCAGCGTGACCTCCCGCTCGTCCCAGATCACCAGGTCGGCGTCGCCGCCCACCGCGATCGTGCCCTTGCGCGGATGCAGTCCGTACGCCTTGGCGGGATTGGTGGCGGTGAGCTCGACGAACTTCTGCAGCGTGATGCGGCCGCCCAGCACGCCCTCGGAATAGAGCAGCGGCAGGCGCGTCTCCAGGCCGGGGATGCCGTTGGGGATGTGGCGGAACGCGACCTCCTCGCCGCCGATCTTCTTGCCCTGCGGGTCTTCGTAGCGGAAGGGCGCGTGGTCGGACGAGAACACGGTGAACAGCCCGTCGGTCAAACCTTCCCAGATGCGCTGCTGGTTGGCCTTGTCGCGCGGCGGCGGGCTGGAGATGCAGCGCGCGCCCAGGTAGCTGTCGTCGATGCCCAGGTCCTCGGCGGTGAGGAACAGGTACTGCGGGCAGGTCTCCGCGAAGATCGACAGGCCGTGGCCGCGCGCCCAGCGGATCTGCTCGATCGCCTCGCGGCCGGACACGTGGACGATGAGGATGGGCACGTCCACCAGCTCGGACAACGCGATGGCGCGGTGCGTGGCCTCGCGCTCCACCAGCATCGGCCGGGCGTGCGCGTGCCAGCGCGGCGCCGTGCGGCCCGCGGCTTCCAGCCGCCTGGTCAGCCACTCGATGCAGTCGGCGTTCTCGGCATGGACCATCGCCAGCGCGCCATGGGTGCGGGCGACGTCCAGCACGTCGAGGATCTGCGCGTCGTCCAGCTTCAGGTCGTCATACGTCATGTAGACCTTGAACGAGGTGTAGCCCTCGCCGATCAGCGACGGCAGTTCGCGCTCCACCACCTCCGGCGTGGGGTCGCTCACGATCAGGTGGAAGGCGTAGTCGATGCAGGACTTGCCTTCGGCGCGCCCGTGGTAGTCGGTCACCGCGGCGCGCAGCGACTGGCCCTTCATCTGGGCGGCGAACGGGATGATGGTCGTGGTGCCGCCGCAGGCCGCCGAGCGGCTGCCGGTGACGAAGTCGTCGGCCATCTTCGCCGGGCCTTCCATCGGCTGGTCCAGGTGGCAGTGGGCGTCGACGCCGCCCGGCGTCACGGTCCTTCCGGCCGCATCGATCTCGCGTTCGCCGCCGGGCAGGCCATGGCCGAGCAGGGCGATGCGACCGCCGCGGATGCCGATGTCGCAATCGAAGGTGTCGCTCGCCGTGGCGACCACGGCATTGCGGATGACCAGGTCCAGGCCATAGGGCTCAGCCATGCCGGCCTCCCCGCTGCACCGCGTTGGTGCCCTCAGGGTGCTGCGAAGGTGCAGACATGATTGTCGACAAAAAGATGTCGACCGAAAGCGGTGCGGGGCGAGAGTTCATAAGGATCAAGTTCAACATCCAAGGCAAGTTCCGGGCCACGGCTGGGGTCTGGCCGTCAGCGGATCCAGATGGAGCACTATGGTTTACCGGTCGATGCGGAGCACTGGTGTTTACACTAGTGTCGACAATCTTGACCGGGATTGATCGAATCGGCGGCCGCCGGTCGCGCATACTCGGCACTGAGATCCCGGAGCCGCCATGACCCGTCCGTTGCGCCTGGGGGTGCTGACCCCCTCTTCCAATACGGCCCTCGAGCCGCTGACCACCGCCATCGCCGGCACCCTCCCTCATGCCAGCGTCCATTTCTCGCGCTTCAAGGTCACCGAGATCGCACTCGACGCCGCGGCCCTGGGCCAGTTCGACGACGGCAACATCCTGGCCGCCGCGGAGTTGCTGGCCGATGCCAAGGTGGACGTGATCGGCTGGAGCGGCACCTCCTCGGGCTGGCTCGGTTTCGATCGCGACCGGCAGCTGGTCGAACGCATCCGCGAGCGCACCGGCATCCCGGCGACGACCGCGGTGCTGGCGCTGAACGAGCTGCTGGCGATCCGCAAGATCACGCGCATCGGCTTCGTCACGCCCTACACGCAGGACGTGCAGGACCGCATCGTCGGCAACTACCGGACGCTGGGCATCGAGACGGTGGCGCAGCGCCACCTGGGCATCCGCGTCAACCACGACTTCGCGGGCGTCGATCCGGGAACGCTGCGCGAGCTGATGGCGGCGGTGGCGCGCGAGCGGCCGCAGGCCATCACCACCTTCTGCACCAACCTGCGGGCCGCGCAGCTGGCGCCGCAGTTCGAGCGCGAGCACGGCATCCCGCTGCTGGACACCGTGAGCACCACCGTGTGGGGCATGGTGCGCGCGGCGGGCCGTTCGCCCGCGGCCATCGAAGGCTGGGGAGGGCTGTTCCAGTGGACGTGAAGACCCGACGGCCGAAGGCCGCCGACGCGCCCGCCGGCCGTGCCGAGCGCGAGAAGTCCGTCGACGAGATCTACGAGCGGATCTACATCGCCATCCTGGAGCACCGCCTGCATCCCGGCACCAAGCTCGGGGAGGAGCGCCTGGCCGACATCTTCGGCGTCAGCCGCGCGCGCGTGCGCGAGGTGTTGGCGCGGCTGGCGCACGAGCAGATCGTCGACCTCTTCCCGCAGCGCGGCGCCTACGTCGCCAAGCCGACGATCGAGCAGGCGCGCGACGTCTTCGAGGCGCGCCGGCTGATCGAGCCGGCGGTGCTCAAGCGCCTGGTGGACACGCTCACCACCGAGAAGATCAACCGCCTGCGGCAGCACGTGGAGCTGGAGGCGGACGCGCGGCGGCGCGGCGACAAGCGGGCCGTGATCCGGCTGTCCGGCGAATTCCACACGCTGGCGGCCGAACTGGCCGGCAACTCGGCGCTGGCCCGCACCATGCGCGAGCTGTGCATGCTGACCTGCCTGATCATCTTCCTCTACGACGCGCCCACGGCCCAGAGCTGCCGCGACGACGAGCACCAGATGATCATCGACGCGGTGGCCCGGCGCGATCGCGCGCGCGCGGAGAAACTGATGCTCGACCACCTCGACCACATCGAGAGCAGCATGAGCCTGGACGACGGCAACGGCGAGGCCGACCTCGAGGCGATCTTCAGGGTCTAGCGTGGATCGCCTGCAGGTCATGGAGATGTTCGTGCGGCTGGTGGAGCTGGGCAGCTTCTCCCGGGCGGCGGACGAATTCAGGACCACCCAGCCCACGATCACCAAGCACATCGCCGCGCTGGAGGCGCGGCTGAAGGCTCGGCTGCTCAACCGCAACACGCGCGGCGTGAGCCCGACCGAGGCCGGCGCGATCTACTACGACAAGTGCAAGGCGCTGCTGCGCGACGCCGAGGAGGCGGACGGCGCGGTGCGCCCGCGGCAGGACCATGCGCAGGGTCTGCTGCGCATCGGCAGCTCGGTGGCGTTCGGGCGCCGGGTGGTCGTGCCGCTGGCGCTGGAGTTCCTGTCGCGCCATCCGCAGGTGCGCGTGGACCTGAGCTTCGAGGACCGCTACACCGATCTGGTGGGGCAGGGCATCGACGTGGCGCTTCGCCTGGGCAAGCTCGCCGACTCGACGCTGGGCGCGCGCTTCCTGGGCGTGAACCCGTGGCTGCTGGTGGCCTCGCCGGAATACCTGCGGAAAGCCGGCACGCCGACCGCGCCGGAACAGCTGCAGGAGCACGCCGCGCTGATCTACAGCAGCGTGCAGGGCAACGACGTCTGGCTGCTGCGGTCTCCGGGCCGGGAGACGGTGACCGTGCCGGTCAGCGGCAGCCTGCGCTCGAACAACCTGTCGGCCGTGCTCGCCGCGGCGCGCGGCCACCTGGGCATCGCGGCGCTGCCGCGCTACGTGGCCGAAAAGGCGCTGCGCAGCGGCGATGTGCGGCAGGTGCTGGAAGGCTACGAACTCCCCGAGCAGGAGATCCACGCCGTCTACCCGTCGCCCAAGCTGGTGCCGGCGAAGGTGCAGGCGTTCATCGCCTTCCTGGACGGCCGCTTCGCCGGCCGCTGGTGGGAGTAGCCGCAGCCCGGCGTGATTCCGCCGCGGAATAAGTGATATCGCCGGGGCTGGCGTTCCCGGATCCAAGCGGCAGCTGAAGAATCGGTCGCACTGCAAGGAGCGAACCGATGCCCCGAATGAAAGCCGCGATGGCGGCCGTGCTCGTGATGGAGAAGGAAGGGATCACCCAGGCCTTCGGCATCCCCGGCGCCGCCATCAATCCCCTCTACGCGCAGCTGAAGGAACGCCAGACCATCTCGCACGTGCTGGCCCGGCACGTGGAGGGCGCTTCCCACATGGCCGAGGGCTACACCCGCGCCAAGGCCGGCAACATCGGCGTGTGCATAGGCACCTCGGGGCCCGCGGGCACCGACATGATCACCGGCCTCTATTCCGCGAGCGCCGACTCCATCCCCATCCTCTGCATCACCGGCCAGGCGCCGCGCGCACGGCTGCACAAGGAGGACTTCCAGGCCGTCGACATCGCCTCGATCGCGAGGCCCGTGACCAAGATGGCGACCACCGTGCTGGAGCCCGCGCAGCTGCCGCAGGTCTTCCAGCAGGCCTTCCACCTGATGCGCTCGGGCCGGCCGGGCCCCGTCCTCATCGACCTTCCGCTGGACGTGCAGATGGCGGAGATCGAGTTCGACATCGACGCCTACGAGCCGCTGCCGGTCTACAAGCCGGCCGCGAGCCGACGGCAGGCGGAGAAGGTGCTGGACATGCTCGCGACCGCGCAGCGGCCGCTGATCGTGGCCGGAGGCGGCATCATCAACGCGGACGCCGCCGACGAGCTGGTGGCATTCGCGGAGCTCACGGGCATCCCGGTGATCCCGACGCTGATGGCCTGGGGCGCGATCCCCGACGACCATCCGCTGATGGCGGGCATGTGCGGGCTGCAGACCAGCCACCGCTACGGCAACGCGACGCTGCTGGCCTCCGACGTCGTGCTCGGCATCGGCAACCGCTGGGCGAACCGCCACACCGGCTCGCCCGAGGTCTATTGCAAGGGCCGCCGCTTCGTCCACATCGACATCGAGCCCACGCAGATCGGCCGCGTCTTCGCGCCCGACCTGGGCATCGTGTCGGACGCGGGCGCCGCGCTGCGGCTGCTGATCGAAGTGGCGCGGGAGCGCATCGCGGCCGGCCGCTTCCCGCGGTGGAGCGAGTGGTCGCGCGACTGCCTGGCCCGCAAGACCGACCTGGGCCAGCAGCGCAAGACCCACTTCGATGACGTGCCGATCAAGCCGCAGCGCGTGTACCAGGCGATGAACGAGGCCTTCGGCCGCGACGTGACGTACGTGTCCACCATCGGGCTGTCGCAGATCGCCGGCGCGCAGTTCCTGCACGTCTACGGTCCGCGGCGCTGGATCAACTGCGGGCAGGCCGGCCCGCTGGGCTGGACGGTGCCGGCCGCGCTCGGCGTGCGCGCGGCCGACCCGCAGGCGCGGCTGGTCGCGCTGTCCGGCGACTACGACTTCCAGTTCATGCTGGAGGAGCTGGCCGTGGGCGCGCAGTTCAAGCTGCCCTACATCCACGTGGTGGTGAACAACAGCTACCTCGGCCTGATCCGGCAGGCGCAGCGCGGCTTCGCGATGGACTACTGCGTGCAGCTGGCCTTCGACAACATCAACGTGCCGGACGAAGAACCCGCCGCCGGCTACGGCGTCGACCACGTGAAGGTGGTCGAAGGGCTGGGCTGCAAGGCGATCCGGGTGCACGAGCCCGGCGACCTCGCCGCGGCGCTGCACCAGGCCGAGGCCTGGATGGCCGAGTACCGCGTGCCGGTCGTGGTCGAAGTGCTGCTGGAGCGGGTGACGAACATCGCGATGGGCACCGAGATCGACAACATCGTCGAGTTCGAGGAGCTCGCCGCGAGCGCCGCCGATGCGCCGACGGCGGTGGGCCTCGCGCTGCTCGACTGAGAGGACCGCGACATGCCCCGCTTCGCCGCCAACCTCACCATGCTCTTCACCGAGGTGCCGTTCCTCGACCGGTTCGCGCTTGCCGCGCGGGCCGGATTCGAGGGCGTCGAGTTCCTCTTCCCCTACGACCATCCCGCGGGCGAGATCCGCCGCCGGCTCGACGAGCACCGGCTCTACCTCGTGCTGCACAACCTGCCCGCGGGCGACTGGGCGGCCGGCGAACGCGGCATCGCCTGCCATCCGGACCGCGTGGCGGAGTTCCGCGACGGCGTCGGCATTGCGCTGCGCTACGCGCGGGACCTGGGTGTGAACCAGCTCAATTGCCTGGCGGGGAAGGCCCCGCCCGGCGTGCCGGCCGCGCAGTTGCACGAAACGCTGGTGGCCAACCTGCGCTACGCGGCGAAGCGCCTGCGGGAGGAGGGCATCACCCTGCTGGTCGAGCCGATCAACACCTTCGACGTCCCCGGTTTCCATCTCTGCCGCACGCGCCAGGCGCTCGACCTGATCGACGAGGTCGGGGCCGACAACCTGCGGCTGCAGTACGACGTCTATCACGCGCAGCGGATGGAGGGCGAGTTGGCGGCCACGCTGGAGAAGGAGCTGCCGCGGATCGGCCACGTGCAGGTCGCCGACAACCCGGGCCGCCACGAGCCCGGCACCGGCGAGATCCACTACGGTTTCCTGTTCGAGCACCTGGACCGCATCGGCTACGCCGGCTGGGTCGGGTGCGAATACAAGCCGGCCGCGACCACCGGAGCCGGCCTGGGTTGGAGGAGGGTGCTGTGCAAATGAAACTCGGATTCATCGGCCTCGGCATCATGGGCGCGCCCATGTGCGGGCACCTGCTCCAGGCCGGGCACCCGCTGTTCGTGCACACCCGCGGCAGGGTGCCGGAGGCGATCGCCCAGAGCCCGGCGACCTTCTGCACCAGCCAGCGCGGCGTGGCCGAGCGCGCGGACATCGTCTTCATCATGGTGCCCGACACGCCGGACGTGGAGGCGGTGCTCTTCTCCGAACGCGGCGTGGCCTCGGGCCTCACGCCGGGCAAGGTGGTGGTCGACATGAGCTCGATCTCGCCGGTGGCCACCAAGGACTTCGCGCGCCGCATCAACGCGCTGGGTTGCGACTACCTCGACGCGCCGGTGTCCGGCGGCGAGGTCGGGGCGCGCGACGCGACGCTGTCCATCATGGTCGGCGGCGAGGAAGGCGTGTTCCAGCGCGTGCTGCCGCTCTTCCAGCGGATGGGCAGGAACATCAGCCGGGTCGGCGCGAACGGCGACGGCCAGACGGCCAAGGTGGCCAACCAGGTCGTCGTGGCCCTGAACATCCAGGCCGTCGCCGAGGCGCTGCTGTTCGCCGCGCGGGCCGGTGCGGACCCCGCGCGCGTGCGCGAAGCCCTGATGGGCGGGTTCGCTTCGTCGCGGGTGCTGGAGGTGCATGGCGATCGCATGATCGGCCGCGCCTTCGCGCCGGGCTTTCGCATCGCGTTGCATCGCAAGGACCTGAACCTGGCGTTGTCGAGCGCGCGGGACTTCGGCCTCGCGATGCCGAACACGTCGACCGCCATGGAGCTGCTGGACGCCTGCATCGCCGACGGCGGCGGCGGCTGGGACCACTCGGCGCTGATCCGCGCGCTCGAGAAGTCGTCGGGGTTCGAACTGGGCTAGGCGGGCCCTTTGGGGCGTACGGCGCGCAGCGTGCCGACGATCTTCAGGAATTCGTCCAGCGAGAACGGCTTGCGCAGGAAGGCCTGGTAGGGCACGGCATAGGCGCGCAGCGCCGATTCCGGGGCGCCGCTGATCATCAGCACGGGCAGGGCGGCGTACCGCGGCATGTCGCGCAGCGCCTTCACCAGCATGGCCCCGTTCATGCCGGGCATCATGAAGTCGGTGATCAGCAGGTCCGGCGCCGCTTCCTCCAGGCGAAGCAGGGCCTGCCGGGCATCGGGTGCGACCGTGACCTCGTAGCCGATGTCGGCGAGCAGCAGCGCGAGCACCTCCGCGCTGGAGAGTTCGTCTTCGACCAGCAGGATGCGAGGTGCCGTCATCCGGAACCCTCCCGGGCAAGAGACTCAGTCTCCAATGCTCGGCTCCTCCACCAGCGCCACGCCGGTCGGCGTCAGCTTCAGCTCCCTCTCCCGCAGGTCGCAGCGGCTCACGCGGCTCTTGCGGATGGTCGCGAAGCGCCGCATGGCCGGCGACTTCATCATGTGCAGGTCCAGCACGTTGTCCGCCAGCGCCGACATGGTGGCGCTGTCCAGCACCAGCGCGCGGGTCGCGTCCATCTGCTCCACGGTGATCAGCGAGGTGGTGCCCAGCGCGCGCAGCTCGCTGGTGAGCGCGGCGAGGAAGGCACCGCCGCGGTCGCTGAATCCCGGCGTGGCCATCAGGCCGCCGGCGCCGTCGATCACCACGCGCGCGTGGCGGCTTTGGGCCACGCGCTCCAGGATGCCCGCGGCGAGTTCGTCCAGCATGTTCTCGCCGAACGACTGCCACATGAATTCCAGCGCGGCCGGGTCATCGGGCAGCCGCAGCCCCAGCGTCTCGGACACCTGCCGCAGCAGCGCCGGCGGCTCGTAGAAGCCGACGAACAGCGCGCTCGCGCCGGGCCGGGCCTGGGCCGCGAAATGCAGGGCGAGGGTGGTCTTGCCGCATCCCGACGGACCCGACAGGGCGGTCACGCTGCCCTTGGCGTAGCCGTTGATGTCGAACATCGCGTCGAGCCCGGCCACGCCGGTGCTGACGCCGATGCGCTGCACGCAGTCGGTCGGCCCCGGGCGCCGCGCCGATTCCAGGCGCGGGTAGATGACGATGCCCTGCGGCCCGATGCGGAACGAGTGGTTGCCGCGCAGCGTGCTGCTGCCGCGGAACTTGACCACTTCGATGTTGCGCTCGCGGCGCACGCCGAACGCCCGCTCGCGCAGCAGCACGATGCCGTCGACCATGGTCTGCTCGGCCGACACCGGGCGGTCCGCGTTCTCGCTGGTGAGCAGCAGCGTGGTGCAGCCGCTGAGGGTCGAGTGGGTCTGGATGTCGCTGATGAAGAGCTTGAGCTCCTCGTCCGACTCGGCCGCGCTGGCCGCCATCACCAGGCCGTCCAGCACCACGATGCCCGCCTGGTGCGACCGCATCTCGGTGCGCAGCAGCTCGATCACGCCCTTGAGGCCCTGGCTGCGCAGCGCGTGGAAGGCGCTCACGTAATAGATCTTCTCGGGCACCACGTCGGGACGGAAGAACGTGAAGCTCTCCATGTGCTGGAACAGCCGCGCGTGCGACTCGGCCAGCAGCGTGACGTACACGACCTTGCCGCCTCCGGCCGCATGGCGGTGGACGATGTGGTTGGCCAGGATCGTCTTGCCCGCGCCGGGCGAGCCCTGGAAGATGTACACGCCCGAACGCAGCAGGCCGCCCCCCAGGATCTCGTCCAGGCCGGAAACGCCCGTGGGGATGCGGTCGATCGGCGATGCCTTCTCGGCGCCTGTGTTCACGTACTGCCTTCCTTCCTGCCCGCGGCCCGGGCCGGCACCAGCGGCAGGCTCACGAGGAACCGCGAGCCGCCCTGCGCCACCGGGGCCACGTCGATCACGCCTTCATGCGCGGCCACCATGCGGCCGACGATCCACAGCCCGAGGCCGAAGCCGGCGCGGTCGCGCGTGTTGGCGACCACGCGCTCGAACTTCTCGAAGATCCTCGACCGCGCGGCGGCGTCGATGCCGGGGCCTCCGTCCGTCACCTCGAAATGGGCCATGCCGCTCTCGTCGGCCCAGGCCTTCACGCGGACCGGGCTGCCGTCGCCGTACTTGAGCGCGTTGTTCACGAGGTTGGAGAGGATCTGCTCCACCATGTGCGCGTCCCAGAAGCCCTGCGGCTCGCCTTCGACCTCGGCAGCCAGCGCGGCGCCATGGAAGGCCGCCTCGTCCGCGTGGGACTCGACGACGTTGCGCACCAGCTCGGCGACGTCGACGCGGCTGGGCGACAGGTGCATCCCGGATGAGTTCAGCCGGCTCACGTCCAGCAGCACGACCGCGCGGCGGACATAGCGGTCGACGGTGCGCCGCGTGCGCTCGATCTCCGCACGCAGGGTCTCGCTGCCCTCGCGCGCCGCCATCATCTCGAGCGCCGCCATGCGAAGCGCGAGCGCGTTGAGGGGGGAGCGCAGTTCATGCGCGGCGATGGCGAGGAAGTCGTCCCGCGCGGCAACGGCCTGCTCCGCACGCTCGAGGCGCGCCGACAGGTTGTCGTCGGGGGATTGGATCATTCGGTGTTGGCGCCGCAGGTCGAGCATACCCGACGCTCCTGCCGGACGGGTGCGGCGGCCCGTTGGCATGCGTACCTACAAGTCGCGTCGCATCGCGCCGTTAGGGTAACGCTCGCCGTCGATATGGACCCACACGCATCTGCGCACCCCATTCCCGCCGCACGCCACGTGCTTGGCGTGAGGCTGCGCGCCCTCGCGGAAGTCACCGCGCGCTGGCGGCAGGACGGCATCCGCAACCTGCCCGCCCCGCTGGCCGACTGGCTGCTGGACGCCCTGCGGCATCGCCTCGAGACTGCGGCGCCGTCCGCCTCGCCGGCCGCGCGGCAGGTACTGGCGCCCGGATGGCCCGAAGCGGGACTGGACGCGGGCATCGCGCTGTTCGACCGGCTGGAGCACGACTGCCTCGCGGCCCTGCTGCAGGCCGGAGGGCTGGACGCGGCCGCCCTCGAAGCCGTGCACGAGGTGTTCAGCGAAGTCCGCGCGGCCTTGGCCGCACGGGGCGGCGAGCGCGCGGCGACCCAGACCGTGCAGCAGGCGCTGGCGGCGCGCGACCGGCAGCTCTCGATCGCCACGCATGAGCTGCGCACGCCGATCGCCTCCATCCTGCTGAACCTGGACCTGCTGGAACGCACGGCGCGGGCCCGCGGGTCGCTCGATGTGGACGCGGTGGGCCGCCTGCTCGCCGTGCCGTCGCGCCAGCTGCGGCGGCTGACCCGGATGGTGGACCTGCTGCTGGATGCAGCGCAGGTCGAGAACGAGCGCCTGGTGCTGCAGCCGGAGCCGGTGGACCTGTGCCAGCTCGTCCACGAGTCGGTGGCGCGGCTGGCCGAGATGGCGCGCGAGGCGGGCTGCAGGCTGGACATGCAGGGCTGCGCGCCGGTGGTGGGCCGCTGGGACCGGCTCCGGCTGGAGCAGGTCGTCAGCAACCTGGTGACGAACGCGATCAAGTACGGCGGCGGCCGCATCGAGGTGAGCACCGGGGAGAATGGCGGCGAGGCCGGCCTGTCGGTGCGGGACCATGGCGCTGGGATCGCCGCCGAGGACCAGCAGCGCATCTTCGAGCCGTTCGAGCGGCTCGCCCGCAACTCCGCCGAAGAGGGCGCGGGTTTGGGCCTGTACATCGTCCGCGAGATCGTCCGCGCGCACGGCGGGCGGATCTCCATCGACAGCCGGCCCGGCGCCGGCGCGACCTTCACCGTGCACCTGCCGATCGAGCGCGAGGAGAACTGATGGCGAGCCAGCGAAAGAAGCCCGCGACCCCACCACCCACCGACGAGCCGGACCGCATCGAAAGCGGCATCCCGCGCCTGGACTTCATCCTCAAGGGCGGATTCTTCCGCGGCGGCATCTACACGCTCTACGGTCCGCCGGGGGCCGGCAAGACCATCATGGCCAACCAGCTCTGCTTCAACCACATCGGCAAGACCGGGCTGCCGTGCGTGTACTTCACGATCCTGGCCGAATCGCATTCGAAGATGGTGCGCCACCTGTCGAGCCTGAAGTTCTTCGACGCCCGGGCCGTGGGCAGCAAGCTCAAGTACATCTCGGGCTACCAGACGCTCAAGGATGAGGGCCTGAAAGGCCTGCTGCGGCTGCTGCAGGCCACGGTGATGCAGGAAAAGCCCAGCATCCTGATCATCGACGGGCTCGAGTCGGTGGAGCAGGCCGCCGGCCAGCGGCTGGACGCCAAGGAGTTCCTGCAGCAATTGCAGGCGTTCACCGCGATGACCGGCACCACGACCCTGCTGTGCGCGGTCGAGAGCGTAGGCTCGGCGCGGCGCGACGAGAACGCGATGGTGGACGGCGTGATCGAGCTGTCGGACCAGCTCATCGGCCCGCGCGCCGTGCGCGAGCTGACGGTGCACAAGTTCCGCGGCTGCGGCTACCTGCGCGGCAGGCACGAGGTGGAGATCACCGAGAACGGCGTGCAGATCCACCCGCGTACCGAGATCCAGTTCGACCAGCCGCCCGCGCACGCCACGGAAGAGCGGCAGCGCATGGCGTTCGGCGTGGCGGAACTGGACCGCATGATGAACGGCGGCATCCTGTCCGGCTCCACGCTGGCGCTGCTGGGCGCGCCGGGCTCGGGCAAGACCACGCTGGGCCTGAGCTTCCTGGTCGAGGGCGCACGGCTCGGGCACAAGGGCATGTACTTCGGCTTCTTCGAGCCGCCGCCCCGGCTGATGGAGCGGGCCGAGGCGATGGGCATCCCGCTGCGTCGCCACGTGGACGACGGCACCATCGAGCTCATCTGGCAGCCGCCGCTGGAGCACTACATGGATGCGCTGGCCGAGTCGCTGCTGGAGCGCGTGCGTTCGGAGAAGGAGGCGCGGCGCCGGCTGTTCATCGACGGCGTGCAGGGTTTCGCCGCGGCCGCGGTGTACGAGGACCGCCTGCCGCGCTTCCTGTCGGCATTGACCAACCAGCTGCGCACCTGGGACGTGACCACGCTGATCTCGGATGAGCTGCCGCTGTTCGGCTCCGAGGTGGAACTGCCCAACCCGGAACTGGCCCACGTGGTGGAGACGGTGGTGCTGCTGCGGTACGTCGAGCTGAAGTCGCAGTTGCACCGGCTGGTATCGATCATGAAGATGCGCGAGAGTCCGTACGACACCTCGATCCGCGAGTTCACCATGGACGACCGCGGCATCCAGGTGAGCGGCTCGTTCGACAGCGCCGAATCCATCCTGTCGGGCTATGCCCGCAGCCGCCGCGGAGACGACAAGTGAAGACCATCCTGGTGGTCGACGACGAACTCGACCTGCTGCAGACCATCTGCGCCACGCTGGAGCTGGGCGGCTACCAGGCGGTGGGCGCCGGCAACGGCCGCGCCGCGCTGGACCAGCTCGCCAAGTCGGTGCCCGACCTGGTGCTGACCGACGTGATGATGCCGTACGTCACCGGCTACGACCTGGTGGGCCGCATCCGCAAGATGCCCGAAGGAAAGAAGCTGCCCGTGATCCTCATGAGCTCGATCGACCCCGAGCTGCATCCGCACGGCAGCTGGGACCGGGTGCTGCGCAAGCCGTTCTCGCTGGACGGACTGCTGGAGACGATCGAGGAGCTGGTGGGGACCTGAAGGCTCAGGCCGGCACCGCCTGCTCCGCTTGCGCGGCGGCTTCCTTCCCGCCGACGCGCAGGTCGAAGCTGTTGCTCGCGCCCGGCGGCGGGTCCATCTCGCGGTCGAAGCGGACGTTCACCCGCCAGCCGGCCGGCTCCTGCGAGACGGTCAGCACCGCGAAGCCGTCGCCGCGCGCGGGGTACGACGTCTTGACGGTGCACTCGTAAGCCGCGCCGTCGTACTTGAACCCGAACGTCTCCTCACCGGCGAAGTCCTCTTCGATGCCGTTGGCGAACGGGTAGGGCGCGTACAGCGCCGAGCTGTGGACCGAATGGGCGACCACCACGCCGGGCTCGCCGGACTTGCGGATCTCGATGCGGCAGACGTTGGAGACATGGGCGTCGCCCGACAGGAGGAAGACGTCGTCCTGCCCGCGCGCATGCACCTTCGCCAGCAGTCGGTGCAGCGAGCAGGGAAAGCCATCCCAGGCGTCGGAGCGGACCGCGGCAGCCGGGTCGTCGGCGACCCGTGTTTCGAGATGGCGAGGAAGCACCATGGGCGCGGAGACGAAGAACCGCGGGCCCGGAGTGGCCTTGTCGGCGAGCCACCGATCGAGTGCATCGGCCTGGTCGTCGCCGAGCATGCTCGCGTCGCCGACCGTGGCGGCGGTGCGCGGCGTGCGCAGGGTCCGCGCGTCGGCCCAGAAGAACGGCAGGCCGTGCACCGGCGTGGCGTGCCACAGCCGGGGCCGCACGGGGCCGGGCATGTCTTCGTCGCACTGGTGGCGCAGGAACTCGCGGATGCCGATCCGGCCCAGCCGCTCCGATGGCCCCGGACCGGGCTCGAAGTTGTCCGCGATCTCGTGGTCGTCGGCCCGCATCACGGCCGGCAGCCGCGACAGCACCGATCGCGGCCCGCGCGCACCGAAGAAGGCTTCGTAGGACACGCGGAAACGATCGTCGAGCCGGCGTGGATCGAACAGGCCCGCCGTGGCGTCGGCGTAGATCTGGTCGCCGGCCAGCACCAGGAACTGCGGTACGGCGAGCGTCTCGCGCCGGCCCTCCAGCAGGTCCAGCAGCCGCAGGTAGGACGCGTCGCTCGGCCCGGGCGGTGCGGAACGCTCCGGCGTTCCGGGCGGCGTGCGATCCAGGATGTCGCCGGGGTACTGGCAACTGGCCAGCGCGAAGCTGCGCGTGGAGGACGCCGACGGATCGCGCCTCGGCGGTGGGCGCAGGATGCCCAGGCTGAGCTCGACGACGGGCGCGCGCTCGAAGGCCCGCCGCACCGATTCCGCCATCGCGTGCACGATGCGCCTGGTGAGGTCCTGGGCACCCTCCGCCCCGGCCAGGGCGATGTTGTCCGGATCGGCCGCCATGCCCGCGAGGCCCGCCAGGCCGCGGCCGCCCGGCGAACGCGAGGCGACGCGCATGGCCAGTTCGGCGTCGCAGCGGGCCACGCCCGGCTGCAGCGCGGCCGACTGGCTGTAGAGCACCAGCACCAGGATGCCGTCGGCGCCTTCCGCGGGCGTGCGGCCGTCCAGCTCGAAGGTGTAGCGCGTGGCCAGCTCGTTCGGCGAGACCGGTGACAGCGCCCGCCAGTCCACCCGCTCGGCCAGCACCTGTTCCGTGGGCGCCATCGGGCGGCCGGCGTCGTCGACGGGCGCGTAGCGGTCGCCGTGGCGCACCACCGGGATCAGCAGCGCGGCGACGGGCGCGCCGTTGGCGCCCTCGTCACCCAGCGAGCAGCGCTCGTGGCCCTCGAACGGCGGCGGCAGGCGCACGCCGTGGGCCGGAATGCGCGCGGCGAAGCTGATGCGGATGCCGCCCGCCGGCTCCCTCACCACCGGAGCGAACGGTGCCTCGAGGTAGCGGTTCATGTCCTCGAACATGGCCGCGGCCGGACGGCCGATCAGCAGGTCCTGGTGGCCCGCGTCGTACAGGATCGGCTGGAAGGCCTGCGGGCTCTCGAACCGCGCATCGCTGTCCGTCAGCACCTTGCGGTAGTGCGCGGGCGTGCGGTTGGACACCAGGCCGTTCTGGCGGCCGTGCACGTGCAGGATCGGGAAGCGCAGCTTCTCGCGCAGGCGGTCGGGTCGCACGAAGTCGTTGAATCCCTGGCGGGTGGTGATGGCCTTCAGCCGCGCGAAGTGCACCGCCTGCGACACCGTCTCGATGCTCAGCGGGCCGAAGTGGTCGTCGATGCAGTCGAGCATCTCCTGCGGCAGGTTGTTGACGTTGAAGTCGCGGCCGTAGAGCGCATCCATGCGATGCCGCGTGCCCACCCAGGGCGTGCGGCGCCAGGGCGGCCAGAACGGGTTCTCGCGATCGAACTCCTCCTCCGGGTAGGGCAGGGTGGCCAGGAAGCGGTCCATCAGCCGGTCCTTGTGCGAGCGCGGGCCGGACGGGCGGAACTCGTAGTCCTCCATGGGCAGGAAATGCCGCAGGTACTGCATCGCGTAGGCGCGGAAGGTGTTGTCCGGCGTGAAGACCACGGCCGGCGCGACCTGCGACATCACCAGCCGCCGGATGCGGTCCGGCAGCTCGCGCCGCAGCGGCAGGAAGCGCTCGCGCGGCGACTCCGATCCCAGCAGCGCCATGCCCAGCATCGCCGAGCCCATGCAGTGCGCGAACACGTCGATCCTGTCCGCGCCGGTGAGCGCACAGACCTGGTGGACCGCCACCGGGATGTCCGCCATGCCGACCTGCTCGAAGGTCCAGGGCTCGCGCGCATGCGGCATGCCGGCGCTGGTGCGCAGGTCGGCGATCCAGACGTCGCGGCCGCGGTCCCAGAGCGACGATGCCACGTTGGGCCGCACCGAGTGGTGCGCGAAGGTCGTGCCGCTGGCGCTGTAGCCGTGGATCAGCAGGATGGGCGTGAAGAGCGCCTCGCGCGCCTGCGGGTTCGCGTCCAGCGTCCGCGATCGCCGGGCCGGGGAGAACGGGTAGTGCGTGAGCCGCACCATCACCGGCCGGCCGTCGCGCAGGCCGGCCACCGGGAACTCGTGGATCCGCGGCGGCGGCAACCCCGGCACATAGCCCGGCAGCCGCTGGATCTCGCGCGGCGGCGGCTCGTCCGGCAGCCGGAAGCTCCAGGCATGCAGGTGGATCAGCAGGCGGGTGAGATAGAGGCCGAGCGCGGCGACGTCCATCAGCGCCTTGGCATGGTCCTGCTGCCGGACGATCCGGAACAGCGGCACCTTCTGGCGCGCCAGGTGGCCGGTGTCGAGCTCGAGCACGGCGTCATGCGTGCGCGCCCGCGGGAAAGCGGTCAGCTTCACCCGCGACAGCTGCCGCCAGGGATTGGAGCGCCGCGAGTAGGTCAGCTCCTTCACGGCCCGGATCGGAGCGCCCACGAACGACTTCTGCACGTACGCCGGCAGCCTGCACGCCTGCACGTCGACCACCTCGAGCTCGTACTCGAACAGGCGCGCGCCGCCTGCGCGCGAGCTCAGCGCCCACAGGCTCTTCACCCGCTCCGACGCTTCCTGCGCGAACGTCCGCTCGTGGGTGGGCGCTGGACCCTGGCCGTTCCACCGATCGAGCAGCCACAGCACCGTGTCGCGCAGCCCGCGGTTGCGGAACCAGGCCCACAGGCCCTGGAAGCGCCGGCCGGCGCTGGAGCTGCGCTTGTGGGCGAAGGTCCGCAGCGTGCCCTTGACCGTGGCGATCAGCAGGGCTTCGTGGTCGGGCGCCTCGGTGTCGTCGGCCGGGCGCACCGAGAAGATCCGCAGGCAGCCGTGCGCAGGCTGCAGCTTCAGCGTGGCGGCGGAGGTCCCCGACGTGAGGTCCCTGATGGCGATCGGGTCGAAGCGCAGGGTCAGCTCGACGTGCGCGGCCAGCGGACCGCTGCCGCCCATGCCGCGCAGCGGCACGGCGCCGGACAGGCGCTCGAGCACTTCGATCTGCGTGTCCGTGGGCGGCTCGATCGGACCCGGCACCTTGAAGCGGGGACGATCGCCGAACTTCGCCGCGGCACCGGCGTCCGCCGTGTAGCCCCATTCGGTCCGCAGCTGCCCGACCGCGCGCAGCGCCACGCCGGCGATCGTCAGCGCCGGGTTGATGCCCAGCGAGGCGGGAATGATCGAGCCGTCCAGCACGACCAGGCCCTCGTGCAGCGCTTCCTTGTCGCCCGGTGCGGCATCGAAGACCCGGCCGCAATCGTCCACCACGCCGGACGTGGAGTCGTCGCCCATCGGGCAGCCGCCGAGCGGATGCACCGTCAGCAGCGGACCGGTGTCGCCGCCGAGCAGGTCCTGCAGCTTCCCGGGCATGAGCTGCCACATCGGGTTGGGCAGGGCGCGGGCGCCCGAGCCGCGCAGGAGCTGCTCGAACCGGTGGTGCCGTGCCTTGAGCCGCGGATCGTCGCGCAGCGCCGGCCAGCGGACGCTCGCGGCGCCGTCGCCGTCTTCCTCATCCGGCGCGTCGCCGGCGTTGAGCTTCATCACGCCGTCGGCGTTGTCGGGACCGATGATCGCCACCATCAGCGTGCGGCGGATGGCGTCCGGGTCCACCGCGCAGACATCGCGCGTGTCGGCGCCGTGCGCGGCCTCGTCCGACTCGGCCAGCAGGTGGATCGTGTTGGCCGTCGTCACGCTCTGTTCGAGCAGCGGGCGCAGCGGACCCGGGACCGCCAGGTCCTGGATCAGCATGTCGTCCGTGGCGCGCAGGTCGACCATGCCGGTGATGGTCGGGCCGACCCGGTCTCGCACAGGCACCTGCGTGGGATCCACGTCCTCGTTGCCCGCGCAGTTCGCGTCGTCCCGGCCCGCGTAGGCCGCGGCGATCAGGTCGCCGTTGGACGAGACGTGGTGGCCGAGCTTGTGCGAGAGCCGCAGGCCCGCCTTCCTCGAACGCAGCAGGATCTCCGTCGAGCCGAAGGTGCCCGCCGCCAGCACCACGCGCCGGGCGCGGATCACCGTGGCCTGGCCCTGCCTGCGCCGAAGCGGTTCGTCGGTGTGGACCACGTGCAGGTGCCACACGGGCGCGCCGCCTGCGTCCCAGTGCTTCCCGATCTTCAGCACCGTCGCCCCGGTGAACAGTTCCGCGCCGTGCCGCCGCGCCTGCGCGAGCAGCGTGACGTCGAGCGAGACCTTGGCGTTGTGGTTGCAGCCGGTGGCGCAGTCGCCGCAGCGCACGCAGCCGTCGATGCGGACGCCGGCTTCGGTGCGGTAGCCCCCTTCGGTGCCGTCCGCGAGCGCCACCGTGATCGGCAAGGCGTCGACCCTGGCGCCGCCGTGGAAGCGGCCGAGCGCATGGAACTTGATCGGCGCGGGATCCGGGACCGACCGCACGGTGCGCGTCGCGCCCAGGCGCTCCCGCAGCGCGTCGGCCGAAGCGAGCAAGGCGTCCACCGTCGCGTTTTCGCGGAACGCCGCCGGCCATCGGGAAGAACCGAAGATGCCCCGGTCGGGCATCGCCATCACGCCGGCGTTGATCAGCGAACCGCCTCCCAGCCCGTTGCCCACCACCGCGCAGAGGTCCTCGCCGATGCGCACGTCGAACAGGCCGTCGCGGCGTCCGCGCGCATGCCGCGCGTCCTGGGTGGAGAAGCGCACGTGGCCCGGGAGGTCCGACATGCGCGAAGGGAACGACCCCGGCAGGTGTTCGTTGCCGCGCTCCAGCACGCAGATGCGCCGGCCGCCGCGCGCCTTCGCCAGCTCCGCGGCGGCGACCGCACCGCCGTAGCCGCTGCCGACGATCACCACGTCGAAGTCGATGCCGCCGGCCCCGCGCTCCGGGTTGCCCTCCAGCGAGGCGACGAGCGCCTCGAACCCGTGCGCGAGCCAGCGGGTGGACCTCGTCTCAGGCGGGTCCTTGCTCCCATTCGACGTTTCTTCGGCCATGGCGTGTGCTCCTTGCGTGCGTCTGCACTTCGCGTTCGATCGACTCGTAGAGCGTCTGCGGCGCCACGGGCTTGTGCAGCAGCGGGATGCCCGCGTCGTGCGCCTCCTTGATGCGATGCGGCGCGGTGTCGCCGCTCACCAGGATGGCCGGCATCCAGGCCGCCTTGCGCAGCTGCTCGATGGCCCGGATGCCGTTCTCTTCTCCCCGCAATCTCAGGTCCACCAGAGCGATGTCGGGCCGCATGGCCTCGCAGTGCTCCAGCGCTTCGGCGATCGACCCGGCGAGGCGCACTTCGCAGCCATAGGCCTGCAGCAGCGTCTCCATCCCCAGGCGCACCGCCTCTTCGTCGTCCAGCACCAGCACGCGCGTTCCCTCGAGCGAGGTGCCGGGATGCGCCGCGTCGAACGGGCGCACGCCGCCGGCGGCTGCCGCGCCGCCGCGGTCGACCCGGGGCACCTTCAGATCGAACCGCGTGCCGAAGCCGGCCGACGAGTGCAGTTCGATGACGATGCCCAGCAGCTGCGCCAGCCGCCGCACGATCGACAGGCCCAGCCCGAGCCCGCGCGAGCGGTCGCGCTCGGGGTTGTGCAGCTGGTAGAACTCCTCGAAGACGCGCTGGTG
Organism: Pseudomonadota bacterium; assembly: GCA_023390985.1. Lineage (GTDB taxonomy): Bacteria > Pseudomonadota > Gammaproteobacteria > Burkholderiales > Burkholderiaceae_C > Ramlibacter. The sequence continues at coordinate 59,607 of JAEWBU010000267.1, forward strand.
CTCGGCCAACGGGATGCCGATGCCGGTGTCCTCCACGCTGATCCCCCAGTGCCGCGGCCCGGCCGCCGACACGCGCACCGACACTTCGCCGCTGGGCGTGTACTTGATCGCGTTCTCCACCAGGTTGCGCACGATGCGCGCGAGCAGCACCTCGTCGGTTTCGCAGGTCGCCTCCGGCGGGCATTCGGTGCGGAAGGCGAGGCGCTTGGCGCGCGCCAGCTCGGCGTACTCGGCGTGCAGGTGTTCCAGGAACGCGGACAGGGAGAAGGTGGTGCGGTTGACCGGCACCACGCCGGCATCCAGCCGGGACACGTCGAGCAGCGCGTCGATCTGCGCGCTCAGGGCCTGCAGCGCGGTGTTCATGTGGTTGACGATCGGGCGCGTCGCCGAATCCAGCGGCCGCATCATCAGCGCCGCGCCGAAGAGCGACAGCGTGTGCATGGGCTGGCGCAGGTCGTGGCTGGCCGAGGCCAGGAAGCGGGTCTTCGCGCGGTTCGCGGCTTCGGCGCCCTCGAGCGCGGACCGCAGCTGTCCGTTGAGCACCGCCTGTTCGCGTCGGATGTCGAACGAGGTCTTCAAGAGGCGGAACGTGTCCTTGGCCAGCTGCAGCATCAGCATGCCGAACACGACCACCAGGCCCGCGATGAAGTACTCGACCCAGGCGTGCTCGACGCCCGGCGCGCCGATCGCCCACATCGCGATCAGCGCCAGCAGCATCGGCCCGACGAAGGCGACGAACACCGGCCGGTAGCCGCCGGTCGTCGCGACCGAGCCGGCGCACAAGGTCAGCAGCAGGATGGACTGCACCGCGCGCTCGGGCGTCTCCAGTGCGATGCCGAAGACGATCGACGCACCCTGCACCAGACCGTTGATCCCGCTCATCAGCACCGCGACGCGCAACTTGGCAGGCAGGTCCATCGAAGCCGCGGGCAGGCCGCCCAGCACCTTCCAGCGCACGGCGAGCACGGCCGTCACGACGGCGAGCCACACCCAGGGCAAGGGACCGCCGAGCTGGTTCCAGGCGATGGAGGCGAGCAGCAGCGATGACAGGAACACCGGCACCGGCACCCGCACCGCCTCGCGGGCGAAGAGGTCGATCAGCTCCCGGGCCAGTTCCGGGCTGACGCGTTCCGCGTGGGCGCCCATCGCATCCTCACGCCGGCACGCCGTCGAAGAGGTGCAGCTCGTGCACCCGGTACATGGCCTGGGCGCGCGAGTTCACGCCCAGCGCCTGGTAGATCGCCCACAGATGGGCCTTGACCGTGCCTTCCGCGATGCTGAGCTCGCGCGCGATCACCTTGTTGGCCTTGCCCTGCAGCAGGCACTTGAGCACCGCGAGCTGGCGGTCGCTGAACTCGGGCGAGCCGGTCGCGCCGGCCGGTGGCGGCGCGGCGCCCGCACCGCCGCCGCTCAGGGCCGCGCGCGGCAGGTAGATGCCGTTGGCCAGCACCAGGCGCAAGGCCTGGATGGTGAGCGAGGCATCGGTGCTCTTCGGGATGTAGCCGGCGGCGCCGGCATCGACGGCGCTGCGGATCAGCAGCGGGTTCTCGTCGCCCGAGACCACGACGACCGATGCGCTCTCGTGCGCGGCCTTGACCTGGTGCAGCGCGTCGAGGCGGCTGGTGCCCGGCAGGTTCATGTCGAGCAGGATCAGGTCGGGAGCGTCGTCGCCGCGCAGCGCGACCGCTTCGTCGACGCTGCCCGCATCGGAGATGCGAACGCCCGGATCCAGCGCGGCGAGGAGCGTCTTGAGCCCTTCGCGGAACAGCGGATGGTCGTCGACGATCAGGATGTGCATCGCGTACCTCGAAGGCCCTGCAAGGGTTCCACGCATGATAGGCAGCGGTCACCGGATGACAACTGAACGTTCGTCTCGAAACGACTAAACCGGGTTTAGTCGCGCGAGCTAAACCCGGCTCGCCTTCTCGATGGCCGTCGGTGGCATTGCGCATCGAGGTCCCGTTTCCATACTTCGCCCCGTTCTTCCCCCGGTGTGGTCCGCATCGGGGCAGGGCAGACGGGGTCGAGCGGCCCGCCATGTCCGGACATCCACCCCGCTCGAAGGAGATGGACATGAACCGCAATCTCAGATCCTCGCTGGTCTTCACCGGCACGGCCGCCGCCGCCTTCGCGCTCGCCGCGATGACGAGCGTGGCCTACGCGGACGACATCACGATCGATCCGACGCCCTTCGTCAGCACCAAGTCCCGCGCCGAAGTGCGGGCCGAGGTCATCGGCAAGGCCGAGCAGATCCGGATGGCGCACGGCGAAGGCGACTCCGGGATGAACCATGCGGCGTTCCAGAGCACGCTCACCCGCGCGCAGGTCCGGGACGAGTACATGGCTTCGCGCGCCCAGGTCAGCGCGTTCAACGGTGAAGACAGCGGTTCCGCGTATCTGACCGCCATGCAGCCGCGCCAGAACGGCAACGTCATGCTGGCCGGTTCCGATCGTTGAAGCGCCATGCGCGGGAACCGGATGCCGGCATCGGCGCGCGGTTCCCGCGGCAGCTCTGCCGTCCGGCGGCTTGGCTCTTTGGAGCTAAGCGCGTTACCTTTTTTCGGACGGCGTGACTACCATGAGCTCATGGACACCGTGAGCGACGACCTCTTCCAGCGCAGCGGCGAGAAGGAACCCCGGCGCCGCGAGCGCGTCATGCAGGACCGGGGGCAGTTCCAGTTCCCCGAACTGGACAACTGGCTCAACGAGCAGCGCGTGACGGAAGTGGAATGCCTGGTCCCCGACCTCACCGGCGTCGCGCGGGGCAAGATCCTTCCGCGCGAGAAGTTCACCGAGGACCGCGGGATGCGGCTTCCCGAAGTCGTCGTGGCCATGAGCGTCACCGGCGAATACCCGGATGAAGGCCCGTACTTCGACGTCGTGAGCCGCAACGACGCCGACATGCATCTCGTCGCCGACCCGACCACCGTGCGCATCGTCCCCTGGGCCACCGATCCGACCGCGCAGGTGATCCACGACTGCTACGACCGCCACGGCCGGCTGGTGCCGTTCGCCCCGCGCGCGGTGCTGCGCCGGGTCTGCGAGCTGTTCGACCGCAGGGGCTGGATCCCGGTGGTCGCGCCGGAGCTGGAGTTCTATCTCGTCGCCCGCAACACCGACCCCGACCTGCCCCTGAAGGCGCCCATCGGCCGCAGCGGCCGAGCCGAGACTTCGCGCCAGGCGTACTCCATCGACGCGGTCAACGAGTTCGATCCGCTGTTCGAGGACGTCTACGACTACTGCGAGAAGATGGAGCTGAACGTGGACACGCTGATCCACGAGGTGGGCGCCGGCCAGATGGAGATCAACTTCTTCCACGCGGCGCCGCTGGCCCTGGCGGACGAGGTGTTCCTGTTCAAGCGCACGGTCCGCGAGGCGGCGCTGCGGCACGACATGTACGCCACCTTCATGGCCAAGCCGATCGCGGGCGAGCCGGGCAGCGCCATGCACGTGCACCAGAGCCTGGTGAGCCGCGACAGCCAGTGCAACCTGTTCAGCAACGAGGACGGCACGCCCAGCCAGGAGTTCTACTGGTACATCGGCGGCCTGCAGAAATACATCCCGGCCGCGATGGCGCTGTTCGCGCCGTACGTCAACAGCTACCGGCGCCTTGCGCGGTTCACGGCGGCGCCGATCAACATCCAGTGGGGCGTCGACAACCGCACGGTCGGCATCCGCTCGCCGGTGTCCACGCCGCGCGCCCGCCGGGTCGAGAACCGCGTCATCGGCGCGGATGCGAATCCCTACGTCGCGCTGGCCGCCACGCTGGCCTGCGGTTATCTCGGCATCGAGCAGCGCATCGAACCCACCGCGGAGTGCAAGGGCAACGCCTACCAGAGCGCCTTCGAGCTGCCGCGCAGCCTGGGCGAAGCCGTGTCGCTGCTGCGCGCAGAGCAGGACCTGGCCGAGGTGCTCGGCAAGGAGTTCCTGACCGTCTACACCGAGATCAAGGACCTCGAGCATGAGGAGTTCATGCGGGTGATCTCGCCCTGGGAGCGCGAGCACCTGCTGCTCCACGTCTGACCGGAAGACCGCCATGACCTCCAACACGCCCGCCTTCCGGACCGACCTGCCGCCTTTCGCGCGACGCGGCACGCGGGAGTGGCAGGCCGCGGATGCGTCGCACTTCCTGCATCCGTTCACCGACCACCTGGCGCTGGCCAGCAAGGGCGTGCGCGTGATCACGCGCGGCGACGGCGTGTACGTGTGGGACAGCGAGGGCCAGCGGATCTTCGACGCGATGTCCGGCCTGTGGTGCGTGAACGTCGGCTACGGACAGGACGCGCTGGTCGAGGCGGCTACGCAGCAGATGCGCACGCTGCCGTACTACAACGCCTTCTTCCAGACCACGACGCCGCCGGCCACCGCGCTCGCCGAGCGGCTGGCCGGGCTGACGCCGGCGCAGTTCCGGCACGTGTTCTTCAGCAGCTCGGGCTCCGAGGCCAACGACACCGTCGTCCGCCTGGTGCGCCGCTACTGGGACCTGGTGGGGCAGCCCGAGCGCAAGGTGATCATCTCGCGGCGCAACGCCTACCACGGCTCCACGATGGCGGCGGCGTCGCTGGGCGGCATGGCGGCGATGCACAGGCAGGGGGGCCTGCCCATCCCAGGCATCGTCCACATCGACCAGCCGCACCACTGGGCCCATCGCGACGGAGCGGCGAAGGGGTTGAGTCGTGAGGCGTTCGGCCTGGTCGCGGCCCGCTGGCTGGAAGAGAAGATCGAGGAGATCGGCCCCGGCCAGGTCGCCGCCTTCATCGGCGAGCCGGTGCAAGGCGCGGGCGGCGTGATCGTTCCGCCTTCCACCTACTGGCCCGAGATCCAGCGCATCTGCGACCGCCACGGCATCCTGCTGGTGAGCGACGAGGTCGTGTGCGGCTTCGGGCGCACCGGCCAATGGTGGGGCTGCGAAACCTTCGGGACCCGGCCCGACCTGATGACGTTCGCCAAGGGCGTCACCAGCGGGTACGTGCCGCTGGGCGGGGTGATGGTCGGCGAGCGCGTCGCGCGCGTGCTGATCGAGCTGGGCGGCGAGTTCGAGCACGGTTACACCTACTCGGGCCATCCCGTCGCCTGCGCGGTCGCCCTCGCGAACCTGGACCTGATCGAACAGCAGGGGCTGGTGCAGCGGGTGCGCGAGGACACCGGGCCTTACCTGGCGGAGCAGCTCGCGAAGCTCGCGGATCACCCGCTGGTGGGCGAGGTCCAGAACTGCGGCCTGATGGCAGCCGTCCAGCTGTGCCGCGATCCGGCCACGCGCGAAGCTTTCGCCCCGGAGGTCGCGATCGGCATGGTGTGCCGGCGGCACTGCTTCGACAACGGCCTGGTGATGCGCGCGGTGGGCGACCGGATGATCGTCGCGCCGCCGCTGATCATGACGCGCGAGCAGGTGGACGAGATGTGCGGGCTGGTCCGGCAGGCGCTGGATCGCACGCATGCCGAGGCGCGCGAGTCGGGCTGGGTTGCCTGACGGTAGGAAGAGAGGGAAACGGTCGTCGCCTCTCGCGAACCGAGTCTTTCCGGGCCAGGGCGGGGAGGGTCTTCTGCCTCCATGTCCCCCGCGCGCCTGAACGGCGCTGGCTCCTCCTTTACTTCCGGCAGAAGACCCTCCCCACCCTGTCCCTGCGCCGCCGTGAGATCGACCGACGCGTGAACGGCCGCCCAAAAGCCACCTTCGCGCCGAGGCCGCTTAGGGCGGCCCTCGAGATTGCGCGCCCGAGTCTGAAGGGCCGCCTTAGGCGGCCTCGCACTGTGTTCGCTTTTGCTGTGGCAATCGAGGCTGTGTTCGATCAAACGCGACGTAGGGACAGGGTGAGGGAGGCCTCCTGGCGGAAGTAAAGGAGGAGCCGGCGCCGTTCAGGCGCGCGGGGGACATGGAGCCAGGAGGCCTCCCTCGCCCTGGCCCGGCACGGGACTGTGAGTCCACGGGACGCGCTGAAGGCGGAAGCACTGGATTCCCGCCTTCGCGGGAATGACAAGGGGCCGCCTGGTCCGTGCCTAGGCCGTGGCCACAGCGAGCGTCGCGGCCAGCTCCCGGGCCCGCCTGGCGCTGACCCCCTTGCCCGTGATCGCCAGCGCCGGGGGGTTCGCCAGCATGTCGCCGAACACCGCTTGGACCTCTTCGGCGGTGATGCTGTCGATCAGCGCGATCGCTTCCGGCGCTGTCGTCACGGTCCCGCTGGCCAGGAGCTCCTCGATGGCGTGTTCCATCGTCGCGTAAGGCCGCTCGGAGGTGCGCACGCGCGTCATGGTCAGCTGGTTCTTGGCCCGCTCGAGGTGCACCGGATCGATGGACTTCGCCTGGGCCCGCAGCAACCCGCCGGCCGCCGAGACCAACGCGTCGAGCTTGTCGGGAGTCGTGACGGCATGCACGACGAAGTTGTTCCAGACATCCCCGGCGTCGATCGCCGAGTGCGCCGTGTAGGCCAGGCCGAGCTGCTCCCGGACCCGGTCCACCAAGGGAGAAGACATGCCCTCTCCGAACAGGTTGGCGGCCAGCGCTGCCGCAGTGCGCCAGCGCTGCCGCGACAGGCATTCCGGATTCCGGGGCAGCACCGGGTAAGCCACGTTCAGGAACACCTGGGACACCTGCGTGAAGCGCCGGGTCGCGGTCCGGCCGACATGCTCCGCAGGCACGACGGAACCGGACGGGGCCCGGCCGGTCGCTCCCCGCATCGTCCCGAAGAGTGCCTCCGCCAGCACCAGGAAGGCTTCGACATCGAAGTTGCCGGCCGCGGCGACGATGGTCTTTTCCGCGGCGTGGTGCGACTGCACGTGGCGGACGAGATCGGCGCGCGTGAAGCGCTCGATGTTGCCAACGGTGCCGATCACCGGCATCCCCATCGGATGGTCGCCCCAGATGGCCCGATCCAGCAGATCGCCCGAGCAATCCTGGGGGTCCTCCTCGTATTCGATGGCCTCCTGCCGGATCACTTCCAGCTCGCGCCGCAACTCGATTTCGGGGAAGGTGCTGTCGAGGACGATGTCGGCCGTCATGCGCAGCAGGGATTCCGCATGGCGTCCCAGGCCCGTCATGAAATAGCCGGTCATGTCCTTGGCGGTGAAGGCATTGACGTCGGCACCCAGCCGCTCCGCGTCCAGGTTGATGGCCTGCACCGACCGCGTGGTGGTCCCCTTGAACGCCATGTGCTCCAGGACGTGGCCGATGCCGTTGGTCGCCGGCGTCTCATCGCGCGAGCCCACCTGCAGGAACACTCCGACGCTGGCGCTCTGCACGTGGGGCATGGAGATGGCCAGCAGCCTCACGCCGTTCGGAAGTCTCTGGAGGACGGGCACCCCGGGTTGGATCTGCGTCGAAGTACGCTTTGCGGGAGTCATCGTCGCATTGTGGCGGCGCCGAGGAGCGCATCCTCGCCGCCCCAGGGATCAAACAGCCTCGGGATCGCTTCTCACCGCGGATGCAGGCAGCCCGAAGACCCGGTCGAACGCCCATGTGAACACGATGGCGTAGGTGAAGAAGAACACCAGCAGCCCGAGATTGGCCACGAACGCCGCGGCCGGCGAGATGTCCAGCCACGACGACATGACGGGTACGAGGATGACGACCAGGCCGCCCTCGAAGCCGGCGCCGTGCGCAAGCCGCCGCGCGAAAGAGCGGCCGCCCCGGGTCTGTCGCGATTCCCAGCGCTCGAAGATCCAGTTGAAGGCGTAGTTCCACGTGAGCGCGATGGTGGACAGCACGACGGCCAGCGCGAACGTGGATGCCTGGGGCTTGTGGAAGGAAAAGCTCAGGACGGGTCCCACGAAGGCGATGGCGATCACCTCGTAGAGGATGGCTTGGAGAACGCGGCGGGTGGTCGGTGTCATCTCTTGGGGGTGGCGCTGCGCGGGCGGTTCGCGGCGCACGGGCAGGCGGCTATCTGCTGCAGCACGATACCGGTGCGCCCGTGCATCTGCCGCCGGGCGGGCAGGAAGCCCCGAGGTTCATGGGTGGTTGTGCCGCAACACGCTTCGCATGGACCCCTCCAGCTCGGCATCTGATACGCAGTTTTTTCCTGATTCTGAGGCTACTGCCGCAGCGGGAAGGCTGCCACAGTGCGAGTTGAGGTGCTGCCAAAGATGGATTGGATCCCTGTAGTCTTCGTCACGTTCAAGCTTCTCGTGTTCGGCACGTGCATGTTCTTCGCCATCAAGTGGCATTTCGATAGAGAGAAGGAGGAGAAGGAGAAGAAGAAATGAGGAAGCCGGATGGATCTAGTGGCCGGCGAGGGCCTTGCCCAGCTTCCCGAGACCTGAGACCAGCGCACGCGAGTTGCCGAAAAGTTCGGCGATCTGGTAGGTGACCAGAAAGAACACCGGATAGAAATACCGCGGGGCGCAGTCCGACCAGTCTCGCACCCGGGCCACCAGTCGCCGGCCCGCGAGCAGCCGATTGCCCGCGGCGCTCATCGCGCCGCCGATCAGGCCGCCGACGACCAGGTCGCTCAGGAAATGCAGCCCCAGGTAGAGGCGCGGCAAGGCGATGGCGAATGTCACGTACCCGAACACCAGCAGGCCCAGCCTTCGGCTCACGAAGAACAGTCCCACCGCCAGCGCGTAAAACAGGGTCGCGTGGTCGCTGGGGAACGAGCTGAGTCCATCGAGCGCCGTGACCGCCACTCCATAGGGCAGTGTCCAGTGGAGCTCCTCGGTGTGCAGCGGGCGCTCGCGGAAGGGGAGCAGCAGGATCATCAGCCGCGCCACGAACAAGGCCGCGCCGCAGCTGATCAGGGTGGCGATCACGTGGTCCCTCGCCGCATCACGCAAGGCCTGGGCCCCCGCCCGGAACCATGCCCACCAGAGCAGGATCATCAGGGCGCCGCCCTTGAAAAGATCGTTCTGCGACAGGAAGGCGACCGATTGATCGAAAGCCCAGGAGCGCCGTGCGAACCCGTTCAGGAAGGTCGAGACTGGGAAGTCCAGCGCGTTGAACGTGTGCAGCACGGCCATCGGATTCCCTTTCTCAGGAGAGCTTCAGCCGCCGGGTTATAGCAGTGGGGCAGGGAGTTGTGTCGGATGGCTGGCGGCGCGTGGATGAGCGCACGGCTGAGCCGGTCGCTTGCATCCCGCGCGGCCCGGCCTAGGATGCAGCGTGCGGTGCACCGTCCCGACAAAGGAGGCATCCATGCAGACCCGCTCCATCGTCCGCCCGATCACCTTGCTCATCGTCGTGCTGGCGACCCTGCTGGCGGGTTGCCAGGGGATGGGCAAGTCCACCCGCAGCGGCACCCCCGCCGGCGCCACGGCCGACCCCGGTGGAGGTGGAGGCGCAGGGGGCGGCGCTTACTAACGGCAGCCCGCTAGGGCTGCACCAGCCCGGCCGCCCGCTGCACCTCGATCCGGATCTCCTCGGTCAGTCGCGCCTTCAGCTCGGCGAAGGCGGGCGTGGTCTTCATCGCGTAGTGGCGCGGGTGCGGCAGCGGCACCGGGAGGTCGCACTTGATCCGGCCCGGCCTCGCGCTCATCACCACCACGCGGCTGCCCATGAAGATCGCCTCGTCGATGTCGTGGGTGACGAAGATGACCGTCTTGCGCTCGTCCTCCCAGATGCCCAGCAGCAGCTCCTGCATCAGTTCGCGGGTCTGGTGGTCCAGCGCGCCGAAGGGTTCGTCCATCAGCAGGATGCGCGGGTTGTTGGCGAGCGCGCGCGCCAGCGCCGTGCGCTGCTGCATGCCGCCGGACAGCTGCTTGGGATAGTGGTTCTCGAAGCCCTTCAGGCCGACCTTGGCGATGAAGCGGTGCGCGATGTCGTGCTGCTCGGCCAATGGCATGCCTTTTTCCCGCAAGCCGAAGCAGACGTTCTGCAGCACCGTCAGCCAGGGGAACAGGGTGTAGCTCTGGAACACCATGCCGCGGTCGGCGCCGGGGCCCGACACCGTCTTGCCATCGAGCGTGATGCGGCCGCCGGTGGGCGTGTCCAGGCCGGCCACCATGCGCAGCAGCGTGCTCTTGCCGCAGCCGGAGGGGCCCAGGATGGTGATGAAGTCGTTCTCCGCCACCGCGAGGTCGGTCGCCTGCAGGGCGACGGTGCCGCCCGCGAAGGTCTTCCCGACGCCGGTGATCTGCAGCGTGGTCAGCGCGCTGCCCAAAGCGAGGTCGTCACGTCTCATTTCAGTTGCGCCCATGGATAGAGCTTGCGGTTGGCCGCCTTGAAGGCGAAGTCCGTGACCAGCCCGATCAGGCCGATGACGATGATGCCGAAGATGATCTGGTCGGTGGCCAGCAGCGCCTGGCTGTCGGTGATCATGTGGCCGATGCCGCTGGAGGCGCCGATCAGTTCCGCCACGATCACGTAGGTCCAGGCCCAGCCGAGCACCATGCGCAGCGTCTCGGCGATCTCCGGCGCGCTGGCGGGCACCAGCACGCGGGTGACGATGCCGCGGTCCAGCGCGCCCAGCGTGTACGCCGCCTCCACCAGGTCGCGCCGCGTGTTGCCCACGCTCACCGCGATCATCAGCACCAGCTGGAAGAAGGAGCCGATGAAGATGACGGCCAGCTTCTGCGCCTCGCCGATGCCGGCCCACAGGATCAGCAGCGGGATGAAGGCCGAGGCCGGCAGGTAGCGCGCGAAGCTGACGAAGGGCTCGAAGAACGCCTCCACCGGCTTGTACGCGCCCATCAGCACGCCGAGCGGCACGGCGAGCGCGGCGGCGATCAGGAAGCCGCCCACCACCCGCCACACCGTCATGCCGATGTCGGCGATGAAGCCGTGCTGGGTGAGCAGCGTCCAGCCGGACTGCAGCATGGTGAGCGGGTCGGCCAGGAAGGTCCTGGGCACCAGGCCGCCGAAGGTGACGGCGGCCCAGGCCGCGAAGAAGACCAGGAAGAACGAAACGCCGAGGACGACGCGCGTCCCGGGTTCGACGGGTGCGAGGGGTTTCATGGGAATCTCCCGTCATTCCCGCGAAGGCGGGAATCCAGAGCGTTCAGGTAGCCCTGGATCCCCGCCTGCGCGGGGATGACATTCATTTCAGGAACCGCGTGTCCGCCAGCTTCGCCAGGTCGGGGATCTGCTTGATGACGCCCGCTTCCAGCAGCAGCTCGGCCGCTTCCTTGCTGAAGGCCGCGTGCTCGCCGGCGAAGAACTTCTGGTTCGCCTCGCGGTCCTGCCAGCGCAGGTATTTCTGGCTGGCCTCGAACTGCTCGGGGCTCTGCTTCACGTCGGCGCCCATGATCTCGAAGCTCTTCTTCGGATCGCGCCGGACCATCTCCACCGCCTCGAAGTAGCTGTCGGCCAGCGCCTTGGCGGCCTTGGGGTTCTCGGCCAGGAACTTCGGCGTGCAGCCGAAGGTGTCCATCACCATCGGATAGTCCAGCGTGGTGGCGATGATCTTGCCGGCCTCGGGCTTGGCGCGGACCGCCGACAGGTACGGCTCGTACGTCATGGCCGCATCGAGGTTGGCGGTGCCCGCGATGATGGCGTTGGCGGCGGCCTGCGGCTCCAGGTTGACGACCTTCACGTCCTTGGGCGAGAGGCCGTTCTTCTTCAGCATCCAGGCCATGGTGAAGTAGGGCGCGGTGCCGGGCGCGCTGGCCGCGATGGTCTTGCCCTTGAGGTCGGCGATCTTCGCGATGTCGCCCTTGACCACCATGCCGTCGGCGCCGAAGGACTTGTCCAGCTGGAAGATCTGCGTGGTGGCGACGCCGTTGGCGTTCCACACGATCCAGGTCTCCACGGTGGTCGCGGCGCACTGCACGTCGCCGGAAGCGATGGCCAGGTGGCGGTCCTTCTGCGGGATCTTGCGCAGCGTCACGTCCAGCCCGTTCTTCCTGAAGATGCCGGCCTCCTTGGCCAGGGTGAGCGGCGCGAAGCCGGTCCAGCCGGACAACCCGATCGAAACCTTGGTCTCCTGTGCCTGCGCCTGCGTGGCCGCGGCGGCCAGGGCCAGCAGGGAGAGGGTGAGCAACTTGTTCATGCGAGATCTCCAGGGGTGGGAAAGGTGGGAGTCAGGACAGGCATGCTTCATGCCAGGCGCAGCGCGTGCAGTTCCGCGATGTGCTGCTCGGTGGCGTGGCCGATGTCGCCGCCCGCCACCAGGTGGTGCATGGCCTCGATGTCGCGCGCCAGGCTGCGGTCGGACATCATGGCCGGCGAGATGCTGCGCACCAGCCGCATCACGCCTTCCAGCGCCGGCGAGCTGGCCAGCGGCCGCAGGAACTCGATGCCCTGGGCGGCGGCGAGCAGCTCGATCGCGACGATGTGCGCGGTGTTCTTCAGCATCGGCTGCAGCCGGCGCGCCGCGAAGGTCGCCATGCTGACGTGGTCCTCCTGGTTGGCGGAGGTGGGCAGGCTGTCCACGCTGGCCGGATGCGCGAGCGACTTGTTCTCCGAAGCGAGCGCGGCGGCCGTGACGTGCACGATCATGAAGCCGGAGTTCAGGCCCGGCTCCGGCGTCAGGAAGGGCGGCAGGCGCGAGACCACGGTGTCCACCAGCATGGCCACGCGGCGCTCGGAGATCGCGCCGATCTCGGCGATGGCCACCGCCAGCGCGTCGGCGGCCAGGGCCACCGGCTCGGCGTGGAAGTTGCCGCCCGACACCATGGCGCCGCCTTCGGCGAACACCAGCGGGTTGTCGGTGACCGCGTTCGCCTCGCGCATCAGCACCTGGGTCGCGTAGCGCATCTGGTCCAGGCAGGCGCCCATCACCTGCGGCTGGCACCGCAGGCAGTAGGGGTCCTGCACGCGGTCGTCGCCTTCCAGGTGCGAGCGCCGGATCGCGCTGCCCACCATGAGGGCCCGGTACGCGGCGGCGCAGTCGATCTGGCCCGGCTGGCCGCGCACCGCATGGATGCGCGGATCGAACGGACCGTCGCTGCCGCGCGCGGCGTCCAGCGTGAGCGCACCGGTGATCACCGCCGACTCGAAGAGCTTTTCGACACCGAGCAGCGCGTCGAGCGCGAGCGCGGTCGACACCTGCGTGCCGTTGATCAGGGCCAGGCCTTCCTTGGCGGAGAGCTGCAGCGGCCGGAGGCCCACGCGCTCCAGGGCCTGGTCGCCGGGCATGCGCCGCCCGTCGAGGAAGGCCTCGCCTTCGCCGATCAGGGGCAGGCACAGGTGCGCCAGCGGCGCGAGGTCGCCGGACGCGCCCACCGAGCCCTGGCTGGGGATCACCGGCGACACGCCGCGGTTGTAGAGCGCGAGCAGGCCATCGACCACTTCCTCGCGCACGCCGGAGTAGCCGCGCGCCAGGCTCGCCGCCTTGAGCAGCAGCACCAGGCGCACCACGCGCTCCGGCAGCGGCTCGCCCACGCCGACCGCGTGCGAGCGCAGCAGTTTCAGCTGCAGCAGCGCGAGGTCGTCGCGCGCGATGCGCTGCATGGCCAGCTTGCCGAAGCCGGTGTTGACGCCGTAGACCGGCGCATCTCCGGCGGTGGCGCGCCGCACCAGTTCGGCGCTGGCGCGGATCGCGCCGCGGCAGCCCGGATCGAGCTGCACCGTCCGCGCGGGGCCGGCGGCCAGGCGGCGCAGCTGGGCCAGCGTGATCCCGCCGGCGATGAGGGTCTCCGTCTCCTGCACGCTCACCCCACCATGGGCAGTTGCAGGCCGTGCTCGCGCGCGCACTCGCGGGCGATCTCGTAGCCCGCGTCGGCGTGGCGCATCACGCCGGTGGCCGGGTCGTTCCAGAGCACGCGCTCGATCCTGCCCGCGGCCTCGGCCGTGCCGTCGCAGACGATCACCACGCCCGCATGCTGCGAGTAGCCCATGCCGACGCCGCCGCCGTGATGCAGGCTGACCCAGGTGGCGCCGCTGGCGGTGTTGAGCAGCGCGTTGAGCAGCGGCCAGTCGCTCACCGCATCGCTGCCGTCCTGCATCGCCTCGGTCTCGCGGTTGGGCGAGGCGACCGAGCCGCTGTCGAGGTGGTCGCGCCCGATCACGATCGGCGCCTTGAGCTCGCCGTTCTTCACCATCTCGTTGAAGGCCAGGCCGGCCAGGTGCCGCTCGCCCAGGCCGATCCAGCAGATGCGCGCCGGCAGGCCCTGGAACGCGATGCGGTCCTGCGCCATGTCCAGCCAGCGGTGCAGGTGGCGGTTGTCGGGGAACAGTTCCTTCATCTTCGCGTCGGTCTTGCGGATGTCCTCGGGGTCGCCCGACAGGGCCACCCAGCGGAACGGGCCGACGCCGCGGCAGAACAGCGGGCGGATGTAGGCGGGAACGAACCCCGGATAGGCGAAGGCATCGGCCACGCCGAAGTCGTGCGCCACCTGGCGCAGGTTGTTGCCATAGTCGACCGTCGGGATGCCCATGGCGTGGAAGGCCAGCATCGCCCGCACGTGCCCGGCGCACGACTCGCCGGCGGCCTGCTGCAGGCGCGCGTGCTGGGCGGGATCCTTCTGCGCGGCCTGCCACTGCTCGACCGTCCAGCCGATCGGCAGGTAGCCGTTGATCGTGTCGTGCGCCGAGGTCTGGTCGGTGACGATGTCCGGCCGCGGACCGCCGGCCTTGGCGCGCCGCGCCAGCTCGGGAACGATCTCGCCCGCGTTGCCGCACAGCGCGATGGACACGGCCTCCTTGCGACTGGTGTGGTGCCGGATGAGCTCCAGTGCCTCGTCCAGGTCCTTCGCCTGCTTGTCCAGGTAGCGGGTGCGCAGGCGGAAGTCGATGCGCGACTGCTGGCACTCGATGTTGAGCGAACAGGCGCCGGCGAAGGACGCGGCCAGCGGCTGGGCGCCGCCCATGCCGCCCAGGCCCGCCGTCAGCACCCAGCGCCCGGCCAGGTCGCCGCCGTAGTGCTGGCGGCCGGCCTCGACGAAGGTTTCGTAGGTGCCCTGCACGATGCCCTGGGTGCCGATGTAGATCCAGCTGCCCGCCGTCATCTGGCCGTACATCATCAAACCCTTGCGGTCGAGCTCGTTGAAGTGCTCCCAGGTGGCCCAGCGCGGCACCAGGTTGGAGTTCGCGAGCAGCACGCGGGGCGCGCCGGGATGGGTGCGGAACACGCCCACCGGCTTGCCGGACTGGACGAGCAGGGTTTCGTCGGGCTGCAGGCGGCGCAGCGATTCCAGGATGGCCTCGAAGGCGGGCCAGTTGCGCGCGGCCTTGCCGATGCCGCCGTAGACGACCAGGGCGTCGGGGTTCTCGGCGACGGCGGGATCCAGGTTGTTCTGGACCATGCGGTAGGCGGCCTCGATCTGCCAGTTGGCGCAGCTCAGCTGCGTGCCCTGGGGCGCGCGCACCGGGCGCGGGCCCGCAGCGAGGTGAGGGGTCTTGGAAAGGTCGGACATCGGCGGCTCCGGATGGGTGGCGAGTTGTCTATACAAGCTGGCTTGCGGCGAAGCATAGTTGTCTATACAAGTCGTTGTCAATGGGGTATCTTCGGGCCATGGGAACGAACGACATGCCGGTCTACGAACAGGTGAAGGCCTGGATCCGCCAGCACATCGCCAGCGGTCAGTGGAAACCCGGTGACCCGGTGCCCAGCGAGGCCGCGCTGACGGAGCGCTTCGGCATCAGCCGCATGACGGCCAACCGCGCACTGCGCGAGCTGGCGACGGAAGGGCTGGTGACCCGGGTGCAGGGCTCGGGCACGCGGGTGGCCCAGCTGCACCGCATCTCGTCGCAGCTGGTGATCCGCGACATCCACGAGGAGGTGGCCGAGCGCGGCCATGTGCACGGCACGCGCGTGCTGACGGTCGCGCAGGAGAAGGCGGGGGCGGAGGTGGCCGAGGCGCTGGGGCTGCGCAAGGGCGCGCGCGTGTTCCACACCGTGCTGGTGCACCTGGAGAACGGCGTGCCCATCCAGTACGAGGACCGCTACGTCAATCCGCAGGCCGCGCCCGGGTACCTGGAGGTCGACTTCACGCGGGTCTCGCCGACGCTGCACCTGCTGCAGCATGCGCCGCTGACGGAAGCCAGCTACGCCATCGAGGCGTGCCTGCCCAGCGCGGAGGAGGCGAGGGCGCTCGACATCAAGACCAGCGAACCCTGCCTGGCGATGATGCGTCGCACGGTCAGCGGGGCCCACGTGGCGAGCATCGCGCGGCAGCTCTACCCGGGCACGCGCTACAGCTTCAGCGGACAGTTCCAGGCATGAGCTGGCGCACCGTTTCCCTGGCCGCGACGCCGTCGCAACCGTGGCGCAACGGCGGCGGCGCCACCCGCGAGCTGCTGGCCTGGCCGACGGCTTCCGATTGGCGCGTGCGGATGTCCGTCGCCGAAGTCGCATCGGCGGGGCCGTTCTCGCGCTTCGACGGCGTCGAGCGCTGGATCGCGGTGCTCGAAGGCGAGGGCGTGGCGCTGCGCATCGACGGCCAGTCGCACCCTCTGACGCGCGCGAGCGAGGCGTTCCGCTTCGACGGCGGCGCGGCGGTGCACTGCGACCTGCCGGGCGGCGCGACCCGCGACTTCAACCTGATGGCCGCGGTGCCGGCTGCTGCGCGGATGAAGCGCGTGCACGGTGAGCTGGCCGTCGGAACCGGCGCGCCGGCGTTGCTGGCGTTGTATGCGCATGCGTCGCCCGCGCACGCGCTGCTGGACGGCGAGGCGGTGTCGCTGCCGCCGTTCCATTTCGCCTGGCGCTTGCAGGACGCGCCCGCCCGCGGGCAGGTCATTGCCGAGGATGCACTGTGGATGGAGGTCGCGCGATGAAGCAGCAGGTCTGGACGAACGCGCGGGTCGCCACGATGGCGGCGGGCGGGACGCAACCGTACGGCCTGATCGAGGACGGCGCGCTGGCCGTGCAGGACGGACGCATCGCCTGGGTCGGCCCGCGCGGCGAGTTGCCTGCGGAGTGGCGCACGGGAAGCATCGAACACGATGCGCAAGGCGCTCTGATCACCCCCGGGCTGATCGACTGCCACACCCACCTCGTGTGGGCCGGCGATCGCGCCGCCGAATTCGAGGCGCGCCTGAACGGCGCGAGCTACGAGGACATCGCCCGGGCGGGCGGCGGCATCGTCTCCACCGTGAAGGCCACGCGCGCCGCCGACGAGGCGGACCTGCTCGCGCAATCGCGCCGCCGCCTGCGCGCGCTGCTCTCCGAAGGCGTCACCACCGTGGAGATCAAGTCCGGCTACGGGCTGTCGCTGGAGGCCGAGGCCAAGTGCCTGCGCGTGGCGCGCCGGCTGGGCGAGGTGGAGCGGGTGTCGGTGCGCACCACCTTCCTGGGCGCGCACGCGCTCCCGCCCGAGTTCAAGGGACGGCCCGACGCCTACATCGACGAAGTCTGCCGGATGATGGGTGAGCTGCATTCGCAAGGCCTGGCGGACGCGGTCGACGCCTTCTGCGAGACGATCGGCTTCAGCGCCGCGCAGACCCGGCGCGTGTTCGACCGGGCGCGCGCGCTGGGCCTGCCGGTCAAGCTGCATGCGGAGCAGCTGAGCGACAGCGGCGGCGCGGAACTCGCCGCGTCGTACGGCGCGCTCAGCTGCGACCACCTCGAGTGGCTGACCGAAGCCGGCGTGCGCGCGATGGCGCAGGCCGGCACGGTCGCGGTGCTGCTGCCCGGGGCCTTCTATTTCCTGCGCGACACCCGCGTGCCGCCGCTCGCGCTGCTGCGGCAGCAAGGCGTGGCGATGGCGGTGTCCACCGACTGCAATCCCGGCACCTCGCCTTGCACCTCGCTGCTGCTGATGCTGAACATGGCCTGCACCCTGTTCCGGCTGACGCCGCAGGAGGCACTGGCGGGCGTGACGCGCCACGCGGCCAAGGCGCTCGGGCTGTCCGACCGCGGCGTGCTCGCTCCGGGCCTGCGTGCCGACTTCGTGCTGTGGGACGTGCGCAGCCCGGCCGAACTGAGTTACGCGCTGGGGCTCAACCCCTGCCGTGCCACCTTTGTTGAAGGACAAGCGAGATGAGTTTTTCCCTGCATCCGGGCGACGTGCCGCTGCTCGTGAGCATCCCCCACCTGGGCACCGGCATCCCGCAGCCGCTGCGCGCCGGATTCGTGCCGCGCGCGCTGGAAGTGGAGGACACCGACTGGCACCTGGACCGGCTCTACGCCTTCGCGCGCGAAGGGGGTGCCAGCGTGCTGCAGCCCACCGTGTCGCGCTACGTGATCGACCTGAACCGGCCGCCGGACGACACGCCCATGTACCCCGGCGCCTCCAACACCGAGCTGTGTCCGACCCGTTTCTTCAACGGGGACGCGCTGTACCGGGAGGGCCAGGCCCTCTCGGCGGAGGAGCGGCTGCGGCGGCGCGAGCAGTACTGGGCGCCGTACCACCAGGCGCTGCAGGGGGAGCTCGCGCGCATCAAGGCGCGGCACGGCTTCGCGCTGCTGTGGGACGCGCACAGCATCCGCTCCGAGATCCCCTGGCTGTTCGAAGGCCGCCTGCCGGACCTGAACATCGGCACGGCCGGCGGCGCCAGCGCGCATCCCTCCATCGCGGACGCGGTGGCGCGCGCGGCCGCCCGCCATCCGCAGGTGACCCACGTGGTGAACGGCCGCTTCAAGGGCGGCTACATCACGCGCCACTACGGCGCGCCGGGCGCGCACGTGCATGCCGTGCAGCTGGAGATGTGCCAGTGCCTCTACATGCGCGAGGCGCCGCCGTGGGACTACGACGAGGCCCGTGCCGCCGCCGTCCAGCCGGTGCTGCGCGACATGGTGGAGGCGGCGCTTTCCGCGTGCCGGCGCCTGTATGCCTGAAGGCCGCCGCTTCTTCGCCGGCCAGGCCTGGGGCGCGGGCGGCTGGGCCCGTGACGTGCTGCTGGTGGCGGGCCCGGACGGACGCTGGGCCGAGGTGCGCGCCGGCGCCGGCAAAGTCGATCGCGCCGGCGCGGAAGTCCTCCCGGGACCCGTGCTGCCGGGCGTCGTCAACGGGCACAGCCATGCGTTCCAGCGCGCCATGGCCGGCCTGGCCGAGCGCAGCCCCGCGGGCCGCGACGATTTCTGGGGCTGGCGCGACCGCATGTACGCCGCGGCGCTGCGCATCACGCCGCCGCAGCTGGAAGCGATCGCGACCTTCCTCTACGCCGAACTGCTGCAGGCGGGGTACACGCAGGTCTGCGAGTTCCACTACCTGCACAACGACATCGACGGCCGGCCCTACGCCGATCCGCTGGAGATGTCGCTGGCCCTGGTGCGGGCGGCCCGGCGCGCCGGCATCGGCCTGACGCTGCTGCCGGCGCTGTACATGCGTTCCGGCTTCGCGGCCGCGGGCCTGCGCGAGGACCAGCGCCGGTTCGCCTCCACGCCCGAGTCGGTGCTGCGGATCGCGGAGGCGGTGCGCAAGCTCGGCGCCGGCGACCCCGTGCTGGCCGCCGGCGTCGCCATCCACTCGCTGCGGGCGGTCGACGCC
>JAEWBU010000294.1 GCA_023390985.1 Pseudomonadota bacterium
TTGCGGGTGTCGCGTCCTATTCCCCCGGGGGGGTTCCCGGGGCGCGCCTCGCCGGTCGAGTCGCCGGGGAGCAGTTGCAGCTCGGTGGCCGACTGCCCGGCGACCCACAGCACCGGGCGGTCCGCCGCATCGCGCTGCGCCAGCCCCGCGACGTCGCCGTTGATCGAGACGTCGTTCGCGCGGCTGCTGCTCGCGCCGGCCACGGCGGGCAAGGCGCTGGGGCTGCCGGCGGCGTCCCAGGTGACCGCGCGCTGGCCGCCCGCGCCGCTCGAGAAACCGACGGCCTGTCCCGCGTTGTTGAGGCCGAACGCCGCGCTGGCGGTGTCGTCCTGCAGCGGCGGCAGTTCCTTCGTGGCTCCGGCGGCCGAAGTCGTGAAGGCCCGCAGGCCGCTCGCGCCGTTCGCGGCACCGACCAGCGCCCCGTTGTCGTTGATGCGGTAGATCGTCGAGTTCTCGCTGCCCGCCGATCCGGCCACCTGCTGGGCCGCGCGGGCGCCCTCGAACACCAGGCCCCTGCGGCCGCCCCGATCGTTCACGAGCACGCCGCCGCCGCCCGATCGCCCCTGGTTGTTGGGTGCCCGGACGACGTTCGGGTGGCCAGGCTGCAGCGCGGCGAGGTCGGTCAGGGTGAACGAAGGCGCGGCGGATGCGACGGTCGTGCCCGCCATCAAGGCGCAAGCCAGGACGACTGCCGCGACGCGAGGCAGTCCGGGCGCTGGAAGCGCAGCTCTTCTCATGGTCTCCTCCCTGTTCCCAGCAGCTCGGGGCGGGCCGCACGATCCATTCGATGGCCGGCGTTCACGGGACGCCATCCCCCGAAATGAGGCGGGCCCACACGGATGGGGTAGGCGCGAAAAGCCTCGCGGCGGCCCGGGGTGCGCTTGCCGCGCTCGTCAGGACACCTGCGGTCCAGCGGGTGAAGATCTGAAAGGGACGGATCAAGCGCTTCTCCTGAACCCATCGCCAGCGCTGAGTTTCACGGCTTGCAGGTCGTGACGAAGCTCTTCGGAAAGCGCCTCCGACCCGCCCTTCCCGAGCGTGGAGCGAGCGTTTCGCACCCACCGCGACCCGCTGGGTCCTCCTGAGTTCTCGGTATTGCGGGGGCCGGATCCCTGCCGTCGAATGGAACGGCGAGAGTCCGACTTCAACAACGTACGCCGGAGAAGCGACCTTGAACGTTGACCACAGACCCGATGCGGGCCGCCGCCGGACCCTCCAGGCCGGACTCGTTGCCGCCGCCGCGATCACCTCCAGCCAGGCGCCGACCCCGGCACTCGCGAAAGACCCGCCGCGCCCACGACGGCTGACGCCGTTCGTCGTGCCCCTGGCGCTCCCTCCCGTCAAGCAGACCGTCGCGGCACTGACACCGGCCACGGGTGAACAGCCGTGCGCCGGGGAAGCCCGGCGCGTGCCGCACCAGATCTGGGACTCGCCCAGGAGGTACTACGAACTCGACGTGGGTCCCGGGACGCACTCCTTCCATCCGGAGATGCCGCCGCAGACGATCTGGGGCTACGACCGCATCTTCCCCGGACCGACGTTCGTCGAGCGGTACGGGACGCCGTCCATCGTGCGCATCCACAACAACCTGAGGCCCGACGCGAACGGTCCGGGCACGCCCCAGATCACCACGCACCTGCACAACCTGCACTGCGCATCGATCAGCGACGGGTTTCCGGTGGACTTCTATCCGGGCACGAACGAACCGGGACTCTTCCGCGACCACCACTACCCGCATGCCTGTGCCGGCGGCGACGAGCGCGAGGCGCTGGGCACGCTCTGGTACCACGACCACTGCCTGTTCTTCACGGCCGCCAACGTCTATCGCGGCCTGGCGGGGTTCTACCTGCTGTTCGATCACATCGACACGGGGGACGAGAACGATCCGTCCCCCACCGCGTTGCGCCTGCCCGGCGGCGTGGGCAGGTACGACATTCCGCTGCTGATCAACGACCCGCGCATCGATGCGAGCGGCTACCTGCTGTACGACCAGTTCGAGAACGACGGCCACCTGGGCAATGTGTTCTGCGTGAACGGGAAGATCTCGCCCTACTTCAAGGTGGAACGGCGCAAGTACCGCTTCAGGCTGCTGAACGCCAGCCTGGCCCGCTTCTACGAGTTCTATCTCTGCACCTCGGCCGGTGCCAGCCAGCCCTTCGACTACATCGCGAACGACGGCAACCTGTTGCCCGCGCCGCTGCGCAACGAACGCAAGGTCGCGCTGGCGCCGGCCGAGCGCGGCGAGATCGTCGTCGACTTCTCGGCCTGGCCGGTGGGCACCAGGCTGTACCTGGTGAACCGGCTCGCGCAGACGGATGGCCGAGGGCCCGCGCAGGGACTCGGCAATCCCCGCGGCGCCGATGGGCTGCTCACCGCGGCCGGCACGCAGATCCTGCGCTTCGACATCGACGCCGACCCTCCCGTGCCGGATGCGAGCCGCGTGCCGGACAAGCTGCGCGACCTGCCTCCCATGCTGGAGAGCACGAGGACGCGCTCATGGGAATTCGACCGCGAGAACGACGTCTGGACGGTCAACGGCAAGCTGTTCGACGAGGTCGAGCCGGCCGCCAGGATCAAGCGCGGCAACCCCGAGATCTGGCGCCTGCGGGGCAAGGGCAGCTGGCACCATCCCGTGCACATCCACATGGAAGAAGGACGGATCCTCTCGCGCAACGGCAAGCCGCCGCCGCCGCACGAGCGCGGCAGGAAGGACGTCTTCGTCCTGCATCCCGGCGAAGAGGTGCGCGTGTACATCCGCTTCCGCGACTACCTGGGCCGGTACGTGATGCATTGCCACAACCTGATCCACGAGGACCACGACATGATGGTCCAGTTCGAGATCGTGCCCTGAGACGCGCAGGAGAACGACCATGGAACCGAACCCGCCACCGGGACGGCGCGAGATGCTGCGATGGGTGACCGGCGCGGGCCGCCCGAAGGCGCCCTCGCCTCCGAACTTCCCCAACCTGCCGGTGCTGACCCACGAGGGCAAGTCGGTCCGGTTCTACGACGACCTGGTCCGCGGCCGGACCGTCGTCTTCAACATGATGTACACGGTGTGCAGCGGCATCTGCCCGGCGAGCACGGCCACCCTGCTGCAGGTGCAGCAGGACCTGGCGCCGCGGCTCGGACGCGACGTGTTCATGTACTCGATGACCCTGCAGCCGCAGTACGACGACCCGCGGGCCCTGCGCGACTACATGCAGCGGTATGGCGTGCAGCCGGGCTGGACCTTCCTGACCGGCAAGCCGCAGGACATGGATGTGCTGCGGCGCGCGCTGGGATTCTTCGACTCGGACCCGGCGCTGGATGGCGACCTGCGAACCCACACCGGGATGGTGCGGGCCGGGAACGATGCCTTGAACCGATGGCTCATGGTGTCGACCTTCACCTCGCCGAAGCGCATCGTCCGCGCGCTCGAGCGCCTGTAAATCGACTTACACCAAGGTAGAGTTCCTGTAACTGCTACAGCCGAGCATTGATACGCATCTTTACTCGGGATACGCGCGGCAACTACCTACTTTCTCGTGCCGCCTTGTTTTCACGTTTTCCGAGGGAAACAGCTATAGATAGACACTCGCGAAGTAGGTATTGCCGGGCGCGGTTGGCGCTTCCAACAATGGTTTACAGACCGGGACGAAACGGAACATCCGCTTTCGAACCGGCGCTGTGATCGAGCCAACACAACCGCAGGGAGCGCCCATGTCATTCCACGTCAATCTCGACGATCTCATCCGCATGCTCGGCCATATCAAGATCGCCGAGCGCCATGTCCAGTCGGGCTACGGCGCCCTCACGGACGAGCAGGGCGACCCCCTGCACAACCTCATGCCCTACGGCCTGCGCACGGTGAGCGGGCAGTACAACAACCTGGTCCACACCGACTACGGCGCTTCCGGCGGCCTGATGCCGCGGCTTTTGGCGGCGGACTTCCGGCCCGCGGAGAACGACCCGCGCAGCGGCCAGGGCACCACGTACGCGCAGACCTCCGGCAGCGTCTACGACTCCGCGCCGCGCACCATCAGCAACCTGGTGTCGGACCAGTCGGTCGACAACCCGGCGGCGTTCGTGGCGGCCTTCACCGCCCTCGGCTCCAGCGATCCGTATGGCGACGCGGCCCGGTACGCCTCCGCGCGCAAGGCCGCCGACGATGCCGCCGCCCACCTGCAGGAGCTGCTGGACGCGATCGAGAGCGGCGAAGGACCGCAGCCCGATCCGGCCGATGTCACCGCGGCACAGGCCCGGGCCGACAGCACGGCCGCGACCCTGCAGGCCCTCCCCGCCCAGCTCGGCCTGGACTTCGACGTCAACGACCGCACCCTCTTCATTCCGAACGTGATGCCCGACCTGGGCGACACGGCACCCTTCAACGGCTTCCTCACGCTGTTCGGCCAGTTCTTCGACCACGGCCTGGACCTGGTGTCCAAGGGCGGCAGCGGCACCGTCTACGTCCCGCTGCAGCCGGACGATCCGCTGTACGTCGCGGGCAGCCCGACCAACTTCATGGTGCTCACGCGCGCCACCAACCAGCCGGGCGCCGACGGCATCGTGGGCACGGCCGACGACGTGCGCGAACACCGCAACGAAACCACGCCCTTCATCGACCTCAACCAGGTCTACACCTCGCACGAGTCGCACCAGGTCTTCCTGCGCGAGTACGCGCGGGTGGAGATCGACGGCGCGATGCGCACGGTGGCAACCGGCCACATGCTGGAAGGCGAGCACGGCGGCCCCCCGACCTGGGCCGACATCAAGCGGCAGGCGCGGGAAATGCTCGGCATCGAGCTCACCGACATGGACGTGCACCGCGTCCCGCTGGTGGCCACCGACCTCTACGGCAACTTCCAGCCCGGCGCCAACGGCTTCGCGCAGCTGGTCACGCCGGGCGGCCTGGTCTCCGGCGACGCCGCCGCGCCGGCCTCGGCGGGGCTCGCGTATGGCGCCGGCCGCGCCTTCCTGAACGACATCGCGCACACGGCCGCACCGGGAATGGTGGACCACGACCGCAACCCCGGCACGGCGCCGGTGGCGACCACGGCGGACACCGACGACGAGGCCGGCAACGCGATCCCCGTCAATGCGGTCGGTGTCGCCACGACCTACGACAACGAGCTGCTGGACCAGCACTTCATCGTCGGCGATGGCCGGGGCAACGAGAACATCGGCCTCACGGCGGTTCACCACGTGTTCCACAGCGAGCACAACAACCGCGTCGAGCAGATCAAGGAGGAGATCCTCGCCAGCGGCGACGCCGACTTCATCAACGAATGGCTGCTCGTGCCGATCGAGGGCGGCGCCCCCGCCGACGCCGGCGACCTGGTGTGGAACGGCGAGCGCCTGTTCCAGGCCGCCCGCTTCAGCACCGAGATGGTCTACCAGCACCTGGTGTTCGAGGAATTCGCCCGCCTCGTGTCGCCCGACGTCGACCCGTTCCTCTTCTCCAACACGGTCGACATCGACCCGGCCATCGTGGCCGAGTTCGCGCACGTGGTGTACCGCTTCGGCCACTCCATGCTCACCGAGACGGTGGACCGGCTCTCGGCCGACGGCCAGACCTCCAGCGACATCGGGCTGATCCAAGCCTTCCTCAACC
>JAEWBU010000106.1 GCA_023390985.1 Pseudomonadota bacterium
GAAGGCGTAGATGCTGTCGCTTCCCGACCGCAGATCCCGCAAGCCGTGGACCAGGGCGTGCATGGCGCCGCTGCCTTGCAGGTAGACATCGCCAGGCACGACCTGCGCCTGCATTCCGCCGGCGAGCCACTGCGCATGGGAGCCAAGCAGGACGCGCTGCGCCTCTGCGTCATCAAGGCGGTGGTCCGCATCGCCGAACGAGGACAGGCAGAACTGGCCGGCCTGGAAATCGCCCCAGCCCGCCACGACCGCGCGATGCGGGATCAGCGCCTGCAGCGGGCCTTCGACCCACTGCACGAGGTCGGCGTGGTGGCGGATGCGCCCAGCCTGCTGCACGAGGCGCACGATCGGCTGGGCCTGGTCTGCAAGGTCGGTGTCGGCTTCGAGGATTCGCATGGGCCGAGGTCAGTTGGCGAGGTGGCAATGCGCGGCAAGCGAAGAGACGTGTTGCCAATGGGGATTCGGGGCTGCGGATGTTGGACCAGCGGCACGGCAGCATCCATAGTTCATTTGCATGAGGGTCGAATTGCGTTTTGCGAAGTGGGACGCGTCACGCAAACGGATGATTGCCCGGGGCTGTGCCGAGCCAACACACTCGGCCGCATAGAAGCCTGTTGTTCACGCGCCCGGAGCGCGATCGGAGTCCACAGATGCCGAAAGCTGTTGCCGCTACTTCGCCGAGGTCGGCCCTGGACCCCGTCACGCTGCTGTCGGTTGCCGCCCGCAGCACCGGGATCCGCAGCGGGGGAGCTTTGCGCAAGTGGCTCGCCGGCGAGATGCGCTCCATCATCCCTCACGACATGCTGCTGGTCGCCCGGCGCGACGCGAGCAACGGCAGCCTCACCTGTGAGGTGGTGACGCCGTCTCAGGCAGCGCCCGGCCTGGAGATGAACGCCTCGTTGCCCCAGTCGGTGGAGAAGGTCTTCGACCGCTGGCTGCAGACCGGCGGCGTGCCCATCACGATGCCGGCGGATGGCTTGCACGAGGCGGGCGAGCCGCTCGGCTGCGAGGCCATCCTGGCGCATGGCGTCGCCGACGAGCGGTCCAACGCTCATTACCTGTACATGTTCCTCGGCCAGACGGAACTGGACCGGCCCGGCACCCGCGAAGCCAGCGCGGTCCTGCTGCCTTTCATCGACTGTGGGTTTCGCAAGCTGCTGGGACGCAGCGACGCCGAGGCGGCAGGCCAGGGCTCGCCGTCAGCGGCCACTGCGCCCCGCGCCGGTTCCTCGAGCAGCGGCACCCTGAGCCAACGCGAGGTCGAGATCATGCGGTGGGTCTGCGCGGGCAAGAAGAACCATGAGATCGGCGAGCTTCTGGGTCTGAGCAAGGCGACCGTGAAGAATCACATGCGTCGCATCTTCCAGAAGATGGAGGTGATGAACCGCGCGCAGGCCGTGGAGACGTACCAGCGCCAGATGGCATCCGCCACGCGCCGCCACCAGGCGCCTTGAGCGACAGCGCGACGGCGGGCCTTCGCGGCCGCCGGCCGCGTCACTTGTACTCGATCAACTGCCTGTTCCGCCGGCGAAACCGGTCCGCGTAGAACTGCAAGGCGCCTATCGCCTCGGGGAGGCGGCCAAGAACCAGAAACGTCGCGTGCTGGACGTCCTTCCGGTCGCGGAGGGCGAGGCGCAGGACCTGGGCCGGGTAGACGAAAGCCAGCAACAGCGCCCACGGATGGAACAGGCTGGCCACGGCGATCCCGACCGGCAGCGCCGCGCCATACGCCAGTGCCCGCGATGTTTCGCGCACCCAGTGGCGCTCCGGCGGCGCCCCATGGAGCCATGCGCCTTGCGCGAACGCATAGCCGCCGCGGCGGGTGCGGCGCCACCATTGCGAGAAGCGCGACATGTTGGCGTCGTGCGTGATCATCGCGTTGGCGAGGCGCCGCACTTTCCAGCCTGATGCCCGCAGGCGGACGCAGAGCTCCGGCTCTTCCCCGGCGATCAGTTCGGCGCGGTACCCACCGGCCGCGCGAATCGCCTCGGCGCGGAACATCGCGTTCCCGCCGCACGACTTGGTATCGCCGGGCTCGCCGGACAGCTCCAGGTCGCACAGGCGGTTGTAGATCGATGCCTCAGGATGACGTTCGCGCTGCGTTCCGAAGACCGCTGCATGCTGCGGATGCGTCGACAGGAACGAGCGGCCGGCGCCTAGCCAGCCCGGCGCCACTTCGCAGTCGCCGTCCACGAACTGCACGTACGCCACGCCAGGGCTGACTTCGAAAAGCTGCTTCAGCCCCGCGTTGCGCGCGCGGGCGGCCGTGAACGGGACGTCCCGTGCGAGTTCGATGCAGATCGCTCCCAGGTCCGCTGCCAGTTGCACCGAGCCGTCTGTCGATCCCGAGTCGACGTAGACGATCCTGCAGCCCGGCGCGTGCAGGGAGGTGAGGCAGCGGCGCAGGCGCTCGCCTTCGTTGCGCCCGATCACGACGATTCCGAGGTCCCGCATGACGCGTCAACGGGTGGGCGCCGACCCCATGCGCGTGGCCAGGAACACTCGTGTCGTCAGGGCGGCCTCCTTGAGGTTGTGCTTCAGGACCGTCCAGGGGCGTCGGCGCCCGATGTCCTTGGCAGCCTGCAGTGCCGTGGCCAGCCAGACCAACACCATGTGGAGGGCAACCCCGGGCCAGCCATGGTGCTTGCGGAAGTAGAGCAGTTCGCTTTCGACCTGCAGGACGGAGACCTGCCGGCTGCGTTCGTCGTAGGTTTCCGTGGTCTGTGCGCTCGCGCCGCCGATATGAACGACCCGCGCCTCCGGGACGAAATGGACCTCCCAGCCGGCCTGCTTGGATCGGCGGCAGTGATCCATCTCCTCGCAGTAGAGAAAGAAGCGCTCGTCGAAGAGCCCGACCTGCTCTATGAGGGAGCGGCGGACCAGGTAGAAACAGCCCGGCACCCAGTCGCACGACCGGACGCTGTCATGCGGCCAGTTGAAATCGTCCATCATGCGGGCGGACGGGAACCACGATTGCCATCCCATCCGGTGAACGAAGACCCCCCAGCTGGTGGGAAAGAACCGGCAGCACGGCTGCAGCGCCCCGTCGGCACCTTCCAATCGCCCGCCGACGATCCCGCACGTGGGATGGCTGTGCAGGTGCGCCACCGCGATTTCCAGTGCGTGAGGCTCGGTGAAGGCATCTGTGTTGAGCAGCAGGACGAACTCGGCCTGCAGGTGTGGCAGCAGCTGGTTGTTGGCGCGGCCGAAGCCGACGTTTCGATCGTTGAAGATCGCAAGGTCCAGATCTTCGCAAGCTGGGAGTCGGTCGCGCGAGCCGTCGGTGGACGCATTGTCGACGAGCAGGACCCGGTAACGCAGGGGGCCGGCGGCCATGGCCAACGCGGCGAGCGCCTTCGGGACCAGGTCGGCCGTGTTGTAGTTCACCATCAGGACGTCCACGTCCGGTGGGGCGCGACCGGTGCGCGCGTCGTCCTGCTGGCCGGAGATGCTCACCACGATCGAGCGACGGTCAGACACGGTCCGCCTCGTTGAAGACGGAGTTCGGGTCGAAGGAGCTCGCGTGGAACGATGCGATCAGTTCCTTCTGGCTGTGGTGGCCGGTCTTGGTGAGGATGGACATGATTTGCGAGCGGACGGTGTTCACCGAAGCATTGCGCGACCTGGCGATCACCTTGCCGGTCAACCCTTGCAGCAGGCCGCTGAGCACGTTCTGCTCGGCGCGTGTCAGCTTGCTGACGGTCGCCATGCGTTCAGGATCGGCATACGGCACAGGCGCGTGTTCCTCGAAGACCGCCAGCACGAAGTTCTTCGGGTCGAAACTTCGAGCTGAAGGGATGCAGGGGAAGGGCTGCAGGTGGACTTTCCATTGCCTGCCCGAGCCGGAATCCGCCAGCAACCTGCGGCCGATGGCCGTTTCCGCAGTTTCCCGCAGGGCCGACTGCCATGAGTCCTGGAGGTACTCGTCCCGGAAGGCGAGCCGGCCCGAAACGACCTTGGCCGCCAGGCTCGATTTCAGCGCGGCGAACGCGCCGTTGGTCTCGATGCACCGGCCGTCGCCGTCCGTCAGCAGGGTCGGCAGTGGCAGGTCGCGCACCAGTTGGGTCGTCGCCTTCACCGTCGGCATGTCGTCATCGAGCCTGCGCCAGAGCACGATGGCACGGCGCAGGTGCGGCAGCAGCTGCTGCAGCTTGTCTTGGACCGCGCACTGCGCGTCACCATCCTTGCTCTCCAGGGGGACGATCAGTGCCGTGATGTCCGTGTCGGGCACCGCGGGGACGACCGCGGCCAGCGCACTTGGCCAGGGAAGGCCACCGTGGCCGACCCAGCGCCTGGCGTCGACCACTTGGCCCTGCGGCGTGTTCGCCAGCAGGTGCCCGATGTCCCTGCTGCTCCAGAGGGCCGCCAGGCGATCGGTCCCGGCCCGTTCCGTCGCCAGGATGCGCATGCGGTCCTGCTGGTAAGTGAGCAAGTGGACGTGCGGAGTCCCCAGGAACCTCCCGATGGCGGCTAGTGCCGAGCCGACGGATTCCGGTTGTTCCGGGACGTCGTAGATCGCGTGCACCGCATCGTGAAAAGCTGGATTGACCATTGCAGTTCCAAAGTCACGTTTGGTTGCATATTAGGGGAGGGTGCAAACCAACGTCCAGCCGTGGTAAGGCGCTGATGGGGAAAAACGGACGGAATCAGGGCTGGCCCTGTTGTTTTCTTGCCTTGCAGGCCATCCAGAATAGGCGTACCGCGAACGGGATCCCGTGGACCAGGTACCGCTTGGCGAGCCGCTTGGGATCCTGGAGCATGCGATGAACCCATTCCATGCCGGTCCGCTGCATCCAGGACGGGGCCCGCGCAATGACCCCGCCGCTGAAGCTCAGGCTGATGCCGATCCCCAGCCACCACGCATCCGGGGCAGCCGGCCGCAGCGCCTGGATCAGTTTTTCCTGCTTCGGAAAGCCCAAGGCGACGTAGACGATGTCGGGACTGGATTCGGCCACCAGCTTCGCCATCGCGTCCCACTGCTGCGGCATGTGCTCGAATCCGACCGGGGGGCAGTAGGTTCCGACGATCTTCAGCCCCGGGTGGCGCGACTCCAGCATCCTCTTGGCCTGGTCCGCGACGCCTTCATCGCCTCCGAGCAGGAACAGCTTGAGGCCGTAGACCGCCGCCTGGGCGCTGATTGCCTCCACCAGGTTGGACCCTGCGACCCGTTCCGGCAGCGGGGTGCCCTGGGCCCGGGCCGCCCACACGATCGGCATCCCGTCCGCCACGAGAAGATCGGCCTGCCGCACCAGGGCGCCGATGGGCTCCGACGTCACGCATTGGCGGACGATGTCGACGTTCGGCGTGACCAGCCAGCCGCCGTGACCGGCCAGCGCCGACACGACGATGTGTTCGACCGCCTGGGACTGCGTGATGGCCGCAAAGGGAAGGCCCGCGACATGGACGAGGGGCCAGGCCGGCGTCATGTGATCGACAGCCGCCCGGTGACGCTCAGCATCCGGGTCGCCAGGACGGCGCCCAGGAAGCGGCACAACTGCAGGGCGGCCAATGGCGAACCGCGAACGAGATCGTCGAAGGCCGGAGCCGAAAGTTCCCACACCTTGGCAGGCTCGAGCGTCTCGACGGAGGCCGAACGCACGATGTGGGCGAAGAACGTGCCTTCCCCGACCACGGAACCGGCGCCGAGGACGGCCAGCTGCAGCCGGCCCCGGTCCTGCTCGCGATAGACGCGCGCCGAACCGCTCTCGATCAGGAACAGGGAGCGGCCGGCGTCTCCCTGGCGGACCAGGCACTTGTGGGGAGCAACGTCGCGCGGCAGGAGCACGTGCGACAACGCCTTCCATGCCGACTGGTCCAGCAACTGCTTCACGTCAACGCCTTTGGTCTTCCGGACTGCTGCGACGAGAAGGCTGAGGTCGGGCGGGGAGGCCTTCATGTCTCGGATGGAAATGGCTACGCGAGTGGTTCGGAATTGGGCCAACAAGCTTCACTCTACCAACCGGGCGCAACGCGAGAAATGGGCCTAAAGGGCCCAAAAAGGATCTCCAGGCGACGGCGATTGGACGCATGGCCATGTATTTCGATCGACGTCATGCAATTGCACGATGGATCGCCTTGGCATCGCCGCCGAACATCGCGGCTCCGAGTTCTGAAGCTTGTCCATGGGCGTTCGCACGGCGTTTTTGCTGCGCGAAGTGGCGCCCGAATCGTGCTGCCGTCCGATATGTCGAAGAACATCCACGCCGCGTTCCAAGGCCCGGTCCATCGCAGCCTGCACTGGACACGCCTGAACGGACACCATTGATGACGCAGGATATTTCGCGATTGGAACTACCTGCGGCGGAGGCCGTCCGGGCCAGGCTGGTCGATCGGCTCAAGTTGCCGCGGCGCGACGCCGCGTTCCTGCTGATCGGACTGCTTGCCGTCACTGTCGCATGCTGGGGCGGCCTCTCTGAACTCGTGGGCCGCTGGCATCGGCAGGAAGAGTACAGCCACGGGTTCATCATTCCTTTCATCTCGCTGTGGCTGCTCTGGAGCCGGCGCACTGCACTGCGGCAAAGCAAGGGGGATCCGTCACCCTGGGGTCCAGGCGCTCTCGTATTGAGCACCTGCATGGTCATCGTGGGTGAGTTCACCGCGATCTTTCTCCTGATCCAGCTTGGATTCCTGCTGGCACTGGCCGGCCTGGTCCTGACTTACGGCGGTACTTCCCTGCTTCGGGTTGCCGGAATGCCGATCGCATTGCTGCTGTTCTGCATTCCGCTCCCGTATTTCGTCGATTCGCAGCTCTCGTGGCGCCTGCAGCTTTTCTCGTCCACGCTCGGCGTCGAGTTCCTGCGCCTGCTTGGCTACTCGGTGTATCGCGAGGGCAACGTGATCGACCTGGGGGCCTACATGCTCCAAGTCGTGGACGCATGCAGCGGACTGCGGTACCTCTATCCGCTCCTCAGCGTCGGCTTCCTGATGGCCTACATGTACCCGGCCGCGTTGCGCTGGCGCGTCCTGCTCGTGCTATCGACGATTCCAGTGACCATCATTACCAACAGCGCACGCATCGCAGTGGTTGGCGTGCTGGTGGGCCGCTGGGGGAGCGGCATGGCGGACGGCTTTCTGCACGCCTTCCAGGGCTGGGCGATCTTCATCGTGTGCCAGATCATCTTGGTCGCCGAAATCGCCCTGATCGAGCGCTTCACGAAGCGGCGGTCAGTGCTCGATGTCCAGCAACTTCCCGTGCGGCAACCGGTGGCCCCGAGCACTTCCGGTTGGCGATTGAAACCGGCGGCGGCAACGCTCGGCATGGTAGCCATGCTTTGCGGTCTGGCGGGGGCGCAGGCCGTCACCGGACGCGCCGAGTTCATGCCCAGCCGCGAAAGTCTCCGCGGTTTTCCCATGGCGCTCGACGACTGGAAGGGGACGGAGGGAGTGCTGGACCTCGGCATCGAGCAGTCCCTCGGGATGCAGGACTACGTGCTGGCGGACTATGCGGGGACGGGCGGCGAGCAGGTGAACTTCTACGTGGCGTATTACGCCAGCCAGCGCAAAGGGGTGTCCCCGCATTCACCGCAAGTCTGTATTCCGGGCGGTGGCTGGGTGATCATGGACGTGCGCGAGACCAAGGTGCCTCTGGCCGGCGGCCGTGAGTTGCCCGCGGTCCGCGCGCTGATCGACAAGCAGGGGCAGCGGGCCCTCGTCTATTACTGGTTCGACCAGCGCGGCCGCCTGATCGCGAACGAGTACCTGATGAAGTGGTACATCCTGGTCGATTCGATCCAGCGGAATCGAACGGACGGCGCCCTGGTGCGCGCGGTCACCGCGATTCCGCCGAACGAATCACCAGAACAGGGCGACGAACGGCTGCGCCGCTTCGTCGCATCGGCGCAGCCGAAGCTGGCCGGCTTCGTGCCGCAGTGAGGCCTCCTGCCGCGCTTCTACGATTCTT
Organism: Pseudomonadota bacterium; assembly: GCA_023390985.1. GTDB lineage: Bacteria > Pseudomonadota > Gammaproteobacteria > Burkholderiales > Burkholderiaceae_C > Ramlibacter. The sequence goes on from JAEWBU010000106.1 coordinate 7,901, forward strand.
TCGAATACTTCTTGGGTCGTTGCCATGCCAACTTGTCCAGCCTGCCTGACCAATCCTTGCCCGTGGCGCCCACTGGCAAGGCGCGCCGCGTTCGTGGCCTTGGCCATGGTCCTGCTCTGTGGTGGCTGCGGTGGCGGGGGGGACAGTGCCACGTCAAGCCGGGCGACCCCGGCGCGTGGGGTTACCGCTTGGTCTGATCCCGCCACCTGGGGTGGTACGAAGCCCGTTGCGGGCGCCAGCGTCCTGATCCCGGCCGGCTTCAAGGTGGAACTGGACGAGGCGGCCGTCGAGGTTGACGAGCTGATCGTCGAAGGGGATCTGAGCCTCAGGCAGGGGCTGACGACGGAGCTGAAGGCGAGCGTGGTTCGCGTCCGAGGTGGAGGGGCGCTGCGAGCGGGCACCGAGGCCGAACCTTTCACCGGGCGTGCGACGATCACGCTGACCGGCGTGGAGACTGGAACGACCGACGCGATGGGAACGCGCGGCATCCTCGTGAGTGGCGGCGGCAGGCTCGAGCTTTATGGTGTCGGTCCCGCCCAGGCTTGGACACGCTTGAATGCGCACGCGACTGCCGGCGCCACCTCCCTGCAGCTGGAACAGCCCGTCAATTGGCAAGCGGGTGACCAGATCGTCGTCGCGCCCACCGCGTGGTATCCCAACGGCGGGGGGCCTGTGACGACCGAACGCGTCACGTTGGCCGGGGCCAGTGGCACGGCACTCACCTTGGCGACGGGCATCGTCCGGCCGAAGTGGGGCAGGTTGCAGTACGTGACCGACACCGGCATGAGCGCGACGCCAGGGACTTTCACGAAGCCGCATCCCGACGCGGTGGACACCCTGGACGAGAGGGCTGAGGTCGGCAACCTGAGCCGCAACATCGTCATTCAAGGCGCCGACGACGCGCAGTGGCAGAACAACGGCTTCGGCGCGCAGGTCATGGTGATGGATCGCAGCTCCATGCTGCGCCTGGATAGCGTTGAACTGCGTCGCGTGGGCCAGGAAGGCAAGGTGGGCCGCTACCCGGTCCACTGGCACCTGCTCTCCTACCCCGATGGCGGCACGACCGAACTGGGCGACGCGACCGGGCACTTCGTGCGTAACAGCTCGGTGTGGAATTCCCGTCATCGCTGCCTGGTTCTCCACGGCACCAACGGAGTCACGCTCCAGAACAACATCTGCTATGACATCCGCGGCCACGCGATCTTCATCGAAGACGCGGTGGAACGCCGCAATGTGATCGAAGGCAATTTGGTGCTGAAGGTGCGCTCGCCTGCCGCGGGCAAGGCCACCGTGGCACATGAGGCGGAAACGCCAGGGTGCGGGGCTTCGTCCGCCTACTGGCTGACCAACCCGGACAACACCGTGCGCAACAACGTCGCGGCCGATGCGGAGGGTCACGGCTTCTGGCTCTCGTATCCGGAAGCGCCTGTGAAGCAGGGGAAATCGGTGCAGGTGAGGCCGAACAACCTGAAGCACGGCGTCTTTGAGTTCAATTCCAGTCACAGCAACGGGATGAACGGGCTGCAACTGGAATGCGCCATGGCGGACGACGCCGGAAATCTCGTGCTCATGGAATACCGGCCTACCACGGACGGGGCCGCCCTTCGGCAAGACCAGACCAATGCAGTCCGGTTCACGTTCAAGCGCATCACGACCTTCAAGAACCGCAACGGCTATGTGAACCGCGCCTTCAACCCGGACTACCTGCAATGGGCGAGCGCCGACAACGTCACACGCGGCTTCACCGGCTCCGTGCGCGCGGGCAGCACGCTCAAGCATTCACTGATCGTCGGCCTGAGCCTGAACGCCACGGAACCGTTTCCCGCGGGCCAGAACCCGCAGCTGGCATTCGCCTCGTACCACTCGACGTTGGACATCACTGAAAACACCATCGTCAACATCACGAGCCGTGGCTATTCGCTGGCGCAGGTGGACGAGGATGTGTCGTCGGGAACCTTCGGAACGGACGACTACTACGTCCAACCAGTGGAAAAAGGGTTCAAGCGCAACCCCGGCAACAAGCTGATCAAGGCCGACCCGGGGTACCGCGCGTTGCCGGCGCATCTGCAGCCAGGCTACACCGCGGCTACCAACCGCAACTGGACCCTGGCGGGCGCGGTGTGGGATCCGCAGGGCTACTGGACGACACCAAACCGCTGGCTGGTGTTCGATACGCCATTCTTGAGCGGGGCTGGTTGCACGAACCTGGTGACGAACCTGACCGACCCGAGGCCGAACGGTTTGTCGTGCCCCGGGCCCTATTTCGGAGTCACCCCATTTGGTCTCAACCTGGGGCTCCCCGGCGACACGAGTGGACCGTTCCTCGAGAAGATCCAGGTCCAACGCCTGGATGCCGCGTACAACGCCATTCCTGGTGCGGAATGGAACGTCGAACAGGGGTATACCAGCATCAAGCTGGGCCACATGCGCCACTTCGCTGCACTCCAGGGCGGTAACTACATTCTTCGTTTTCCCGAGTTCGCGCACGCGGTCAAATGGGTGTCGCTCGCGCTGGACAACATCCGGGACCCGGGCGACAACATGATGCTGGCCGTGCAGTTCGACGGCGCCACCCCGCCCGGGGAGGTGTTGCTGTCCACCAACCTGGATTTCTCCAACGCGGCGAATTCACGTCTCCTGACCCCCGCGGCCAGCCGCGCTGCGGTCGCCGCCGGGACGGGAACGCTGTACTGGCAGGACACCGCCAACAACCTGATCTGGGTCAAGCTGACGCCGCTTGGCCTGAATGCCTGGCCAGGTGTCCCGGTGGATTCGGACCTTGATCTTTACCGCAGATACCTTCTGCGAATCAAGCAGTGACAGCGAGCGCGCGGCGCGTGGCCATCGCTGTCCTGGTGTTGATCTGCACGGCCGCGGCGGGCTGGGGCGCGCACGCCGTATGGCGCTCGACTGCGCGTGCGCAACAGGCTCAGGCCCTGGGAGCGCTGGTGCAGCAGTGCAGCGAGCAGATGCTCAAGGACACATGCCGCGTGATGACTACGCCCGCACCGGCCCAATCCAGGCCCCGCTTGTTCATCGCAGGTGTCGGCGAGGTGGACGCAGCTGCCTTTGCAGCCCTGCGCGGCTTCGGGGACTCGATGTGCCGCGAGGTTCGTGCGCAATGCGCGTCCGACTGGGAAGGGCGCAGTTGCCGCATTGCGCGGGCGCTGTACCCCGCAGCCAAGGCCAAGGAGCAATGACGCCCCACCGCGGGCGTCAGGCGGCCGGCCTCACCACTGGCGGTTTCCGAACAAGCCTTGCCGGGTTCCCGACGGCAGTGAACCCCGCGGGAACATCGCGGAGCACCACCGCACCAGCGCCTACCCGCGCACCGTCGCCAATGTGCAGTTTCCCGATGATCTTCGCGCCAGCTCCGACGTAGACGTTGTTGCCCAGGGTCGGGTACTCGCCATCTCCGATCATGCCGATGGTGACCTGCTGCATGATCATGCAGTTCTTGCCGATGACGGCCTTGCCATGGAAGACGACACCGGTTGGGTGCGGCAGCTTGAGCCCGTCGCCGAACGTGACGTTCGGGTCGATGTCCGAGGAGGTGACGACGCTCCAGAAGATGTGTCGGGCGCGCGCGAGCCGCCGCCTGACCTTGCTGAGAAATCCAGCTCGAGCCGCATGGCGCTGGTAGTCCCGAATGCTGCGCAACAGATGCCGGTCCAGGTTCAACATTCAAAGCGCCTCGAAGTTGACGGCTCGCGACTTGTCCGCGGCAACAATTCCATCCCTGAATCTTTCCAGGGCCTCGTACCGCTTGCGGTACATGGATCGCTTGTTGGAAGCGACCTCTTCGATGTCCCGGCGGCTGGGAGCCATCGGCAATTCGAAATGCGTCTCTGCGACCTGGATTCCGCCCCGCTCTCCCCAGATGCTGTCGTAGTCGAGATGGATCGGCTGGTTGTCGCCCTTGAAATAACCGTGGCGGAAAAAGCGATACTGGTCCGCCACTGCATGGATCCTCGTGGCGCCAAGAACAGGCGCCAGGCTGGTGAGCAGCTCGATCGCCAGGTCGCGTGGCCGCAGGCCGAAGAAACCTTTGGTGAGCTGGCGATACCGCTCCAGCGCATCTTCGGTGTTTCGCCCCTGGATTCCCCCGATGAACAGCTCGGTGCCCCCCGCTCCCTGGAACAGCGAGAACGTGACCGAGAAGGCGCGGAAACGCCCCTGGAATAGGTTGAGCGTCAATTGCCCTTCGCGCGCCATCCAGCGCGGCTGGTCGATGATGAGCGAGCAGTCCTGCATGCAGCCGGACAAATCGAGCAGGACCAGCTTTTCGTCGACCCCGAACCGGAACCGTAGGGGCGCTGCTTCGATGGCGTCGAAATGACCTGCGAACCGTGCGACCCGCAAGCTTCGATCCCATGCCGCACACTGGTAGGGCCAGATCAGGAGTCCCGCGGTTTCGGGGCGGGCGGAAAGATAGCGACCCATGTACGAGTCGGGAGTCGCCGACAGCAGCGGCTTCAAAGCGGACGCGCCAAGCAATGACGCGCCGAGGAACTTCGCCTGGAGCTTGGCGTTCCCCTTGAGGGCATTCAGTGTTCCGCTCCTCCAGGCCTTGCCGAATGGCGGGGGTGATTGTGCAAAGCTAGCGGACATGCAGTTTGTTCTCAAGGACCGTTCGCGCGACCGTAACTTCTCCGTTGACTCCGCGCAATAGGCGATCTGGCCACTTCGGCACTTGTCCCACGACCGCGTCTCCAAGACACCGGAAGCCGGAGCGGTCGCCGAAAGGCGAAGCGTCAGGTGGCGGGTTTCTGTTCGCGTGCGATCGCGGCTTCAACGAGCCTGGCGTGCGCCACGCACAGGCCCGCGAAACTCCAATAAAGCCAGGGAATGACGGTGACACTGCTCACCGTCGCGATGGTCACCATGGTCGCCACGACGCCACCCAGCAGGGCCCGTCCCACGTTCACCAGCATGGCCCGTTCTTCGTCGCGGACTCGTGCAGCCCGCTGGATGCTCCTGCGAAGGCTCAAGGCGACGGCGATGAAGAAGCCGACGAACAACAGTAGACCGGAGATTCCCGAGACGAGCGCGATCCCGATATAGCTGTTCACGACGTCGACGATGCCTTCTCCCTGGACCAGCCCCGCCGCGGCGAGCCGCGCCATGTAGTCCGGGGGCCCGAGCAGCGGCGACTCGGCGATCAGGGGAAGCGCGGCGTCCAGCAACGACTGCCGGTAGTCGATCGAACCGCGGTCCGTCTGGCCCACGAAGGGCAGCATCCCGATGATGCGGCCTCCGCCGGGCAGAACGGCGGCCACCCCCAAAGCGCCAACGAGCACCGCGGCCAAGGTGGAAAGTCTCCTGACGGCTGACGGTCCGGTCGCAAGGTAGACCGCCATCGCGGCCAGGGCGCCGATCCAGGGGCCGCGGGAGAAGGGCAGGACGATTCCGCAAAGAAGCAGCGACGCGGTCACCTTGCGTTTGGTTGGATGCAAGCGAGGCCAGACAGCCAGCAGGGCAGTGAGGGCCATCGCGAACACAAAGCCAAGTGCGATGGCATGGCCCGCGGTGGCGCGGACGCGCAACAATCCATCGCGCATCAGGTAGAAGCTGACAGGGTTTGGCAGCGCCCAAGCGGTTCCCAGGCTCTGATACAGAAGCCAGCCTTTCGAGAACTCCGCGATGGCGATCGTCGCCAGCACGACGCTTGCGGCGAGGATGCCGCCCAGGGCCTGCCGGATCGCGGCGGCGGACGTAAGGGCGCGGCTGAGGACGAAGTAGGGAAGACCGACGTCGACCATGACGTAGAACATCTCCCGCATCGCCGACGTCACGCTATCGGATCTGGACGTCAGTGCAAGTTGCAGGACGACGTGGCAGGCGAACAAGCGGTCCGGCCAGCGAACCTGGGTCACTCTTGCATGGGAGCGGAGGAGCGACACCGCTGCCGGTGCAAGAAGCAGCAGCGCGAAGAGCCGCGGCACGCTCAACGTGAACAGGAAGTTGACCAGGCCGAAACCAGGGATCGCGAGGCCCTCCGCCGGCAGGCAAAGCATCAACCCCGGAAAGATCGATGCCGGCCACTTCATCCGGCCGCCGACGACCATGAAGGCCAGCAAGGTGCCGGCGACGAAGACCCAGAAATTACCCGATGCGAAAGCGACCGCCGACAGGCCGATCCACAGATTCCTGAACAGCGTGTACTGCGCGGGCTGGAACAGCGGACTTAGGGTGCTTCGCTGCCACCAGAATGCGAAAAGGGACCCGGCGATGATGACGATGAGCGAGCGGTAAGCCTCTGACATGGGGTCATCGCGGAGCATCAACCATTCTGGCCTTGCATCTTAACTGCGGTGTCGAACCTCCGACAGTTGCACTTCGAGGCCTGAACACCGGATCGAAAAGATGATCTCTACTCCGTGCAACGCGCCGCTGGCGGGAAGCCCGAAAGCCCAGATGCAAGGCGATCAATCCACTAAGCCGTCCCTTGCGCACCAGGTGCCGTATCGCGTCGGGCGTCGGGCAGCAAGCCTGCGCTCGATCGCGGCGGCAGGTGTCTTCGCAGCCGCCGGCTTCGCGGGGACTGCTTTTGCGACTGGGAGCAACCCCGCCAGCCCACGCCTGGGCGTCAACCTGGAGGGAGTCAACGACTGGGCTCGGATGCCGGTGTTCGCCGATTTGATGAAGGCATCTCGCGCCTGGGGCTTGCCCCAATCCCCTTGGGTCCACAGCGTCGGCGTGGACGCCGACGGCTGGCCGACCCAGGACGCGGGGGTGGTCGTGCGCGTCCTACCCGGCGAGCCCGCGCTTCCACGCGCGGTGCGCTACATGAAGGCGGGCGCGTATGCCCTGTCTTTCCGCGGAAAGGCCAATGTCAATCCCGTGGCCACGAGCGGAGTCGCCGTCCAGGACCTGCGCTACGACCCCGGGACGAACTTCTCCACGGCGAAGGTGGTAGTCGGCGCAACGGCAACGCAGCTGATGCTGGCCTTCACCCAGACCCGTGGCGGAGTGCGGGATGTGCGGCTGTATCCGCCCGGCCATCAGCCTGGCGAGACGTTCACGTCCGCGTTCCTTCGTGCCATCGAACCCTTCAGCGTTCTCCGGCTGATGGATCCGTTGTCGACCAACAACAATCCGGTGTCCTCCTGGGATGACCGCACACGGCGCGAATCCGCCAGCCAGGCTGGTGAGAAGGGCATGGCGTGGGAGCACGCGGTGGAGATCGCCAACCAGACCGGCAAGGACATCTGGATCAACGTGCCGGGTCATGCTTCGGACGCGTACGTCGAATCGCTTGCGCATCTCCTGAAGTCGACCCTGGACCCGGCGCGCGTGGCTTATGTGGAATACAGCAATGAGCTCTGGAACCCCATGTTCGCGCAGGCCCGGGCGAACGAGAGGGCTGCCGTCGAGGAGGCGCTCGCGGGCGACCTGACACTGACAGCCGGCGAGACGTGCAGCCGCGCTGCCTTCGAGGCGCGCACGGGACGCTGCGATCCGACATGGGCGGGCCATTTCAGGACCGGGAAGCGCACGGTCCGGATCAGCGAGATCTTCGCCGGCGTCTTCGGCCATGAAGCGATGAACAAGCGCTTCCGGATCGTGCTCGCCAGCCAGTACGCGAACCGCGCCGTCGCGGAACAGATGCTCAAGAACATCGCGCGGTACCGCGGCAAGCCATCGTCCTTCCTGTATGGCACCGTTGGCGCGCCCTACTTCTCCACCGAGCAAGGTCTCATGGATGCACCAGGTCTCCTGCCGACCCACGTGCTCGATTCCCTGAAGCGATCCCTGGAGCGGGACACGCTCCCCTTCATGGCTGCCGGCGTGGGGTGGCATCCTTTCATGAAAGGTGCGGCCTACACGGGCGGCGATCGGACCGGGGCGACGCAGAAAGCGCTGGCCGACTACTACGGCCTGCGCAGCCTGGCCTATGAGGGTGGCCCCGACTTGCTGCAAGGCATGCGCAACATGGCTGCCAAGTCAGCCGCGAACGCGGACGAGCGGCTGGGAACGTTCGTCGAGCGGCTGCTGATGCAGTGGTACGGCTGCGGCAACGAGCTGTTCATGTACTACAACCTCGCGAGCGCGAATGGCCAGTATGGTTTCTGGGGGCTCACTGACGACCCGGAGAATCTGGACACGCCCAAATTCAAGGCGATCCGGCGCGTGGCGCAGTCCCGGCCGGCGCCGACGGACTGCAGGTAGTTCGATCGCGGCGATCGCCACCAGCGCAAATGAGGCGGCGCCGGCGGGCTACGACGCTATCATTCACTCGTGCGCCAGGCCTGCAGAAATCACGCGTGTTCTTCTTTTCATCGCCGTCCTGACAAGGCATTGCAGATGGAATCCACCGCGGCTGGCGCCGCGAATCGCCGGGCCGACTGATGCTCGCGGATTCCCAGGCTGGGCCGACCAGGAAAGGGCTGCTGCGCGCGGGGTCCCTGATCGTCGCGGGCCAGGTGGCGTCCAATGTCCTGCGACTCGCGGGCAACCTGGTGCTGACGCGATTGCTGGCACCCGAGGCGTTCGGGTTGATGGCGCTGGCAAGCGTCTTGATCGTCGGCATCGTGATGCTGTCGGACTTCGGCCTGCAGCAAGTGATCGTACGCAGCCCGAACGGCGAGAACCAGGCCTTCCTGGATACCGTCTGGACCGTCCAGATCCTCCATGGGCTCGGCGTCGCCGCGCTCGTTCTTGGCGCTGCCGGTGCGCTGAGCATCGCGCAATCCAGCGGCTGGGTGCCCTGCGGCAACACTTACGCCCGCACCGAGCTGCCCTGGATCATCGCCGGCCTTTCGCTGCAGGTTCTCCTCAACGGGTTTGTCTCGACCAAGTTTCATCTGGCGACGCGCCGCATGCAGGTCGGCAGGGTTGTCGGCGTCGAGTTCGCTTGCCAGATCGTGTGCCTGGCCGTCATGGTGGCGTGGGCTTCCGTGCACCCTTCGGTGGCGGCGCTGATTGCCGGCAACCTGAGCATCGCCGTGTGCAGGCTGATCGTCGGCCAATTCCTCACCGAAGGCGCTCGCAACCGCCCCCGCCTGGACCGGGCCTCCCTGACAGAGGTGCAATCGTTTGGCGTCTGGATCTTCGCCTCGTCCGGGCTCACCTTCGTGATCACCAATGTCGACAAACTCGTGTTGGGTGCAGCCTTGGGCCCGCGCGAGTTCGGCCTCTACGCCATTGCACTCACGCTCATCATGGCCTTGCACGACCTGGTCCTGCAGGTCTCGCATCGCGTCGCGCTTCCCGCGCTGAGTTCGGTTCACCGGCAGGATCCGCAGCGTGTCGGCAGCCTCTATTACCGGCTTCGCCTGCCTATCGACGCGTTCTGCCTGGTCCTCGCGGGCCTGCTGGCCGTCGCGGGCGATCTGCTGATCAAGATCCTGTATGACGACCGGTACGCCGACGCCGGCCAGTACCTGCGCATCCTGGCCTTGTCCCTGCTGGGAATCCGCTTTGCGGTGCTCGGCGAGCTGTTCCAGGCCCTTGGCCGGACCAGTCTGCTGCTGTACGAGAAGGTGAGCCGGCTGCTGCTGCTCGTGGTCGGGATCTTCGTGGGACTGCAGGTTCTCGGCATCCCGGGCGTGGTCGGCGCGGTGGCCCTCAGCTTCGTGGCCGGACCGCTCGTGAGCGTCGTCGTCATCCAGCGCAGGCTAGGCGTGCTGGACGTGCGGCGCGAACTGATGCCCTTGCCTTTCGTCTTCCTCGGCATGGCGGCAGGCGCGGCCGCCCGCGCCCTGGCATGACCGGGGCCGACGGCACCCGGATTCGCGCGCGAGAAAACCCCGTCAGGGGGTCTTGCTGATTCCGGATGGCGTCCCAACGTGGGAAGTCGCAGCGCCGACAGCTTGGCAGGGACGGGGTTCCGATGCTTCTTCCAGGACTGCAAGAAACCCGTTCACCACTGCTCCGTGGGTGAGATGCGTTTCGGCGAATGCCTTCGCATTGCGTCCGAGGCTCGCACGAAGCCCCTCATCGTCCCGCAAACGCTCGAGGGCAAACCGGTATTCCGCCTCGCCCCCGATCGGCACGCCAAGCGCCGTGCGACCGTCGTCGAAGTAGTCGAGGGTGACCGCTGCACGGCTGATGATCTGGGCCTTGCCCATGAGCATCGCGGCCACCATGGTGATGTGTCCCGCACCGCGTGAATCGTCGTTGACGAGCACGACGTTGGCCATGGCCCCCTCGATGCAGGCGAGGCAATCTCCCATCGGAAGGTCTTCATGCAACTGGATGTCCGGCCGGCGCGCGATCTCCTCGCGCAGTTCGCCGGCAAGGCCGGAGGTGATCACGACCCCTTGCAGCCCGGTCCCCGCCAACCCCCGGACGAAGGTCCGGATGTCGCGGTTGTTGCGGCCGATCAGGCAGACGTACGGTTGGCCGGTGGGTGCGAACGTTCGCGCAGAGCGGGGTGGCAGGTCGAATCCCCAGCGAACGAAGCGGAATTTCTGCTCATCCAGCGCGTGGAGCCTGGAGAACAGAAGCGCCTCCTGCCGCGAATGGACGACCAGCGTGTCCGATCGGCGGAACAGCCACGAGGCCAAGTGGCGAGTCCCTGGAAGATCGAGGACCCGCCTGCTTTGATTCAGTCCCCAGACCACGTGGCGAACAGGTGAGCGCGACAAGCGCAGGCGCAGGTTGGCGCCCAGGGCAACGAAGTACTCGGTGGTGACGAGAACTCCGTCGCGCAGGTCGCCTGCTCCGCGCCATCCTGCAACGACGCGGGCCAGTGAGCCTTCGGCCCGCACGGCGGCATGCCGCCACTCGCAGGCCGCGCGTACGCGAGGGTCACCCAACACCCAGGGATGGCTCTCCTCGGCTGCACCGGTGTGCAGCAGCAGCGCCGCCACCATCACTCGAAGCGGTTGCGCAGCTTGCGCGCAGCCGCAAGGACCGGAGCAGCTCCCCACAGCCTGTCGAGCCGCCCTGAATAGATGTCGGAACGGGACGAGCGCTGGTAGGCAATGGGCGGCGACGCCGCCAGCGTGACGAACTCCGGCCGCTCGCGCCGGAACCAGCTGTACGAGCCATCGACGTGCATCGGCCCACCTGCCGGGTCACCGGGGCGCCGCTGCAGCTGGCGTTCCAGGTACTGGGCCAGTTGCACCATCAGCGATGCTCCCCGGAACCCGACGCAATGGGTGGTTTCGATCCCGGTGGAGGCGGGTACGGCCTCGCACGCACCAGACCCGGAACCCTTCAGCCCGGGAGGGCCTCCGTAGAAGATGGCCCATTCGGTGGCGGCCAATTGATCGGCAACCGGTGCCGCAAAACGCTCGAAGTCACGCGCAAAGTTGGCGTCGTCTTCGAGCACGAGAATCGTCTGCTCCTGTCTCGACTGCGCCTCGCGCAGCACGGCGAGATGGCTCATGAAGCATCCGCGCGCACCGATGCTCGAAAAAGGGCCGGCGTCCGCAGGCCGGACGGCCGGGAACAAGCGGACGCGGGGCGCATCCAGCGCCAGGCCTACGCGCCGCAGTTGCTCGTCCATCTCCTCGCGACGATCCGCCCGGGAAGGCAAGTTGATCACGTAGACGCGGTCGAATGCGTTCCAGAAGGGCGTTGTCATGCGGCTGGAGAGTCTCCCACCGGCGGCTTTGTACAGACTGGCTTTCGCGTGGGCCATCGTGCAAACGCATGACGAGACCTGACTCCAGCCACTGCAGAATCCGCAGAGCTGTTCCATCTGTCAGGCGCTGGAGATCATGAAGCTTTTTGCCACCCTCGGACCGGGAGACATCGTGGGCGCCCGCCGCCGTGGCGAGACCGGACAGCGCCTGGAATCCGAAACCAGCATTCCGTTCTCGGAGCAGCTGGTGCACCTTTGCCGCAGCCGCGGCATCGAGCTGATGGGTGTCTCCCACCACACGCGGCCGGACCAGCAGGAAGACGGCCGCATCCGGATGCTGCAGGGCCCCAGGCCGCTCGACGGAGGTGGCGGCTGGAAATACCACTTGGGCTCCATCGCCTACGCCGTGCAGCTTGCCTGGCGCGCGCGCCGGTTTGGCGCCGATCTGGCGCTGGTCGACTCCGGAACGACGCACTACTTCGCGCTCTTCGCATTCCGCGCCCTGGGTATTCCGGTCGCCATCAACTTCCACAATGTGCTCTGGGTGGAAGGTTTCCAGCCCCAGCGCGGTGTCTGGCCTCACATCCGTCGTCTGGATGCCTGGTTCTTCCGGCGTCATGTCGTGGCGGCCGCCGGTTGCTCTCCTGAATGCGAGCGCCAGGTCCGGCAGATCGGCCGTCCTGACCTGCCTTTTTTCGAATGGCGCGGGCAATTCGAACGCGAGGGGTTTCCACGTGCGGCCGCGGACTGGTCACAGCGTCCGTTCCGGGTCGTCTTCAGCGGGCGCGTCGAAGTGAGCAAGGGCGCTTTGGACATCCCCGTGTTCGCAGCCGAACTGGAGCGCAGCCATCCGGGTCTCTTTCGCTGGGATGTGTGCGGCGACGGTACCGCGATGGATCTCCTGCGCGGCGTGGTGGCCGGCCAGGATCTCGGGCGCGTCATCACGCTGCACGGCCGCCTGAATCGTCCCAGGCTGCTGCGCATCTACGCGGAGTCCCACGCGTTCATCGTCCCGACCCGGGGCGACTTCGGCGAGGGGATGCCGCTGTCCTGCGCGGAGGCCGTGATTTGCCAGAGGCCGCTCGTCACCAGCCGGGTGAGCAACGCGCTGCCCGTCCTCGGTCCGGCGATCGCGGAGGCGGTGCCGGAGGACCGGGGGAGTTTCGTCCGTGCCCTCGAACAACTCGCGTTGTCACGCGAGGCCTACGAGGCGAAGCGCGACGCCTGTGTCGCCCTTGCCGGACAGTTTTTCGACCCCGCCAAAGGCTACGAAGCAGCCATCGACCGCCTGATCGACAGTTGGCTTTCCGCGCAAAGTGGCGTCCCGCAATCCGCCAAGGTGCTATGAGCATCGCCATGGGAAAGACAATGCGTTGTCCGCTGTGTGCAATCGAGCTGGTGGAGTTGTTCCGGACCAGGGACTACCGACGTCCGCATGATCTGGCGCACTACTCCGTCGGTTGGTGCGGGGACTGTCATTACGGCCGTGTGCTGGGGCAGTTCACTCCGGGCGAAGTCGGTTCCTTCTACGACATTCCCTACTACACCCACGGAGAAAGCTCGGAAGGGCTCGAACCGCGTCGCTTCCTGGAGCGCGCGAGGGTTCATCTGGCGTGGAGAGCGGATCGCGGTCGTCCTCTGTCGCCTGAAGAGGGCCATGGAACATCCTTGCTGGATGTCGGCTGCGGAGGCGGAGCCAACCTGGCCGCGTTTGCTGCCCGTGGCTTCACCGCGATCGGCGTGGAGCCGGACGAGGCGGCGCGACGCGAGGCGTCCAAGCACGGACGTGTCGTGCCAGGGACGGCGGAGTCATTGCCCGATGAAGTTCTCTCACGCTCGTATGAAACGGTCCTCCTCTCGCACGTGCTCGAGCACTGCGTCGACCCGCAAGCCGCTTTGGCCAATGTCAGGAAGGTTCTCGCAAAGAGCGGCCGCTTGATCCTGGAGGTCCCGAACAACGCCGCCCTGGGTTTCTGGCGATTCCGCGAGTCCTGGCTCTGGTCAGACGTTCCACGCCACCTTCATTTCTTCACGCCCGCGTCGCTCATCAGGCTTCTTCATCGCAGCGGATTCGAGGTGGAGCGCACGATCCACGTGGGTTTCTGCCGGCAATACCAGCCTGGCTGGATCCACGAGCAGAACCGCATCGCGGCGCTACTGGAACGGCCTCGGCCCAGTGCGGTCGAAACGTGGGCCATGCTCCTGCGAACCGCCTTCGCGAGCAAGGACAGGAAATACGACTCGGTGCGCGTGCACGCCAGGCTTGCGTAGGCCGTTTCGTTCGATGACGCCGTCTACGGCTGCCGGAACACCCACAGGGATGCCAGCAGGAACGACAGCATCGCCACGAACAGCGACACCGCGACCTGCGACAGGAACAGGCCCTGCCCAAGCACATCCACCGCCAGGTGCATCAGCGCCGAGTTGGTCACCAGGCACATCCCATGCATCGCCACGAACCGCGCCAACGACGACTGGCTCGCATTCACGCGGAAGGTGAAGCTGCTCTGCGCCAGGAAGTTGAAGACGGCGCTCACGACGTAGCTGGTGGCCGTCAAGGCGATGGTGCTGGTCACCACCGGCCTCAGCAGGAAGAGGCACAGGAAGTAGACCCCCGACGAGGCAATGCCGACCATGCCGAACTTCGTGGCAAGCCAGCCCAGTCGCCTGAATGCGCTCACTCCTCCCATGTCAAGGACGCCGCAAGAGGATGATGGGACCTGCCTGGTGCACCGGCGTGTAGCCGTCCAGGTGCCGGACCACGATCTTCAGCGCCTCGGAAGCGCCATCCTTCGGCGCGTAGGGCGGCAACGTGCCACGCAACTCGGAGCGCTCGATGAGCACGAACCGCGGCCGTGCCCCCGTGAGGCTGCGATCGAATTCTTCCAGCCAGGCCGCCGTGCCTCGAAATTGCGGGCCCAGCAGGTCCAGCGCCGGCGTCACCACGAAGCGGGTGCTCGACGTGCGCTCGCTCAGGAACGCGATGGCGTAGTTGCGTCCCCATTGCAGCATCGGCTCGTCAGCGCGGCTGTTCCTGCGGATCATGTCGACCACCTGGAAGGTCTGCTCCCATGAGACCGCGTCCGTCTCACCGTCCAATGGCTTGTGCTGACCTGCTGCCAGGGCGCGCACGGTCGGCTCGTAGCTGGTGAGCTTCTTGACGCTACCGAGCGCCATGACGAGGACGACCGAGGCCATCGCTGCGCGCAAACCGGTGGCCGCGAAGCCACGACGCGGGATGCTCCCTGCCTGGCGCAGCATCTCCACGGCGATGGCGCCCAGCACGGCAAGGGGCAGGATCAGCGCCTCCAGGTGGTAGCCGAACCCCTTGCGCTGGAAGAAGTACGACACGAGGATCGTGACGGCCAGGCCGAGAACCAGCATCTGCGGGCGCCTCTCCCGCGAGCGCGCCACCCACAGGACCGCCCCCAGCAGGGCGAAGGCCGTCAGCCAGTGCCACGAGGAGCCGAGGATGCGCAGCGCCTTGGCGGCAAGGTCCGGATACGTGGTGCTGTTCGGGTACGCCTGAAGATTGAAGAGGATGGCCTGTTCGTGGAATGCGCGGAGGCTGCCAGCGGCCCAGCCGGCCGCCAGCACCACCGCGACGACAGCCCCGAATCCGAGCAACGTCCAGGCCCAGCGCTTGGCGATTTCCCGGGTCCAGCCGGCCGCAGACCGCACGCCGACGCCGTCGGCCAGCATCAGGATCGGCAGGTAGCTGAGGAAAGTCGGCCGGATCAGGAACGCGTAGCCAATGACCGCCCCGGAGACAAGGCGGTTGAGTGGAAGCGCCGCCCGTTGCGGGGTCTGCCGTGGGTCGACGCAAACGCGGCTGGCGGCGACCAGCAGCAGCCCGGCGGCCACGATGTCACGCTGGCCGGCCGTCCACGCGTTGGCACAGACGTAGACCGCTGGATACAGCAGCGCGAAGACCGCGGCCGCCGTGCCGTAGCCGAGCCGGCGCAGCATCGCGGCACCGGCCGCGGTGATGCCGAGGAGCAGAAGGAAGTCGAACAGGCGGAACGTCCAGAAGTGGACGCCGAAGAGCCGGATGGCCAGTTCGTGCAGCAGGATCTGGCCGGGCCAGTTCTGTTCGGCGACACCGGCGTAGTACGGCGCGCCCTGCAGGTGCGACCACGCGATGTAGTCGAACAGCGCGTGGTCCGGCGAGGCGGGCAGGGTGGTGTACAGGGTGCCCAGGCAGGCCATGGCCAGGCCCCATGCCGCCACAGCCGTCCGACGTGCGCCTGCAGTCACTTGCGGCCGTTCTTGAGCGCGCAGAAGGCGTCGTACTCGCGGATGTAGTCGCCGGCCTCGTACTCGTGCGACGCCAGGACCAGCAGCACGCTGTCCTTGGAGTACTTGTATTGCGTTCCCCAGATCATGGGCGGAATGTGCAGCGCCTTCTCCGGCGAGTCGAGCACGAACTCCTGCCGCTTTTCACCGTCGTCGACCACGCAGTGGACGGTGCCGTTCAGGCAGACGAGAAGCTGGTGGCATTCCCGGTGCGCGTGCTCGCCACGGACCTCCTTGGACGGCACGTCGAACACCAGGAAGTAGCGGCGTGGCACGAATGGAATCCCGCGCCCGACCTGGCGTGCGATCAGGTTCCCGCGCAGGTCGCGCACGATCGGGAAGCGGTCGAAGCCCACCCCCTCGAGCAGCGCGGGCTGCAGCCCGCTCTCCGCCGCGGCGGGTTTCGCCGCCGAGGTGGCGGAATCGGTGGCGTAGCGCACGATGCGCGCTGGGTTGCCCACGACGACCGCGTGCGGTGGAACGGACCGCGTCACCACCGCGCCCGCGCCCACCATGGCCTTCTGGCCGATGGTGATGCCGGGAAGGATGGTGGCGTTGGCGCCGATGGAGGCGCCGTCCTGCACGACCGTCCGGGGGTGCTTGTCCAGCCAGGCGCGGCTGCGGGGCCAGCGGTCGTTGCTGAAGGTCGCGTTCGGGCCGATGAAGACATCGTTGCCGATGTCGCAGCCATCCCAGAGCTGCACGCCGCACTTGACCGTGACCCGGTCGCCGACGGTGACGCCGCCCTCGATGAACACGTGATCGCAGATGTTGCAGTCGGCGCCGATGGTGGCGCCGGGCAGCACGTGCGCGAAAGCCCAGATCCTCGTGCCCGGCCCCACCCGGTCGCTCTCGACGATCGCCGCATCGTGGCGGAAGTACTGCGCCTTGCTCATGCGTTCCCACCTCCGAAGTCCTCGGCTGTCATGACGATGTGGAGCGGCCGCCCCTTGGTGTTCTCGAAGATCCGCCAGATGTAGATGCCGATGACGCCGATCGACAGCAGCTGGACCATGCCGAAGAACAGGATCACGATGATCGTGGCCGCATAACCCGGGACGTCGATGTGCCCGAGCAGCGCGGATGCCAGCACGACGAGGCCGAACATGGTGCTGAACACCACGCCCAGCAGCCCCACCGTCAGCAGCACGCTGATCGGCAGGTCGGAGAAGCTGAAGACGCTGTCCTGCATGTACTTCCACTTCTTGCTGAAAGTCCATGCGCTCTTGCCGATCTCGCGCTTCGCACGCGCGTACGGGATGCCGATGCGGCGGAATCCGATCCAGAACAGCAGGCCGACCAGCGAGCTGTTGCGCTCGTTCAGGGCCAGCACGTGTCGGCGGACGGCGTCGTTGCAGCCGAAGATGTCCACGCCGCCGGAGGGAATCTCCGGCGACACGATCCGCCGGTACGAAGCCCAGTACAGGTTGGAGAGGAACGAGGACAGGATCCCGTCCTCTCGCTTCTCGCGGACGCCGTAGGCGACGTCGTAGTCGCCTCCGGCGAGCGCCTGGTACATGCCGATGACCAGCTCGGGCGGCTCCTGCAGGTCCGCTGCCATCACCGCGAACACCTGGCCCGTGGCTTCCGCCAGCCCGGCTCGGATGGCGGCGAACGCGCCGAAGTTGCGCGAGAGCGCGACCAGCCGCGACTCGAAGGCCGCGGCCGGCAACCGGGTGCGCAGCTCGAGCAGCGAGCGGTCGGGACTTCCGTCGACGACGAAGACGGCCTCGAATTCCTGCACCTGGGCGCGGATGCCCTCGATCGCGGCGATCAGGCTCGGGATGTTCTGCTCGTTCTTGTAGACAGGGATGACCAGCGACAGCTTCATCCCGCCCATCCGTTGACCGCTTCGATGACGTGCTCGACCTCGCCGTCTTCCAGGTACGGATGGATGGGCAGGGACACCTCGCTGCTGGCGAACATGCGCGCCCGGTCGAGCGCACCGTGCACCCGCGCGGGGCCGCGCCGGGTGATGGCCTCCTGGTCCGGAATGACGACCGGGTAGTGCAGGTTGGCCTGGATGCCCCGGGACTCGAGGTAGGCGGTGAAGGCCCCCCGGCGCTGCGGGGCGACGAGGATCGGGAAGAGGTGCCACACCGACCCCGCCGTGTCGGGCCCAGCGACGCACACCACGTGTCCGTTCTTGATGCCGTCCAGATAGCGGCGGGCGATCGTGCGGCGCCGCGCGGTCCAGCCGGCAAGCTTCGGCAGGAAGGCGGCCTTCAGCACCGCCGCATGCATTTCGTCGAGCCGGCTGTTCAAGCCCATTTCGATGTGGATGTACTTCTCGCCCTGCCCGTAGTTGCGCAGCATCTTCGCGCGTCGGCCGATGGCTTCGTCGGCGGTGAGCAGGGCGCCCCCGTCCCCCATCGCGCCGAGGTTCTTGGTCGGATAGAAACTCAGGCAGGTCGCGAGGCCGTGCTGCCCGACCCTTACGCCGCCGCGCGTGGCGCCGATCGCCTGCGCCGCATCCTCGATGAGGACGGCTCCTGCGTTGCGTGCGAGTTCCGCCAGCCGCGGCGTGTCCGCCAGGTGGCCGTACAGGTGGACTGGCACGACCGCGGCGATGTCGGGGTGGGCGGCCAATGCGGCCTGGGCCGCCCGCGGATCCATCAGGCCGTGCTCGTCGACATCCGCGAAGACCGGTTCCGCGCCGGCGCGCAGGATCGCCAGCGCCGTGGCAAAGGCGCTGAGCGGGGTGGTCAGCACCTTGCTGCCTGGCGCGATGCCCGCGGCGCGTAGCGCGATCTCGATGGCATCCATGCCGTTGGCGCAGCCCACCGCATGCGGCAAGCCACAGGCGCTCGCCAGGTCCTTCTCGAAGCCCGCGACCTGGGGCCCGAGGATCCACCAACCACTGGCGCCGACGGCGGCCGCCGCGGCCATCACTTCGTCCTGGCAATCGGCCCAAAGTCGGTCGAAGGCGTTGGCGACAACTTTCATCGTTTTGACTTCCCAGTGAGCATCAGGGACTTGGGGGGAGGGCCTGCGCACTGCAGTCCTTTTCTCGCAATCACCCGTCCACGTCGGCCTTGCGTTCAGCAAGAGACAGAGTGGATGCGGCCCTCCGCGCGCCGTGATTTCCGTCATCTGGTCTTGCCCGTCCGCCCGCCGGCTGTTCACCCAGCCCGAAAACCCGAGCATCTTCGGCCAGAAGCGCGCCCCGGCGGGACTCGCGTGCGAGCAGGAGCACCGCAAGGAGCGGCATGGCAACGACGGCGCCGGCAGCGACCGCCAGCGACAAAACCACATTGCTCATGGCTGTCTCCGGTCGGTGGTGGATGGACCAAGCATGCTGGGATTGGAGCTTGGTGGCGGACCGGAATCCATCATTCATCTGCGTGATGCGTTGTCCCGGCCTGCCATTGGTTCCAAGGAACTAACGACACCCCTCGTCCCCTCGTCTAATCTCTCCAGCCATCCCACTCCCGACCCGTCCCATGCCCACGCAGTCGACCACCGTTCTCCCCGTGATCCTGTGTGGCGGCTCGGGCACGCGGCTGTGGCCCGTGTCCCGCAAGTCGCTGCCCAAGCAGTTCGTGCCGATGGTGGGCGGCAAGAGCCTGCTGGAGCTGACCCTGGAACGGGTGCTTCCCCTTGCGGATCGTGCTCAGGGCGTCGTCTGCGTGGGCGCGGAGGAGCACCGGTTCCTGCTGCGCGAGGCCATCGGTGCCGCGGGCGCCCGCGGCACCGTCCTGCTGGAGTCCGTCGCGCGCAACACGGCCGCGGCCATGGCGCTGGCTGCGCTGCACGCACGGAGTGCCGACCCCGTGATGCTGTTCTGTCCGGCAGACCACCATATCCCGGACGTTGCCGCTTTTGCCGCAATGATCCGCGGCGCCCACGATTGCGCCCAAGCGGGCGGGATCGTCACCTTCGGCGTGCTTCCAACGTTCCCCAGTACCGGTTACGGATACATCGAGAAAGGTCCGGCGCGGGCAACGGACGGCGGCTTCACAGTCGAGCGGTTCATCGAAAAGCCTGACAGCGCGCGTGCACAGGAGCTGCTGCTGCACGGCAACTTCCTGTGGAATGCAGGCATCTACTTGTGCCGAGCGAGCGTCCTGCTGAAGGCGCTTCAGCAGCATGCACCGGACATCGTGGCGAGTTGCCAAGACGCCATGACCGGCGCCGCGCAGGATGGCGACTTCGTTCGCCCAGCCGCTGAGCCGTTGCACGCGTGCCGAAGCGAGAGCATCGACTACGCCGTGATGGAGCGTCAGCCCGGCATCTCAGTCTTTCCATTCGCGGGGTTGTGGAGCGACGTCGGCAGTTGGAACGCCGTGGCGGACATGTGTCCTCCAGACGAAGCCGGGAACCGGTTGGAGGGGCAGGGCGTCGCAATCAATGCACGCAACAATTTCGTTCATGCCCCGCACCGCTGCGTGGTTGCTCTGGGGATTGACGACTTGATCATCATCGACACGCCGGATGCGGTGCTCGTCACCCGCCGGGGTACGTCGGAGGACGTGAAGACCGTTGTCGATGAACTGCAGCGACGCGGTTTCGGCGAGGCCGTAGACCACCGCAAAGTCATGAGGCCCTGGGGCAGCTACGACTGCGTGGACAGCGGTCCCAGATTCCAGGTCAAGCGGATCGTCGTGAAGCCTTCCGCGTCCATCAGTCTCCAGAAGCACTTTCACCGGTCCGAGCACTGGGTCGTCGTGCGCGGGACGGCGGAGGTGATGAGGGGGGATGAGACGTTCCTCGTCACCGAAAACGAATCCACGTACATTCCTCTGGGTGTCGTCCATCGTCTGCGCAACCCCGGCAAGACAGCTCTCGAAATGATCGAGGTCCAGTCCGGAAGCTATCTGGGCGAGGACGACATCGTACGGATGGAAGACAGCTACGGGCGGGTTGCCGAGTTGCGCGACGCTGGCCGCATGAAGCGCGCTTGACGAAAGCGGTGACAACCCGGCTTGTGATTGCGATAGCGTTCGCAGCCAAATCAGCCTCAATCCACGCGCGACCAGGCGCGGTCTCGCCGCCCCGCGAGACGCTGGCCTGGGCTGTCGCCGCCCTGTCACTGGGGCTGATCTTCTGGGCGACGCTGATGCCAAGCGTCCAGAAGGACGAGATCCTGAGTCCGTTCACGCCCCTTTTCCGCGCGGACAAGCTTGGGCACCTCTGCGGCTTCGGTGTCCTTTGCTGTGCAATCGTGTGCACTGGCCGGATCCGGGTCTCTTCGGCCTTGCTTTTCAGCGCTGCGATCGGAGTACTCACCGAAACGTTGCAGCTGTTCGTGCCGGGCCGTAGTCCGTTGATGGCAGATGTGCTAGTGGATGCGGTGGGAGCCGGGCTGGGCGTTGCGACGGTCCTTGCATGGCGAATGCTGCGCGGCGGCGACAACATCAATTCGGCATGATTTGCAGAAAGACCGAAGCCCTCCTTGGAGGGGCAGTGACGATGCCCACATCCAGATCGACGGTCAGATCATCGTTGTCGGCATGCAGCGCTTGCGCGCAACGGATGAGAAGGGCGACCGTCTCATGCTGCTCCGGCAGGTGGAAGCTGCGCCGGACCTACCGATTTCGCCCAAGCGCTGAGCGCCCGCACCCTCACAGGCGAACTGGAGGGCGGGCATGAGGGAAACCGCGCTGCGCTGGCAAACCTCAAGAGTGCCTGTCAACCAACCGCTGCGGGACCCAGCATCTTGATCTTCACGCAGTCCGTTGACTGCGCCGCCCGTTGGTCATTAGCGCTGGACGTAGATTGCAGCGCGTCTGTTATCGGTCCTCATTCGAGGCGTCAGACGCTTGCCGAACTCGATTGCAGGCCGCTCCACGAGCCTATATGTGACCGTCGATGCGGCCACGGCCGTCAACGCCAAACACGGAAAGGCGAGGAGAAGCCAATTGGACTCCAGTCCAACGAGAAGGCCTGTTTCGAACGCACAGGCCAGCACGATACCGTGAAGCAGGTAGAGCGAGAAGGAGGCGTCGCCAAGCAGGCGAGCGCCCGTCGATCGGAGCAGACCGAAGATGTCAGCGCCGCAAGCAATCAGGATAAAAGCGACGGAATGAAGCACCATCCTGCCCGGTCCCGGAAAGAACGCGCCCACAGCAAGGCAGGCGAGGGCGAGGGCAGAGCCAGCGTGGGTTGCTGCCACGCGTGCCAGATTGGGCCTCTGCATCAGCTCAGCCGCCAGCATGCCGATCGCGAACAGGTGCAGATACAGGAACAGGGGGACTGAGGATCGCCAAGGCCGGCCGGCCAGGGCGACAATCAATAGCACGAGGGGTACTGTGACGGTGGGCGCGCCGACCCTGCGAACCAGATCCCGCAAGAGCGCCGCGGCCGGCAGGACGGCGAGGTAGAACGCCCATTCGAATCTCAACGACCAGAGCACCCCTGCATTCAGGGCTGCGCTACGTTCGTAGCCGAAAAGCGCGGGTTGATCCCAGCAGGTCAACCAGACCAGGGCAGAGATCGCCGTGTCGACGAGCGGAGCGCGCGGGGTGCACCCCACCAAGATCAGGCTCATGAGCGCAACAAGAGCGGTGCTCGCCGCGACCATCGGCAAGATCCGGCACACCCTACCTATTGCGAATGCGGTCCAACGGATGCCGCTGGCGCCCTTGAGAACGTGATCGTAGAAAACTAAGCCCGTGACCATGAAGAACAGATTGACCGCGCCGGGACCGAGAGATGCAAGCAGCGGATCCTCCGGCACATCCCATCCAACTCCGAAAGCGATCTGCAGGTACCAGAGCGCGAAGTGGTATGCCATCACGCAGAAAGCCAGGCAGCCGCGCAGGCCATCAATCTGAGGGATGTAGTTGCGCGTCGGGGCCGGGGTGCCTAGGCCAAGCCTTGCGGCGCGCCGCAGGCCGATGATGGCGAGAGCGGCGCCTCCGCCGACGACGAGCATAAAGAGAGAACCCGGAAACTCGGGAGGAAGCTGCTGCATGGGTGGTGCCAAGCCCGACCGTAACAGGCTGGTTTCCCCGCAGCAATGAGCCCAAAGGCTCAAGCCTCTTACTTAATTACGCCAGCTGCGCACCTCCTGCCACCTCTTTTTTTCTGCAGCTCGGAGCACGGGACACCCATTGGAACTCGACGGGCACAGCGAGACGTTCAGGCGACAGTCTCTCGAAGCGGGCGCCGGGGTGGGACAACGAGTCGTACGAGCGCCGACGCCGACGACGCTACTTGCTTAGCGAGGGGGACGGATTGGCACTTCCGGCCCATTTCTGACTTGGACCTGCCCGTACTACGCTGCACGAACCAACTTGACCGCTCCACAACCTTGCGCGTTGCCCGCACCTATTTCAAGGGGGCTCCACATGTTCTCAGCCACGCAGAAACTCATACGCACCTGTTTCGCCGCGGCACTGCTGATTGCTGCGCAGTCCAGCAACGCGACGACTTACTGGCTGGGAAGCTCGGGACATAGCTGGGTCAACAGTCAAGGTCAGTCCGGTGGCTGGAGCCCGGAGGGCAATACCGTGACCGGGAGCGGCAATGGAGTGGACTACAACAGCTTCGCTTCCTTCTACATTCCGGACCTGCTGGGGGAGACGCTGGTCAGCGTCACGCTGAACGGGGTTATTTATACCGTCGGGGATGTTGGTCCGCAGACGTTGAACATCTATGACGTGAGCTCAGCTCCGTCGGCCAGCATCTCCTCCTTTCTTGATCTTCAGACGGGCACCCAATATGGCTCGATAACTGGTGTCAACGCAGGGGCGTCGAACTACTCCGTCTCGCTCGCAGCTGCAATTGGTGATGTGATGGCACGCTCGGGAAACTGGTTCTATTTGGGATTCACCAACGTCACGGACGCAACTTCTAATCACTTCGCCTACCCAGGTGGCATCGATCTGAGAAATCCCTCTTTCGGGCTCGTGCTGCAAACTGTCTCTGCCGTTCCTCTGCCCGCCGCAGCCTGGCTGTTCGGCTCCGCGCTTGTCGGCATGCTGGGCCTGAAGCGCAGGGCATCCAAGAAGCCTAGTGCGAATAGTGGTCTCGCGATGGCGTGACTGGTGGCGACCAACATGTCTCGGCAACTCACGACGATCTCATGAGCCTTCCGAACCAGAGGATCGCCGTCAAGCGCTGGCCATTCCGCGTCAGCGAAGCCCAGGCCAAGCGGTTCGAGTGCGATCTCGCGCGAAGTGGACGTGGCGTCGAAGATCAGCCAGCCCTGGCTCCTCGTGAGCTTCCAATCTCCAGCGCAAGCCGGCACAGCCCTCCCAACTTCGTCAGATGCAGCAGGTACGCCAACGCATGAATTGCAGCACCTGGCCCCGAAGGCGCGAGTCAGTCAACGCGTCGCAACCCGAATTGGCGAGCTGATCTTGAGCCGAGTGGCTCACACCCCCGTCCAAGGGCTGGACATATTCGATCTTCCTGAGTACGCCGCTTACGGAGTCAAGCAGGCATTTAGCGAAGGGGCCAAGATCTGCTACGGAGCCGTGTCGTCCGTGTGCGCGGCGGCGACACCGGAAGCTTCAGCGCTCGGTAATTTGGTCCTTGAGCAGGTTGACACCGGGGTTCTCGTCTGGCGAAACCCTATTCTCGGTGCCCCGCACACCATAGTTCACATTGTCAATGCCGCTGCGGTCGATGCGGTCGCGGCCAGGATGGGCGCGTCTGCCCAGAAGTTTCTCAGCATGTTCTCCGGCGAGCTGGGTCCGCCGCTCTACAAGGCAAAGGGGGTAAGGGACCTGGAACGCAGCCAATTGGCCGAGTCCACGACCAACGCCCGCCTGGGCTACCCGCGATAATTTCTAAGCGGTTACGCGCCAGCTACGGAAAAGCCCCCCAACCATGACAGCTGGGGGGCTCTTTGTCTGTGGTGCCGGAGAGAGGAATCGAACCCCCGACCTTCTCATTACGAATGAGCTGCTCTACCGACTGAGCTACTCCGGCGACCGAAGCGTGGGATTATAGCGTCCGGCTGAGGACCACTCGCGGGGGTCGTGCCGCGGACCATGGGAGAGGGCCGCTGGTCGAGGTGGCGGACCAGGGCGTCGAGCACGAAACGCTGGTTGCCCGGGCGCGAGAAGGTGTGGTCCGCGTCGGGCACGTAGGCCATGCGGAAGCCCCGATGGGCCCGCATGCGGCTGCCGGCGGGGCCGAAGTGGAACTCGACGTAGTCGCGGCCGTCGTCGTTGTCCGAGACCAGCATCAGCGTGTCGACGCCGCGCCGGCACAGACCCTTCATCTTCATCCCCAGCGATTGGTGCCCCTCGCCGCCCAGGCCCAGCGCGCGGCGCAGGCGCGCACCGGCCAGGGCCAGGAAGCGGCCCGCGATCAGGCGCAGGTTGACGTCGCCGCGCACCAGCTTGCGCCAGGCCTCGGGCCGGAATACCGCGCGGCGGTAGTAGTCGGTGGACTTGGCGTACTGGGTCATCGAGTTCTGCCAGGTGTCGCCGGCCTGGCCCGGCGTCCACTCCAGCAGGCGCGAGTTCATCAGCACCAGGCCGCCCACGCGCGGCTCGACCAGCGCGGTCTGGAACGCCACGTAGGAGCCCGAGCAGATGCCCATCAGAACGAAGTCGCGGCAGCCGCGCGCGGCCAGTGCATCGAGCGCGACGCGCACGTCCTGCGCCGAGGCCTTGTCGTAGAGGTTGGCCCAGGGCTTGCCCGGCTCCGGCTCGCTGTCGCCGATGCCGGCCAGGTCCAGCCGCAGCACCTGGTAGCCCGCGGCCGCCATCGTGCGCGCGGCATGCACGTAGAACCGGTGCGGGCCGATGCGGTAGTTGCCGCCCACGTTGAGCAGGACCACGCCGACCTGGCGGTGGGCCGGCGGCGCCGAGCCGGCCACGGGCTCGGCCAGCACGCCGCAGAGCGTCTCGCGCGGACCCAGGCGCAGCGTGCTCTCGACGACGTCGCCGGTGAGGCGCGCGCGATCGTGTCGCGGCGCGGCGGTCCGCGGTGCGTCGTGCCGGAATGCGGCGGCCGGCGATTCGGCCAGCCATCCGGTGAGCGACGCCAGCGTCTCGGGCGTGAGCACGCCTTCCCGCGGCTCGCCGACCATGGCCGCGTAGCCGGGCCAGCGCTCGAAGCGAGTGTCGGCGCCCAGCGCGCGCATCGCTTTCGGCAGCGGGCCTTCGCCGGGCAGGTCGTCGCGGCCGATGACCAGCACGCGCGCGGCCGGACGCCGCGAGGGGCGCGCGGCGTCCAGAGCTTGCAGCGACTGCAGCGTGTCCGCCGTGTAGGGCTGGCCGAAGGCGAGCAGCGTGCCGTCCTCCAGCTCCGTGCCGCTGGCGCGCATCTCGCGCGCCAAAGCCCTGCCGCTGGCGCAGGGAGCCCACAGCAGCAGGCTGTCCACGCCGCCGAGGCGGGCCGCCGCTTCCACCGCCAGCGTGGCGCCCAGCCGCAGGCCGAACAGCGCGACCTGCGTGGCGCCCGAGCACTCGCGCGCCTGCGCCACCGCGGCCTCGATGCCGGCCAGCCAGGCCTCTACGCGCGCGGGCTGCGAATCGTCGCCCGACGAATCGCCCGTGCCGGGAGGGTCGAAGCGCAGCACGGGGAAGCCTGCCGCGGCGAAGTGGCGCGCGAGCTGGACGTACGTCGGATAGCTGCAGATCGCCTCGTAGCCGATCGGCGGGCACATCACGATGGCCAGGTCGCGACCGGGCTGCGCGGGCGGATGGAACCAGCCGAAGCACCAGCCATCGGCGACATCGAAGGTGAAGGGCGAGGCTTGCGCGGGATTCATCGTGGGAGGGAGGACTCCAGGGGAACGGCCATGGAGGTGTTGAGGGCCAGCACCTGGCCGGCGAAGTCGGCGCCCGGGCGCGTGCGGCGCAGGCGCACCTGCCGCGACGCGCCGGGCGCGAGATGGAAATGCTCATCCTCGGCGTGCCAGCCGGGAACGTCGAAGTGGAGGTCGAGGGCGAGTCGCCGCGTGGCCAGGGTGACGCTCGCGAGGTCGTTGTCCTGCTCGACGGCTGTCGCTTGCAGGCCGATGTCCACGCCGCGCTGCGCGAGCAGGTCGCCGAGGCCGAGCGGGAACGAGAAGTTCTCCGCGAGCATGTCGCCCGTTTCGCCGTCGAGCAGCCTTGCCGCGATCACGTCGCAAGCGGGCGGACCGAAGCGGTAGGCGTGGTTCAGGTCGAGGAAGCGGCCGAGCACCTCGACGCAGGAGACCGTCTCGCCGCCCCGCGGCTGCAGCCGCAGCGCCCGCCGGCCGTCCGCGA
Organism: Pseudomonadota bacterium; assembly: GCA_023390985.1. Taxonomy (GTDB): domain Bacteria; phylum Pseudomonadota; class Gammaproteobacteria; order Burkholderiales; family Burkholderiaceae_C; genus Ramlibacter. The sequence goes on from JAEWBU010000106.1 coordinate 34,889, forward strand.
TGCGCACCTCGCCGTCGCGCCAGGCGGCCACTTCCAGCACCAGTTCACGGGGCCGCCCGGATTCGTTCACCGCATGCGCCATCACGCCGTTGCCGCCTTCGTCCGTGAGGAACACCGCGATCGGCTGCAGCACGCCGCGCAGGCCGTGCCAGCCCGACTTGGGTACGCCCTGGTCGTCCAGCACGCCCCAGCCGGCGCCCGCCCACAGGTCGCGCAGGAAGAGCAGCAGCGCGCCGCCGCAGTCCGAGCCGGGACGGCGCCATTCGCCGAAAGCGGCCTGCATCGCCTCGCGAGTCGCCAGCCGGCCGAGGGCGAGATAACGGTCGTGGTCCTGGTGCCGCAGCCGCGAGGGATCGACGCCGAAGAGTCGCTGCACGTAGTGGTCGCGCACGTCGTCGAAGTCCCAGCCGGCGCCCAGGTCGCGCGGCGAGCGCGATTTCCACTGCGGATGGTGCAGGCGCGCGTCGCGGCCGCCGGGCATCCGGTCCAGCGTGCTCGCGGCCGGCACGTTGGCGAAGGCCAGGCATTCGGTGGCGAACTTCAGGCCGCTGCGCCGGGCGTCGTCCAGCGGGCGCTCGTACGCGCCGACGCCGTAATACGAGGTCGTGCCCGAACTCGCGATGTGCGGGAAGGCGCCGCCGTGCGCGCTGGAAGGCCAGTAGGGCAGGGCGGGCGCCTCGATCGCGCACAGCTCGGGAAGGGTCTCGTGGAAGAAGCGCGGCCGCCACAGCTCGGCGGGCGCGCCCCACATCGCGGCCTGCTGCTCGACCTCGCTGTTGCCGCACAGCACCGCGATGCAGGCGTGGTGCGAGAGCCGGTGCAACTGCCGGCGCGCTTCCTCGGACGCCGAAGCGGCGAAGGCGGCATCGTCCAGCGGGTAGTCCATGCTGGCGAACATGAAGTCCTGCCAGACCAGCACGCCCAGCTCGTCGCAGGCGTCGTAGAAATGGTCTTCCTCGTAGACCATCGTGCCGGCCACGCGCAGCATGTTCATGCCGGCGTCGCGGGCCTGGCGCACGGCTTCGCGGCACTGCCCGGGTGAGGAGCGCAGGCCCACCGGATCGAGCGGCGTCCAGCCGGCGCCGCGGCAGAAGACGCGTTCGCCGTTCACCTTGAGCGCGAAGCCGTCGTTCGCGGTGTCGACCTCGACGGTGCGAAAGCCGACGTGGCCCAGCGCGATGCTCCGCTTCGAGCCGTCACGCGACTGCACGCGCAGAGAAGCTTCATAGAGCGCCGGCTCGCCGTGCGTGTGCGGCCACCACAGTTCGGGGCGGCTGATCTCTAGCTGCGCGAAAGGACCCGACAGCGGCGCGCGCCAGTGGTGGCCATTGCGCTCCAGCACGAACTCGGCGGATTCCACCTGGCGCTGCCAGGCTTGCGGCGCATGGAACGACAGCCGGACGCGACCCGCGTTGCCGACCACCTCGGCCTGGAGTCGCCAATCGATGGAGGCCTCGAGCGCATCCGCGCACCACACATCGCGCCACGGCCCGACGACCGCCGCCGGCGGCGACCAGCCCGGCGTGCGGCCGAGCAGGGTGGTGCGC
>JAEWBU010000348.1 GCA_023390985.1 Pseudomonadota bacterium
CCGCCGGCGGTGATCATGCCCTTGTAGCGCTCCAGCATGGCCGGAACCTGTTCGCTCTGGTCCGGGTGGATCAGCAGCACGATTTCGTAATGACGCATGGACTCTCCTTGTGGATTGAGCCACCCGCGGCGTCCGGCCCGGTTGGGCCACGCGGTGTGGCAAGGCGAAAAGCCCACGATTATAGCGCGCGCCGGCGCGGCGCCCTAGCGGTCGTTCAGGGCGTCGTTCAGCGGGGCGAACCGCTCCGGGCCGACGGCCTCGCGGATCTTCGGCGCCAGGGCCACCAGGTCCTCGTAGCTGCCGGCCGCCTCCACCGCCAGGTTCAGGCGGAAGCCGCGCAGGCCCAGGCTGGCGGTGAGTTGGGTGGCGATCGGGTAGGCCTCGGCATAGCGCTCCTTCGAGCCGCGCTTCTTGTGGCGCTGGGCCGCCTCCTGCGCGGCGCGCTCGGCGGCGGTGCCCTCCGGATCCTGGTCCTGCACCAGGCCCAGCTCGAACAGCCGGTCCAGCTCCGGCTGGGCGATGCCGGCGGCGCCCATGGCCGCCTGCAGGTCCCGCAGCGACCGCTTGCCGTCCACCAGGATCAGCGCGGCGCGCTGGCGAGGTGTGAGGGGGATGGACTTGTCCTGGATCACCCGCAAGCCCAGGTCGGTCTTCGCAACCAGCATGTTGTCGCCTCCGCCTAGTGTCGAAAGTAGGGTGGCACAGCCGTGGTGCACGCCGCCTAGGGCGTTTGCTTAAGCCCGGCTCAGGTCCAACCCTGGGATGCGGGCCGATGCGCGCCCCGCCAGGCCCAGCTGACCAGCACCGTGACCAGGATGCCGGCCGGTACGCCGAAGATGCCGGCGGAGATCGGCTGGATGTCGAACCAGAGGTTGCCGCCCGGCGGCAGCGCGAAGAACGCGCGCACCGCCTGCGTGTTCGCCGCCATGTAGTACAGCGTCACTCCCAGGCCCGCTCCCATGCCGGCGACAGCGCCCGCCGCATTCGCGCCGCGCCAGAAGATGCCCAGCACCATGGCCGGCACCAGCGCCGAGGCCGCCAGCGAGAACGAGGCGGCCACCAGCGGCAGGATGTCGGCGGCCTTGACCGATGCGGCCGCCGCCGCCATCAGCGCCACCGCGAGCAGCGCGAACTTGGACAGGATGACGCGGTGCTCCGGGCTGATGTCGCGGCGGATCTCGGCGCAATAGATGTCGCGCACCACCGCGTTGCTGATGGTCAGGAGCAGGCCGTCCGCGGTCGAGAGCGCCGCCGCCAGGCCGCCCGCCGCCACCAGCCCCGAGATCACGTACGGCAGTCCGCCGAGCTCGGGCGTGGCCAGCATGATGATGTCGGCCCCGAGGCGGATCTCGCCCCACTGCAGGATGCGGTCGCCGTTCACGTCCTCCACCGACAGCAGCGAGCCGTCCACCCGCGACCACTGGGCGATCCAGGAAGGCAGCGCGTCGAAGCTGCTGCCCACCAGGTTGTTCATCACCTCGTACTTCACCAGCACCGCCAGCGCGGGCACGCTGATGTACAGCAGCACGATGAAGAGCAGCGACCATGCCACCGACTTGCGCGCCTCGCTGACCGTCGGCGTCGTGTAGTAGCGCGTGAGCAGGTGCGGCAGCCCCGCCGTTCCCACCATCAGGCAGAACATCAGCGCGAGGAAGTTGAGGCGCGAGCTGTCGAACACCTCCCGCGCCGCGCCCTCGCCCGCCGGGTCGCCCGAGAACGGCTGCGCGTGCCGCGGCAACCCTCCCAGCGGCCGCGCCCTCTCGTAGTTCTCCTGCATCGCGCGTGTCCACTGCTCGCGTGCGCTCTGCTCGTCGCGAGGGATGGCCGCCAGCGCGCGATTGGCCTGCACCACCTGGGCCGAATCCGCGTCCTGCGCCTTCAGCCGGCGCACGCGCGCCTGCGCGGCGGCGCGATCGTCGTGCAGCGCCGCGGGAATGTCGCGCAGCTTGCGCTCGTACTCCTGGGCGCGTTGCAGGTGGATCCGCGCGACCTGCTGTTCCTTCGGGTCCTGCTCCAGCTGCCGCTCGCGCTCGCTGATCTTGTGGATCTGCGCGCCGTACACGAGCGGCGCCAGCGGGCTGCCCAGCTGCTTGTACGAGAGCCACGACACCGGGATCAGGAAGGCGAGCAGCAGCACAACGTACTGCGCCACCTGGGTCCAGGTGATGGCCCGCATGCCGCCGAGGAACGAGCACAGCAGCACGCCGCCCAGCCCCAGCAGGATGCCGATCTCGAACTGCACGCCGGTGAGGCGCGAGGCGATCAGCCCGATGCCGTAGATCTGCGCCACCACGTAGGTGAAGGAACACAGCACCGCGGCCAGCGCCGCGATCACGCGCGGCCAGCGCCCGCCGTACCGCACGCCGAAGTAGTCGGGCACGGTATGCAGGTTGAGCTTGCGAAGGTGCGGCGCGATCAGCAGCGCCACGAGGCAGAAGCCGCCGGTCCAGCCCAGCAGGTAGGCCATGCCGCCCGCCTGCGCCTGCGTCCCGGAGAAGCCCTGCAGGTAGAGGCCGCCGGCCAGGCTGATGAACGAGGCCGCGCTCATCCAGTCGGCGGCCGCGGCCATGCCGTTGTACATGGCCGGGATGCGCCGGCCGGCGACGTAGTACTCCTCGGGATCGCTGGTGCGGCGCGTGATGCCGATCACGGCATAGGCCATGACGCTCGCGAAGATGAAGATCGGTCCCAGCCAGAAGCGCGACAGGCCCTGCTGCTCGGCCCAGGCCAGCAGCAGCAGCACCGAGACGAGGCCCAGCACGTAGGCGGCCAGCAATCGATGCAGCCGCCGCTTGTAGGTGGTGTATTGCGCCGGCTCAGTCATCGGCGTTGAAGGGCGGCCACTCTTCCGGCTCGAGCCGGTCCATCGCCCACGCGTACACCGCCACGATGGCGATGAAGACCAGCAAGGCGCCCTGCGCCGCCATCCAGTAGAAGAACGGCCAGGGCCCGACGTTGAACTGCAGCGCCGGAGCGAACCAGCAGAGCACGAAGCTCACCAGCGCCCAGATCACCAGCAGGCCCGCCTTGAGCGCGAGCACCCGCGCATCGATCTTCTGGTGGGCCCCGGAACTCATCCGGGAATCTTCGCACCGCGCGCCCGCGGTGCGCCTAGGGATTCCCTGCAGGTGCGCGCCGCGCTCAGCGCGCGGCCAGCTGCTGCCAGGTGGCGATCACGCTGTCGGGGTTGAGCGAGATCGAGGCGATGCCTTCGTCGGCCAGCCACTGCGCGAAGTCCGGGTGGTCGCTGGGCCCCTGGCCGCAGATGCCCACGTACTTGCCGTGCTTCAGGCAGGCCGCGATGGCGCGCGAGAGCATCGCCTTCACCGCCGGGTCGCGCTCGTCGAAGTCCGCCGCCAGCAGCTCCAGGCCCGAGTCGCGGTCCAGGCCCAGCGTGAGCTGCGTGAGGTCGTTGGAGCCGATCGAGAAGCCGTCGAAGAACTCCAGGAACTCCTCGGCCAGGATGGCGTTGCTCGGCACCTCGCACATCATGATCACCTTGAGTTCGTCCTGGCCTCGCTTCAAGCCATGCTGGGCCAGCATCTGCGTGACGCGGTCGGCTTGGCCGAGCGTGCGCACGAAGGGCACCATCACCTGCACGTTGGTCAGGCCCATGTCGGTGCGCACGCGGCGGATCGCCTCGCACTCCATCGCGAAGGCCTCGGCGAACTCGCCGCTGACGTAGCGCGCCGCGCCGCGGAAGCCCAGCATCGGGTTCTCTTCCTCGGGCTCGTAGCGGCTGCCGCCGATCAGCTTGCGGTACTCGTTGCTCTTGAAGTCCGACAGCCGAACGATCACCGGCTTGGGCCAGAACGCCGCCGCGATGGTGGCCACGCCCTCGGCGACCTTGTCCACGTAGAACGCCCGCGGCGAAGCGTGGCCGCGCGCCACCGACTCCACCGCCTTCTTCAGGTCCTGGTCGACGTTCGGGTAGTCGAGGATCGCCTTCGGATGCACGCCGATGTTGTTGTTGATGATGAACTCGAGGCGAGCCAGGCCCACGCCTTCGTTGGGCAGCTGGGCGAAGTCGAACGCCAGCTGCGGGTTGCCCACGTTCATCATGATCTTGGTGGCGATGGGCGGCATCTCGCCGCGCTGCACCTCGCTCACCTCGGTCTCGAGCAGGCCGTCGTAGATGAAGCCGGTGTCGCCCTCGGCGCAGCTCACGGTGACCAGCGTGCCGTCCTTGAGCGTTCCGGTGGCGTCGCCGCAGCCCACCACGGCCGGGATGCCCAGTTCACGCGCGATGATGGCCGCGTGGCAGGTGCGCCCGCCGCGGTTGGTGACGATGGCGCTGGCGCGCTTCATCACCGGTTCCCAGTTCGGGTCGGTCATGTCGGTGACCAGCACGTCGCCGGCCTCGACCCGGTCCATCTCGGAGATGCTGTGGACCAGCCGGACCGGGCCGGTGCCGATCTTCTGGCCGATGGCGCGGCCCTCCGCCAGCACCGCGCCCTTGCCCTTGAGCTTGTAGCGCATCTCGGACTTGCCCTGCTGCTGGCTCTTCACCGTCTCCGGCCGCGCCTGCAGGATGTAGAGCTGGCCATCGACGCCGTCCTTGCCCCACTCGATGTCCATCGGCCGGCCGTAGTGCTTCTCGATGACCAGCGCGTACTTGGCCAGTTCCTCGACTTCCTTGTCGGTGAGCGAATAGCGGTTGCGCTGCTCCAGCGGCACGTCGGCGGTCTTGACGAGCTTGCCGCTGGCGGCCTTCTCCTCGTCGCCGCTGAACACCATCTGGATCAGCTTGGAGCCCAGGTTGCGGCGGATCACCGCGCGCTTGCCGGCCTGCAGCATCGGCTTGTGCACGTAGAACTCGTCCGGATTCACGGCGCCCTGCACCACCGTCTCGCCCAGGCCGTAGCTGGACGTGATGAAGACCACGTCGGGGAAGCCCGATTCGGTGTCGATGGTGAACATGACGCCGGCCGCGCCCAGGTCGCTGCGGACCATCCGCTGCACGCCCGCGGAGAGCGCGACGTCGGAATGCGCGAAGCCCTTGTGCACGCGGTAGCTGATCGCCCGGTCGTTGTAGAGCGAGGCGAACACTTCCTTCATCTTGTGCAGCACGTCCTCGATGCCGACCACGTTCAGGAAGGTCTCCTGCTGGCCCGCGAAGGAGGCATCCGGCAGGTCCTCCGCCGTGGCGGACGAGCGCACCGCGAAGCTGGCCTTGGCGTCGCCGCCGCTGAGCTTGTCGAAGGCCGTGCGGATCTCGCGCTCGAGCTCTGCCGGGAACGGCTGCGCCTCGACCCAGCCGCGGATCTCGGCGCCGGCGGCGGCCAGCGCGCGCACGTCGTCGGTGTCCAGCGTGGCGAGGCGCTTGTTGATGCGCTCGGCCAGCCCGTCGTGGGCGAGGAACTGGCGGAAGGCGTGGGCGGTGGTGGCGAAGCCCGTCGGGACGCGCACGCCACGGGGCAGCTGCGAGATCATTTCGCCGAGGCTGGCGTTCTTGCCGCCGACCGCCTCGACGTCGGTCATCCTCAGGTTCTCAAACGGTACGACCAGGGCGGTCGCGCTGAAGAGTGCAGACATGGGAAAGCTCCAGAAGTTGAAACCGGGTCTGCGCTGAAGCAGCGCGCGCCGTCCTGTCCGCAACGTCGGCTTTGTGCTTGTTCGAATGGGCCGGAAAGCGTCATCACAGGGGGCAGATAATTGCCGGCCATTGTAGGCACGCGGCCCTTTCCGTGGCCTTGCACCTGTCTGAAAGCACCACCCGATGGCCCCCCAGCACTCGCGCACCGTCTTCTTCATCTCGGACGGCACCGGCATCACGGCCGAGACGTTCGGCAATGCCATCCTGGCCCAGTTCGAGTTCAAGCCGCGCCACGTGCGGCTGCCGTTCATCGACACGGTCGACAAGGCCCACCAGGTGGTGCGGCAGGTGAACCACGTGGCCGAGATGGAGGGACGCCGGCCGGTCGTGTTCACGACGCTGGTGAACGTTGAGATCCTCCAGGTCATCGAGGACGGCTGCAAGGGGATGCTGCTCGACATGTTCGGCACCTTCGTTCGGCCGCTGGAGATCGAGCTGGGCATGAAGTCGAACCACCGCGTGGGGCGCTTCTCGGACGTGAGCAAGAGCAAGGAGTACCACGACCGCATCGAGGCCATCAACTTCAGCCTGGCGCACGACGACGGCCAGAGCAACCGCGACCTCGACTCGGCCGATGTCATCCTGGTCGGCGTCAGCCGCAGCGGCAAGACGCCGACCTCGCTCTACCTGGCCATGCAGCACGGGCTGAAGGCGGCCAACTACCCGCTGATCCCGGAAGACTTCGAGCGCCAGCAGCTGCCGAGCGCGCTGGTGCCCCATCGCAAGAAGATCTTCGGGCTGACCATCCAGCCCGAGCGGCTCTCGGAAATCCGCAACGAGCGGCGGCCCAAGTCGCGCTACGCCGCGCTGGAGAACTGCCGGATGGAGGTGGCCGAGGCGGAGGCCATGATGAGGCGGGCGGGCATCCGCTGGCTGTCGACCACCACCAAGTCCATCGAAGAGATCGCCACCACGATCCTCCAGGAGATCCGGCCCGAGCGGCTCGAGTATTGAGGCGGTCAATAGCCTCAGGCCATGAACTGGATTGAGTCAATGAATTGGCTTAATCGGAACCCTGGCCTTAATCTCTCGTCTCACCAAGCGTTATTGGCAAACCTAGAAGGAAAGCACTGATGTCCCTGATCAATACCCAGGTCCCCGCATTCCAGGCCACGGCCTACCACAAGGGCAAGTTCGTCCCGGTCAGCCAGGACAACTTCAAGGGCAAGTGGTCCGTGGTGGTGTTCTACCCGGCCGACTTCACCTTCGTGTGCCCGACCGAGCTGGGCGACCTGGCCGACAACTACGCCGAGTTCCAGAAGCTGGGCGCGGAGGTCTACGGCGTGTCCACCGACACCCACTTCACCCACAAGGCCTGGCATGACACCTCCGACACCATCAAGAAGGTGCAGTACCCCCTGGTCGGCGACCCCAGCCACCAGCTGGCCACGTTCTTCCAGGTGCTGATCACCGAGGGCGAGGACACCGGCCTGGCGCTGCGCGGCACCTTCATCATCGATCCGGAAGGCCGCATCAAGACCATCGAGGTGCACGACAACGGCATCGGCCGTGATGCCAAGGAAACCCTGCGCCGCCTGAAGGCCGCCCAGTACGTGGCCGCGCACCCCGGCGAAGTCTGCCCCGCCAAGTGGGAGCAAGGCGCCGAGACGCTGAAGCCCTCCCTCGACCTGGTCGGCAAGATCTAACTAGCCCACCCCGAAGCGGGCGCTCCGCGCCCGCCTCCCCTCAAGGGGCGCACTGGCGGCCCGGCAGAGCCGGTTCCGCGGTGCCCCCTTTTTTCTTGGCAAGTTTTGAAAGTAGTTTCCATGCTCGACGCCAACCTGAAAGCCCAGCTCGCCGCCTACCTGGAGCGCATGACGCAGCCGGTGGAGATCGTCGCGTCGCTCGACGACACCCAGGCTTCGAGCGACATGCAGGCGCTGCTCAAGGACATCGCGGAGGCCTCGCCCCGCGTCACCGTCACCGAGACGCGCGGCGGTCCGCACCGCACGCCGTCTTTCCAGATCACCCGCCCCGGCGAGAACCACGGCCCGCGCTTCGCCGGCCTGCCGATGGGCCATGAGTTCACCTCGCTCGTGCTGGCGCTGCTGCAGGTCGGCGGCTACCCGCCCAAGGTGGAACAGGCGCTGCTGGAGCAGATCCGCGCGCTGGACGGCGACTTCGACTTCGAAATCTACGTCTCGCTCACCTGCCACAACTGCCCGGACGTGGTGCAGGCGCTGAACCTGATGGCGGTGCAGAACCCGCGCATCAAGGCCACCATGATCGAAGGCGGCCTGTTCCAGGACGAGATCAAGGAGCGCGAGATCATGGGCGTGCCCACGGTCTTCCTGAACGGCACCATGTTCGGCAACGGCCGCATGAGCCTGGAGGAGATCATCGCCAAGATCGACACCTCGGGCACCGAGCGCGAAGCAAAGAAGATCGCCGCCAAGGATCCGTTCGACGTGCTGATCGTCGGCGGCGGGCCGGCCGGCGCCGCGGCCGCGGTGTACGCCGCGCGCAAGGGCATCCGCACCGGCATCGCATCGGAGCGCTTCGGCGGCCAGGTGCTGGACACGCTGGGCATCGAGAACTTCATCTCGGTCAAGGAGACCGAGGGCCCGAAGTTCGCGCTGGCGCTCGAGGAGCACGTGCGCAACTACGACGTGGACATCATGAACCTGCAGCGCGCCAAGGCGCTCAAGCGGGACAGCGACCTGATCGAGGTGGAGCTGGAGAACGGCGCCTCGCTCAAGGCCAGGTCGGTCGTCATCTCCACCGGCGCGCGCTGGCGCAACATCGGCGTGCCGGGCGAGAAGGAGTTCAAGAACAAGGGCGTGGCCTACTGCCCGCACTGCGACGGTCCGCTGTTCAAGGGCAAGCGCGTGGCGGTGATCGGCGGCGGCAACTCCGGCGTGGAGGCGGCCATCGACCTGGCCGGCATCGTGGCGCACGTGACGCTGGTGGAATTCGACACCAGGCTGCGCGCCGACGAGGTGCTGCAGCGCAAGCTGCGCTCGCTGCCGAACGTCGACGTGATCATGAACGCGCAGACCACCGAGATCACCGGCGAGCAGAAGGTGAACGGCCTGAAGTACAAGGACCGCGCGACGGGCGAGGAAAAGCGCGTGGACCTCGAAGGCGTGTTCGTGCAGATCGGCTTGGTGCCCAACACCGAATGGCTCAAGGGCTCGCTGGAGCTGTCGCGGCACGGCGAGATCGTGGTCGACGCCAAGGGCCAGACCTCGGTGCCGGGCGTGTTCGCCGCGGGCGACGCGACCACCGTGCCGTTCAAGCAGATCATCATCGCCGCCGGTGACGGCGCCAAGGCCGCGCTGGGTGCGTTCGACCACCTGATCCGCAGCTCCGCTCCGGTGGCGGCCTGAGGTTCTTCGGGGGCGGGAAACAGAGAGAGAATCACTCTCCACCTTCCGCTCCTGGAGAACAACAAATGCAAGGCGATCCCGGCGTCATCCAGCACCTGCAGGCGCAGCTCAAGAACGAGCTGACCGCCACCAACCAGTACTTCCTGCATTACCGCATCCTCAAGCACTGGGGCTTCGACAAGCTCGCGAAGAAGGAGTACGAGGAGTCGATCGGCGAGATGAAGCACGCCGACAAGCTGATGGAGCGCATCCTGTTCCTGGACGCGCTGCCCAACCTGCAGGACCTGGGCAAGCTGATGATCGGCGAGACCGTGCCGGAGATCCTCGAATGCGACCTGCGCAGCGAGCGCGGCGCGCAGGCCGCCGTCAAGGAAGGCATCGCGCATTGCGAATCCGTGCGCGACTACATCTCGCGCGAGATCCTCGAGCGCATCCTCGAGGACACCGAGGAGCACATCGACTACCTCGAGACCCAGCTCGACCTCCTGGGCAAGGTCGGCCTGCAGAACTACCTGCAGTCGGCGATGGGCGAGCCGGGCTGATCGTCGCCTGACCGCCCTCTGAATGCGAGTAATTCGCATTCAGCGCTACAATTCCGGCCGAACCCCGGCCAGCCAAGCCCGCGCGCCCTTCGGCGCGCCCCCAGCCAGCCTCCCCGAAAAAAGGTGCCCCCGAACCGGGCACGACAACTGGAGGCCAGCTTGGCTGCTAAAGAAACTTCGCTCCCGCAATCCCCTGCCCTGCTGCCGCTCGGCGCGCTGCTGTTCGCGGCCTCGGCCGGCGCCTGGGCGCAATCCACGCCCGCGCCCGAGGCCCGCAGCCTGGCGCCCGTGACCGTCAAGGAGAAGGCCGAGGCGCCCGAAGGCAAGGAAGCGCTGCGCGCCACCACCACGAACATCGGCCGCGGCACGCAGCAGTTGCGCGACATCCCGCAGTCGATCACCGTGGTCACCGAGAAGCTGATGGACGACCGCAACCTCGACACCGTGAAGGAAGCGCTGCGCAACACCGCCGGCATCAGCTTCCTGGCGGCCGAGGGTGGCGAGGAGGACATCCGCCTGCGCGGCTTCTCGCTTGCCGGCACCGGCGACATCTTCCTGGACGGCATGCGCGACCCCGCGTTCTACGACCGCGACACCTTCAACCTGGACCGCATGGAAGTGCTGCGCGGCTCGGCGTCGATGCTGTTCGGCCGCGGCTCCACCGGCGGCGCCGTCAACCAGGTGAGCAAGGTGCCGCGCCTGATCAACGAGCACGAGGTCGCCACCACCGTCGGCAGCCACGGCTACGGCCGCGTCACCGGCGACTTCAACTTCCATACCGGCGAAGACGCGGCGCTGCGCCTGAACCTGATGCGCACCAAGGCCGACAACAACGGCTCGGGCAGCAGCATCGACAAGTACGGCGTCGCCGGCTCCTTCCGCTGGGGCATCGGGCAGCGTGACGAGTTCATGGCCAGCCTCTACTGGCTGGACAACAACAACGGCATCAACTACGGCCTGCCGTGGATCCGCCCGCGCGCCACCGACACCAGCGAAGCGAACACCATCATCCCGGGCCTGGCACCGACCCACTACTACGGCATGGCGAGCGACCGCAACGACGGCGGCGCCAGGATCGCCTCGTTCAGCCACATCCACCGCTTCGACTTGGGCGGCGAGCTGAAGACGCAGGTGCGCAAGGGCCAGTTCGAGCGCGACCTGCGCGCCAGCGCCATCCGCTTCGCGCCGGCGGCGCAGCAGCCCGGGGGCCGCGCCGCGGACCTCTCCAACTTCGGCCCGGGCACGGTGTTCACCCGCGGCACCAGCCTGAAGGTCCAGGACGTGGACACGCTGCACGTGCAGAGCGACTACACCGGCAAGTTCCGGGCGCTCGGCCTGCAGCACGAACTGCAGACCGGCGTGGACGCCGCGCGCGAAGAGAAGACGGTGTTCGCGGCCCGCTCGGCGGCGCAGGGCGGCGTCGACCTGGTCAAGCCGACCACGCGCGCCGGCACGCCGGACGACGGCGCTTCGATCGACGAATCGCGCCGCGTGCTGCGCCTGGGCAACCAGTTCGTCGCCAAGGGCTGGGGCGCCTACGTGCAGGACCTGGTGCAGGTGGCGCCGCACTGGAAGGTGCTGGGCGGCCTGCGCTACGACAGCCTGGATGGCCAGTACGACCAGTTCAACATCCCGACCAATGCCGCCGGCCCGGAGACCGCCGTGCACTACGCGCAGAGGATCTCCGAGGTGAGCAAGCGCGTGGGCCTGCTGTACCAGCCGACCGAGCTGAGCTCGTTCCACTTCTCGTACGGCACCTCGTTCAACACCTCGGGCGACACCTACTCGTACAACGCGCAGAGCGCCAACACCGCGCCGGAGCAGAGCGAGAACATCGAGATCGGCGCCAAGCTGGACTCGGCCGACCGGCGCTTCTCGACCCGCCTGGCCGTCTTCCGCTCGACCAAGAAGAACGAGCGCAACACCGACCCGGACACCGCCGCCGATCGGCTGCTGCTCTCGGGCAAGCGCCACACGGCCGGCCTGGAAATCGACGCGGTCGGCCGCCTCACGCCCAAGTGGGAGGTGTACGGCTCGTACATGTGGATGCCGATCGCCAAGGTCGACGAGGCCGCTTCCACCTCCACCACCGTCGGCAACCGCGTCGGCGACCGGCCCGGCCTGACGCCCAAGCACAGCGGCACGGTGTGGACCACCTACCAGCTGGCGCCGCAGTGGCGCGTGGGCGGCGGCCTGAACTTCCGCAGCAAGCAGGCGCCGGCCGACGTGACCGCGCCCGCCTGGGAAGCGCCCGGCTTCACCACGGTCGACCTGATGGCCGAGTACGCGATCAGCTCCTCGATGATGCTCAAGGCCAACCTCGCCAACGTCACCGACAAGCTGTACGCCGAGTCGCTCTACCGCGGCCACTACATCCCCGGCGCGGGCCGCCTGCTACAGGTGTCCCTGACCGCGAAGTTCTAGTCCCCTCCACCCCAGCACAGCCGCCGCCATGCTCCTGACCCTGCCCGACCTGCTGAACGCCGACGACCTCTCGCGCGCCCGCCGCCTGCTGGCGCAAGCCCCCTGGGCGGACGGGCGCGTGGGCGCCGGCTCGCAGGCGGTGCAGGCCAAGAACAACGAGCAGCTGCCGAACGACTGCGAGGCGGCGCGCGAGATCGGCGCGATGGTGCTGCGCGCGCTGGACCGCTCGCCGCAGTTCCTGTCGGCCTGTCTGCCGCGCAAGGTGTTCCCGCCGCGCATCAACCGCTACTCGGGCGAGACCAACGCCTACGGCCGCCACGTCGACGGCGCGATCCGCTTCGGCGAGAACGGCCAGCGCGTGCGCACCGACATCTCCTGCACCGTGTTCCTGTCCGATCCCGGCGACTACGACGGCGGCGAACTGACGGTCCACGAGGCCGGCGACGAGCGCCGCTTCAAGCTGCCGGCCGGCCACGCCGTGCTCTACCCGGGCACGCACGTGCACGAGGTGCGGCCCGTGACGCGCGGGGCGCGGATGGCGGCCTTCTTCTGGATCGAGAGCCTGGTGCGCCGCGACGAGCAGCGCCGGCTGCTGCATGAGTTCGACAACGCCCTCACCTCGTTGCGCCAGACGGCCGGCGAAAGCCCGGCCACGGTCGAGCTCATGGGCACGTACCACAACCTCTTGCGGATGTGGGCCGACACCTGATCGGTTGCCCGGGCCGCCATCATTGATATTGCAAATGCGATCGATTCGCATTTATACTGGCGACCGGTCACCCGATTCCCCAACCGCCAGCCAAACCCTCTCCGCCATGATCGTCTGCGTCTGCCATCGCGTCTCCGACCGGGACATCGCCCGCCACGTGCGTGCCGGCATGGACTTCAGCGACATCCAGCTGGAGCTGGGCGTGGCGACCCAGTGCGGGCAGTGCGAGAGCTGCGCCCGCGACGTGGTCGCCCAGTGCAGCGCCACCGCCCCGGTCGCCGCCATCCAGCTCGCCGAACGCATCAAGGAGAGCGCGGCATGGAATTCGTCCTCACCCTGGGCGCGAGCCTGATCCTGGTCGTCGGCGCCGCCTGCTGGGCCCTGCGCGGCCGGCCGCCGCGACGGGGCTCCTAACATGGGCGCAACCGCCGCCTCCGCCACCGCTTCCGTGCCTGAGCTCTCCACCCGTCGCAACACCGCGATCGCCGCCGGCGTGGTTCTGTTCCACGTCGCCGCGCTGTGGGCCCTGCAATCGGGCCTGATCCGCCGCGCGGCCGAGGTCATCGTGCCGGTCGAGATCCTGGCGCAGATCGTCGAGCCGCCCCCGCCTGCTCCGAAGATCGAGCCGCCCGCGCCCAGGCCCGAACCGCCCGCGCCCGCGCCGCCGCCCAAGCCGGCGCCCGTGCGCAAGGTCCAGCCGCCGGCGCCGCCGAAACCGGTGGCCGTGCCCTCGCCGGCTCCGGTGCCCGAGACGGCTCCCGTCGGCGTGACCACGCCGCAACCGCCCGCGCCGCCGATTTCCGCGCCCGTGGCCGAGGCGCCTCCCGCGCCCCCCGCACCGCCGGCTCCTCCGAAGGTCGAGCTGCCGTCCAGCAGCGCCGACTACCTGCGCAACCCGCCGCCCACCTACCCGGCCATGAGCCGCCGCCTGGGCGAACAGGGGCAGGTGATGGTGCGCGTGCTGATCGGCGCCGACGGCAGCGCGCAGCAGGCCCAGATCGCCCGCTCCAGCGGCTTCGATCGCCTGGACAAGGCCGCGCTGGAGGCCGTGCTCAAGTGGCGCTACGTGCCCGGCAAGCGCGGCGGCGTGCCCGAGACCATGTGGTTCAACGTCCCGATCAATTTCGTTTTGGAGTAGGAAAAGAAGATGGATTCCCAGTTCGGCCTCATGCAGCTCTGGCAGCAGGGCGACATCGTCACCAAGGGCGTGTTCCTGCTGCTGCTCGGGATGTCGCTCGCCTCGTGGATGGTGATCATCATCAAGGCCCTCGACCTGCGCCGCTACGCCTCGCAGGCGCGGCGCATCGAGAGCTTCTGGCACGCGGCCGACTTCGCCGACGGCCTGAACAAGCTGGGCACCGATCCCGCCAACCCGTTCCGCACGCTGGCGCTGGAAGGCCGCGAGGCCGCCGCGCACCACAACGCGCAGACGCAGCTGCACGACTCGCTGGACGCGAGCGAATGGCTCACGCGCAGCCTGCGCAACTCGATCGACGAATCCACCGCGCGCCTGCAGTCGGGCCTGGCGGTGCTGGCCTCGGTGGGCTCGACCGCTCCCTTCGTCGGCCTGTTCGGCACGGTCTGGGGCATCTACCACGCCCTCATCGCCATCAGCGCCGCCGGCCAGGCCACCATCGACAAGGTGGCCGGCCCGATCGGCGAGGCGCTGATCATGACGGCGCTGGGCCTGGCGGTCGCCATCCCCGCGGTGCTGGGCTACAACGCGCTGGTGCGCGGCAACAAGTCGGTGCTGTTCAAGCTCAACCGCTTCGCCCACGACCTGCACGCCTACCTCGTGACCGGCGCGCGCGTGTCGGCCGGCAGCGCGGGCACCCGCGTGGTGCCGATGAAGAAGGGAGCCTGACGTGGCCTTCGGGACCCAGGACGAAACCGACGACGTGATGAACGAGATCAACATGACGCCGCTGGTCGACGTCATGCTGGTCCTGCTGATCATCTTCATCATCACCGTGCCGGTGATGAAGCACTCGGTGAACGTCGACCTGCCGCGTGCCACCAACCAGCCCCAGGACACCAAGCCGCAGACGATCCGCCTCTCGGTGGACGCCGCCGGCAACTACTGGTGGAACGAGGCCCAGGTCAGCGACGCCGACCTGCCCCGGCTGCTGCGTGCCGAGGCCGCGCGCGATCCGCAGCCCGAGCTGCACCTGCGCGGCGACAAGGAAGTGCGCTACGAGCGCGTGGCCCAGGCGATGGCCGCCGCGCAGCAGGCGGGCCTGCGCAAGATCGGCTTCATCACGGAACCCAAGGTGGCGCAATGAGCGACCGAGGCGGCGACCAGCCCTCCAGCGAGCCGTCCCGCGCGGACACGGGCGGCGCGGCTTCGCAGCCGCCGGCCCGCCCGCCCCTGCTGGAGAGCAGCCATCTGTTCCAGGGGCACCGCGCGGTGGAGATCCACCACAACGGCGAGCTCTACCGGCTGCAGGCCACCCGCACCGGCAAGCTCATCCTCACGAAGTGACGCGAAGCGTCATCCCCGCGAAGGCGGGGATCCAGTTCTTCAAAGCCCGATCGCGGCGATGCCCCCGCGGGCGATCTGCGCATCCTCGGTGGACTTCACGCCGCTGACACCGACGGCGCCCAGGCACTGGCCGTCCTTCACGATCGGCACGCCGCCTTCCAGCAGGCCTTCCAGTTGCGGCGCGCTCAGGAACGACACGCGGCCCCCGTTGATCATCTCCTCGTAGACCCGGCTCTCGCGGCGGCCCAGCGCGGCCGTGTTGGCCTTCGCCGGCGCGATGTGGGCGGAGATCGGCGCGGCGCCATCCAGGCGCTGCAGCCAGAGCAGGTGGCCGCCGTCGTCGACGATGGCGATGGACACGGCCCACTGGTTCTTCACGGCTTCGGCTTCGGCGGCGGCGGCGATCTTCTTGATGTCGGCCAGTTCGAGGAAATGCTTGGTCTTCATGGTCTTGCTGAAGGGAAAAGGAGAGGGCGAGCATAACGGCGCCCGTCAGTGGGGCTTTTTAGAACGAATGGTTGGGGAACCCGCCTAGAATCCGCCCGTCTAAACGATCGTTCGGAGCAAAGGAGCTTTGGTATGAACGAGCAAGTCACCACCCCCTACGGCTACGGCGCCCACGCGCTGCCGTCCGTGCAGCAACGCGACCGCGTGCTGCGCAATACCTACTGGCTGCTGGCGCTGTCGATGATCCCGACCGTGCTCGGCGCCTGGCTGGGCGTGGCCACCGGCATCACCCGCGCGATGTCGCCGGGCGTCGGCCTGGTCGTGTTCCTCGTCGGCGCCTTCGGCTTCATGTTCGCCATCGAGAAGTTCAAGAACTCCGCGGCCGGCGTGCCGATCCTGCTGGCGTTCACCTTCTTCATGGGCCTGATGCTCTCGCGCCTCGTGGGAATCGTGCTGGGCTTCGCCAACGGCGCCGGCCTGATCATGACGGCCTTCGCCGGCACCGGCGCCATCTTCCTGGGCATGGCGACGATGTCCACCATCGTCAAGCGCGACCTGTCGGGCATGGCGAAGTTCATGTTCATCGGCGCCATCCTGGTGCTGGTGGCGGGCATCGCCAACGTGTTCCTGCAAAGCAGCGCGCTGATGATCACGCTGTCGGTGCTGGTGATCGGCATCTTCTCGTTCTTCATCCTGTACGACCTCAAGCGCGTGCG
>JAEWBU010000363.1 GCA_023390985.1 Pseudomonadota bacterium
TCGGTGCACAGGTTGGACGAGTGCACCACGCCGGCGTGCTGCTGCGGCGAGCGCACGTTGCAGGCGTCCTTGAAGGTGATCCAGGGATGGCCGGTCTCGAACAGCATCGAGAGCATCTTGCGCCACATGTCGGTGGCCGGCACCGTCTTGCTGGGCTTGATCTCGCCGCGGCGGGCCTTCTCTTCATAGGCCACGTAGGCCTTCTCGAAGTCGGCGCCGAACAGGTCGTGCAGGTCGGGCACGGAGGAGGGCGAGAACAGCGTCCACTCGCCCTTTTCCATCACGCGGCGCATGAACAGGTCCGGGATCCAGTTGGCCGTGTTCATGTCGTGCGTGCGGCGGCGGTCGTCGCCGGTGTTCTTGCGCAGCTCGAGGAATTCCTCGATGTCCAGGTGCCAGCTCTCCAGGTAGGTGCAGACCGCGCCCTTGCGCTTGCCGCCCTGGTTCACCGCCACGGCGGTGTCGTTGACCACCTTCAGGAAGGGCACCACGCCCTGCGATTCGCCGTTGGTGCCCTTGATATGGGAGCCCAGCGCGCGCACGCGGGTCCAGTCGTTGCCCAGGCCGCCCGCGAACTTGGACAGCAGCGCGTTCTCCTTGATCGACTCGTAGATGCCGTCCAGGTCGTCCGGCACCGTGGTCAGGTAGCAGGAAGACAGCTGGCTGCGCAGCGTGCCGCTGTTGAACAGGGTCGGCGTGGACGACATGAAGTCGAAACTCGACAGCACTTCGTAGAACTCGATGGCGCGCGCCTCGCGGTCGATCTCGTTGAGCGCCAGGCCCATGGCCACGCGCATGAAGAAGGCCTGCGGCAGCTCGATGCGGGTCTTGCGCACGTGCAGGAAGTAGCGGTCGTACAGGGTCTGCAGGCCCAGGTAGTCGAACTTCAGGTCACGGTCGGCCTTGAGCGCGCCGCCCAGGCGCTTCAGGTCGTACTGCAGCAGCTCGGGGTTGAGCAGCTCGGCTTCCACGCCCTTCTTGATGAAGAGGGGGAAGTTGTCGGCGTAGGCCTCGGCGGCGGCCGCCGGCGTGATGTCCTGGCCCAGCACCTCCTTGAAGATGGTGTGCAGCAGCAGGCGCGCGGTGGCGTAGGTGTAGTCGGGATCCTTCTCGATCAGCGTGCGCGCGGCCAGGATGGACGCCTTGTAGACCTCGTCGATCGGCACGCCGTCGTACAGGTTGCGCATCGTCTCGGCCACGATCGGGTCGGCCTTCACGTCCGCCGACAGGCCGGAGCAGGCGTTCTCGATCAGCGCCTTCAGCTGGTTCAGGTCCAGCGGGATGCGCTGGCCGCCGTCGGTGACGTGCAGCGCCGGCGCCTCGGCCACGGCGGGCGTGCCCTGGCGGGCGCGCTCCTGCGCGCGGCGGTCGCGGTACAGCACGTACGCGCGGGCGATGTCGTGGTGGCCGCCGCGCATCAGGCCCAGTTCGACCTGGTCCTGCACGTCCTCGATGTGGAAGGTGCCGCCGCCCGGACGCGAGCGCACCAGCGCGCGGATCACCTGCTGGGTGAGGCTGTCGACCGTCTCGCGCACGCTGGCCGATGCCGCGCCCTGGGTGCCGTGCACGGCCAGGAAGGCCTTCATCATGGCCACGGCGATCTTGTTCGGCTCGAAGGGCACCACGGCGCCGTTGCGCCGGATGATCTGGTAGTGGGCGAGGGGGTGGGCGGGGGTCTGGCCGCCCGGGGTGGAAGCGCCGACGGGCGCCAGGGTCTGGGTGGAAATGCTTTCGACGCTGGACACAGATTGCATGTCGTTCCTCTGCTGCAGTTATTTTTTGGAAGGGCGCGAGTCTAACGCGCCTCAGCCTCAGGGGCACTATATATAGGGCCCGAAGCGACGGCAAGCGCTATAGGTAGTGGTTAACGCCGTGGACGACAAGTGGATGGCCTGTGGACAGCGTGTGGGTTCCCTGCTCGCGGCGCGTGTCGCGCCCGCACCGTTGCGCGAACCATCATCCACCGCTCAGAGGCGGCGCGGCATTGCGCGCGAAATGCCCTTGCAGGCCGCGCGGCTGCTTGCTCCGCACAGTTCGAATCAACATCGACGTGCGTGGGCGCGCAGCGCGCGAGCAAGCGGCGAGGAAGCAACTCGACCGCGCACGAGGTCGCGATCTCAGACCAATGGGGGAAAGGAAGATGGCGTCCAACCGAGGCTGTCGCGCAACAGCGCCCAGTCGAAGCCCGCGCCGGGATCCTGCTTGCGGCCCGGGGCCACGTGCTCGTGGCCGGCGATGTGACGGATCGGATGGCGCTGCGCCAAGGCCGCGCACAGGCCCGCCAGCGCCTCGTACTGCGCCAGCTCGAACGGGCCGCCTTCCAGGCCCTCGAGCTCGATGCCCACGGAAAAGTCGTTGCAGTTGGCGCGCCCTTGCCAGCTCGACGCGCCCGCGTGCCAGGCGCGCTCGTCGGTGCTGACGAACTGCCAGAGCTCGCCGTTGCGCCGCACGTAGAAGTGGGCCGAGACCTGCAGGCCTTCGATCGACTTGAAGTACGGATGCGCGTCCCAGTCGAGCCGGTTGGTGAACAGTGCCTGGACATGCTCGCCGCCGTACTCCCCGGGCGGCAGGCTGATGGAGTGCACGACGACCAGGTCGACCGCGGCGTCCGCGGGCCGCGGTCCGAAATTGGGCGAGTCCAGCCGGCGCGCGAAGCGGTACCAGCCGCGCAACCAGAGCGCGTCGTCAGGCGGCGGATTCATTGGGCTCTTCACCCCCGGGCACCACGATGGCCAGCCGCGCGATGCGGTAGCGGATCTGCCGCAGGCTCAGGCCCAGGCGCTGCGCCGCAGCCGTGCGGTTGAAGTTGGTTTCCTGCAGCGCGCGGACCAGGATCTCGCGCTCCTGCTCGTCGAGCCAGGCTTGCAGGTCGCTCGGCATGGGCATCTCGGCGGCGGGCGCGGGCACGGCCGTCTCCACGGCCGCGGGGCGGACGTCCGGCGAAAGCGGTGCCGGCGCGGACGCGGGTGGAGCGGCGACCGCCAGGTCGACCTGCAGCTCCTCGCCGTTGGACAGCGCGACGGCGCGATGCAGCAGGTTCTCCAGCTCGCGCACGTTGCCGGCCAGCGGATGCGCCGCCAGCTGCCCGACGATCGCCGGCGACAGCAGCGGCACCGGCATGCCGGTTTCGGCGGCGATGCGCACCAGCAGCGCGTCGCACAGCGCCGGCAGGTCCTCGCGGCGCTCGCGTAGCGGCGGCACGACGATCTCGATGACGTTCAGGCGGTAGTACAGGTCCTGGCGAAAGCGTCCGGCCGTGACGTCGGCCGCCAGGTCGCGGTGGGTGGCGCTGACGATGCGCACGTCCACCGAATCCTCCTGGGTGGAGCCGATCGCGCGCACGTGGCGCTCCTGGATGGCGCGCAGCAGCTTGGACTGCATGGCCAGCGGCAGGTCGCCGATCTCGTCCAGGAACAGCGTGCCGCCCTGCGCAGCCTGGAAGTACCCCTCGCGGTCGGCGGTGGCGCCGGTGTACGAGCCCTTGCGCGCGCCGAAGAACTCCGCCTCCAGCAGCGATTCCGGGATGGCGCCGCAGTTCACCGCGACGAACGGGCCGTCGCTGCGGTGGCTGCAGGCGTGCAGCGCACGCGCCGCCAGTTCCTTGCCCGTGCCCGACTCACCGCGCACCAGCACCGGCGCCATGCTGCGCGCGACCTTGGCGATGCGCTCCTTGACCTGCTGCATGGGCGCCGAGTTGCCCACCAGCCGCTCCAGCGCCGACTGCCCACCCGCCGGCGTGCGATCGACCCGCCCGGCACCCGCCACGCGCGGCCGCCCGCCGCCCTGGCGGTCCTGGATGGCCGAGGCCACCACGGAGCGGAACTGCTTGAGGTCCACCGGCTTGGTGAGGTAGTCGAACGCGCCGGCCTTCAGCGCCTCGACCGCGTTCTCGGCCGAGCCGTACGCGGTCATCACGATGCAGCGTTCGGTCCGCTGCTGGGCGGACATGCGCAGCAGCAGTTCCAGGCCCAGGCCGTCGGGCAGCCGCATGTCGGTGATGACGGCGTCGAAGCGGCCTTCCTGCAGGTGCTGCCAGGCGTCGGTCAGCGTAGCCGCGGAGTCCACCCGATAGCCCTCGCGCAGCAGCGTCAGTTCATAGAGCGTGCGCAGGTCGGGCTCGTCGTCGACGACGAGCACGTGGGCGACGGAAGCGGAGGCCGGGGCGTTCACGCCGGCATTTTGGCAAAGGCTGAGCTGGCGGGCGCGGCGGATGTCGCGCGGAACGCGACGAAGAACGCATTGCCGTCGCGGCCGTCGCCTCCAGGCGACGGTCCGCGCCGGTAGCCGATGCGGGCGCCGTGCCGTTCGCACAGTTCGCGGCAGATGTACAGGCCCAGGCCGCTGGATCGGCTTTCCGAGGAGAAGAAGGGCTCGAACAGGTGCCGCTCCACCGCGGCTTCCAGCGCTGCGCCGTCGCTCCAGACGGTGAGCGTCGGCGGGCCCTCGACCGTGGTGGCGACCTGGATCGCGTCGGGCGCGTGCGAGGCGTAGCGCAGCGCGTTGTCCAGCAGGTTCACCAGCAGGCGGCGCAGGTGGTCCGGATCGAAGGCGACGTGCTGGCCCGGCGCGGCCAGCGCCAGCTGCACCCGGTCGCCGCTGTGGTTCTGGCCGGCCCAGTCCTGGCAGCAGGTGCGAACGGCCGCATCGAGCTCCGGCTTGAACTGGGCCTGGGGCGCCGACTTGTGCTGCACGCGCGCGACGTCCAGGATCTCCTCGACGATCTGCGACAGCCGCTGGGCGTTCTGCCGCACCAGCGCGCTCAGCTGGCGGTGCTCGGGCGCCTGCAGCTCCTCTTCCAGCAGGTCGTTGGCCTGCGAGATGGCGGCCAGCGGATTGCGGATCTCGTGGGCCACCGCGGTGGACATGCGGCCCATGGCGGCCAGCTTCTCGGTGCGCAGCCGCGCCTCCATCTCGCGCAGGTCTTGCAGGAACACCACGCACAGGCCGCCGGTCGGGTCGGCGGCCGTCGAGGCCAGCCGCGTGCGCACGAACACCCGGCGGGCCGCGCCGGCGCGCGCCTCGATCGCGAGGTCGGCGAACTGCTGCTGCCCGCTGTCGAAGGTGCGCCGCGCCATCTCGGCCAGCGGCGACCAGGCCGGCTGCTCGGCCAGCTTCAGCCGGCGGCGCGAGCCGGCACCGAGCAGCTCGCGCGCGGCCGGGTTGGCCGCGTGCACCTTGCCGTCGGGGTCGACCACCAGCACGCCGTCCCCCAGGGTCTCGATCACCAGCCGGTTGACCTGGGCCTGCATCAGCGCGGCCCGGCGGCCTTCGCGCGCCGCCGCTTCCTCGCGCGCGAGCCGCAGCGCGAGCTGGTGGGCGAGGAACGCCAGCGCGAAGAAGCCGATGCCGCTCAGGCCCGCCTGCACGAAGCGCTGGGCCATGTCCACCGAGGACGCCAGCACCTGCACCCAGGCATCGGCCAGCAGCAGCAGCGCGACCGCGGCCGCGGTGCCCAGGGCCAGCAGGCCGGAGCCGAGCACCGCCGCCATCAGCACGGGAATGGCGAACAGCGGCGCGTAATAGATGCCGCCCGCCTGCAGGAACAGGAGGCAGGCGAACACCAGCAGGTCCACGCCGATGCTGGAGACCCACTGCGGATCGAACGACGAGCCGGCCGCGGGCGGGCGCAGCAGCAGCCGCGCCGCCAGCGTCGCGAGCAGGTAGGTGGCGCACATGCCGATCAGCCAGCCCGAGACCGGCTGCGGTCCGAGGAAGCGGGACGTGGAAAGCAGCAGCGTCAGGGCCAAGCCGACCGCCACGCGCGCGGTGGCGAATCCCAGCCACAGCCGCACGAAGGGCGAGTCCCGCGGCGCGGACCACTCCTGCAAGGCGGAGTCGAGGGGCGCCGAGTTCATCCCGGGTGTCATCAGTTGCCGCCGTCGCGGCGGTGTTCGGCGCAGCAGTAAAGGCGCCCGCTGCTCCCGGGGACCGCGTCCGGGCGCGGCAGGTGCACCGCGCAGACCGGGCAGCGCACCATGTCCTGCGGCAGCGCCGGGGTGGCCTGGGGACGAGGCGCTTTCGGCTGCTCGTCTTCGTCGTCGCGCGTGCGGCCCGATCGCCACACCAGGTAGGCGATGACCAGCACCGCCAGCACCAGCAGGAATTTCATGTCACCTGTCCCAGCACCACTTCCATCACGAAGCGCGAGCCCACGTAGGCCAGCAGCAGCAGCAGCGAGCCGGTGTAGAGCACCCGCACCGCCGTGCGCCCGCGCCAGCCGAAGCGGGCCCGGCCGAGCAGCAGCAGCGCGAACGCCACCCACGCCAGCACCGAGAAGATGGTCTTGTGGTCCCACCGCCAGGCCCGGCCGTACAGCGTTTCGCCGAACAGCAGGCCCGCCAGCAGCGTGGCCGACAGGAGCACGAAGCCGGCGGCGGCGAAGCGGAAGGTCAGGCGCTCCAGCGTGAGGAGCGGAAGGCCCGCCTGGGGTTCGGCGGCCTGCCGCATCATCTGTTCGGTGCGGCGCATCAGCCAGGCATGCACCACGGCGGCCGCGAACAGCCCGTACGAAGCGACCCCCAGCGCCAGGTGCAGCGGCAACAGCGGCGTGGTGCTCGGATGCATCGGCGTGCCGGGAAACACCAGGGCGAGCAGCACCGCCAGCGAGCCGAATCCCGCCAGCGCCCAGCGCGCCTGCAACTGCGGGAAAAGTTCGCGTTCGACCGCATAAACCGTCAGCACCAGCCAGGCGGTCACCGACAGCGCCGGCGCGAAGCCGAATCGCGGCGTCTCGCCCAGCAGGGTCCAGCCCAGCACCAGCGCATGCAGCACCCAGGCGACGACCAGGGCCCAGCGCGCGGCGCGCTGGCTCAGGCGTGCCGCGGCGGCGGCGGGCACCGCGTAGGCCGCGGCCGTCGCCAGCGACAGCACGGCGCCGGTCGCGGAGCCACTCGCTAGAATCATGGGCCGCAGTTTAGTCGCTCGCCCCGCATCCGCCGGGGCACCGGCGCCCCACTTCCCCATGGCCTCCGCCCTCTCCGACAAACTCTCCCGCCTGGTCAAGGAAATGCGCGGCCAGGCGCGCATCACCGAAGCCAACGTGCAGGACATGCTGCGCGAGGTGCGCATGGCCCTGCTCGAAGCCGACGTGGCGCTGCCCGTCGTGCGCGACTTCATCGCGCGCGTCAAGGACAAGGCGCTGGGCCAGGAAGTGGTGGGCTCGCTCAATCCCGGCCAGGCGCTGGTGGGCATCGTCAACCGCGAGCTGGTCGCCACCATGGGCGAGGGCGTGTCCGACATCAACCTGGCCGCGCAGCCGCCGGCGGTGATCCTGATGGCCGGCCTGCAGGGCGCGGGCAAGACCACCACCACCGCCAAGCTGGCCAAGCACCTGGTCGACAAGCGCAAGAAGAAGGTGCTGACCGTGTCCGGCGACGTCTACCGCCCGGCCGCCATCGAGCAGCTCAAGACGGTGACGGCCCAGGCCGGCGCCGAGTGGTTCCCGAGTTCGCCCGACCAGAAGCCGCTGGACATCGCCCGCGCCGCGCTGGACCACGCCCGCAAGCAGTACTTCGACGTGCTGCTGGTCGACACCGCCGGCCGCCTGGCCATCGACGAGGCGCTGATGCGCGAGATCCGCGAGCTGCACGCCGCGGTCAAGCCGGTCGAGACGCTGTTCGTGGTCGATGCCATGCAGGGCCAGGACGCGGTCAACACCGCCAAGGCCTTCAAGGAAGCGCTGCCGCTCACCGGCATCGTGCTGACCAAGATGGACGGCGACTCGCGCGGCGGCGCGGCGCTGTCGGTGCGGCAGATCACCGGTGCGCCGATCAAGTTCGCCGGCGTGTCCGAGAAGATCGACGGCCTGGAGGTGTTCGACGCCGAGCGCCATGCCGGCCGCATCCTGGGCATGGGAGACATCGTCGCCCTCGTCGAGCAGGTCACGGCCGGGGTCGACCTGCAGGCCGCGCAGAAGCTGGCGGCCAAGGTCAAGAGCGGCGAGGGCTTCGACCTCAACGACTTCCTGGCGCAGATCCAGCAGATGAAGCAGATGGGCGGCCTCTCCACCCTGATGGAGAAGATGCCCGCCCAGGTCCAGGCCAAGGCCGGCCAGGTCGACATGGACAAGGCCGAGCGCGACATCCGCCGCAAGGAAGGGATCATCTGCAGCATGACGGCCGCCGAGCGTCGCAAGCCCGAGATCATCAAGGCCACCCGCAAGCGCCGCATCGCCGCCGGCGCCGGCGTGCAGGTCCAGGAGGTCAACCGCCTGCTCAACGAGTTCGAGCAGATGCAGGGGATGATGAAGAAGATGAAGGGCGGCGGCCTCATGAAGATGATGAAGCGCATGGGCGGCATGGGCGGCAAGGGCGGAGTCCCCAAGCTCCCCTTCTGACTTTCATGGCGGGAATAAACTTTCCGCCATGAACATCGTCGACTCCTTCGCGGACGTCTCCCGCTTCGTCGCGCTGCGCCGCGACATCCATGCCCATCCGGAACTCGGGTTCGAGGAACACCGGACTTCGAAAATCGTCGCCGACCTGCTGCGCGAGTGGGGCCTCGAGGTCCACACCGGCATCGCGGGCACCGGCGTGGTCGGGGTGCTGCGCTGCGGCACGGGCGGCCGCTCCATCGGCCTGCGGGCCGACCTGGATGCGCTGCCGCTGCAGGAAGAGAACCATTTCCCGCACCGATCGCAGCACGACGGCCGCATGCACGCCTGCGGGCACGACGGCCACACCACCATGCTGCTGGCGGCGGCCTGGCACCTGTCCCATGCGCGCGACTTCGACGGCACGGTGAACTTCATCTTCCAGCCGGCCGAGGAGATGGGCAAGGCGGGCGCCTTGAAGATGATCCAGGACGGCCTGTTCGACCGCTTCCCCTGCGAGGCGGTGTTCGCCCTGCACAACTTCCCGATCGGCAACGTCGGTGGCTTCGCGGTCAACCCCGGCCCGCTGATGGCCTCGAGCAACACCTGGAAGGTGACGCTCACCGGCCGCGGCACGCACGCCTCCATGCCGCACACCGGCATCGACCCGGTGGGTGCGGTGATCGACCTGGCCCAGCAGCTGCAATCGCTGGTGCCGCGCGTGATCGCATCGACCGAGCGCGCGCTGCTGGCCGTGACGCAGTTGCGGGGCTCCGATGCGCCCAACGTGATCCCCGACATCGCCTCCGTGGGCGGCACGGTGCGCACGTTCTCGGAAGAGGCCACCGACAGGATCGAGGAAGGCCTGCGCCGGCTGGCGAACGGCATCGCCCAGGCCCACGGCTGCACCGCCGACGTGTTCTTCCGGCGCGCTTCGCCGCCGGTGGTCAACCATGAAGCCGAGGCGCGCTTCGCCGCCCAGGTGATGCGCGAGGTGGTGGGCGACCCGATGGTGGACGAGGCCTATCCGGCCGTGATGGGCGCCGAGGACTTCGCCCACATGCTGCGCGTGAAGCCCGGCTGCTACGCCTTCATCGGCAACGGCGACGGTGGGCACCGCCTGCCGGACCACGGGCCCGGTCCTTGCATCATCCACAACACCTCGTTCGACTTCAACGACGAGATCATCCCCATCGGGGCCAGCTACTTCGTGCGGCTGGCGCAACGCTGGCTCGCAAGACCCTGAACGACAAAGGAGCACCTCCCATCATGAAACGCCGTCCGATCCTGGGCGCCTTCGCGGCGCTGACCCTGGCCGCCGCTGCGGCTTCGCCCGCCTACGCGCAACGCGTGATCCGCATCGTCGTGCCGTTCGGGCCCGGCGCGGTGCAGGACACGGTGGCGCGCACCTTCAATGCCGAGCTGGGGCAGCTGCTCGGCGCCTCGGTGGTGGTCGAGAACAAGCCCGGTGCGGGCGGCACGATCGGCACGGCGCAGGTCGCCAAGTCGCCGGCGGACGGCAACACGCTGGTGCTGGCGGCGGCCAGCCACACGCTGGCGGGCCACCTGTACAGCAAGCTGGCCTACGACCCGATCAAGGACTTCACGGGGGTGGCCTACATCGGCAACTCCGGCTACGTGATCGCGGCGCCGGGCAACCTGGGCGTGAACAACCTGGCCGACTACGTGAAGCTGGTGAAGTCCAAGCCGGGCCAGTTCAACTACGCATCCGCCGGCAACGGCAGCGCCACCCACCTGGGCATGGCGTACTTCCTGGCGCAGGCCGGCCTGCAGATGCAGCACCTGCCGTTCAAGTCGACCGGCGACGCGGTGAACGAACTGCTGGCCGGCCGCGTGCAGGGCGTGGTGTCCTCGCTGATCGGCGTGGTGCCCTTCAAGCAGGACCCGCGCGTCAAGCTGCTCGCCTACACCGGCACGCAGCGCTCGCGCTTCCTGCCGGACCTGCCCACCGCCGCCGAAGCCGGCGTGCCGAACTACAAGTTCGATTCCTGGATCGGCCTGCTCGCCCCGGCCGGGATGCCCAAGGCCGAACTGGACAAGCTCAATGCCGCCATGGGCAAGGTGCTGGCCGATCCGGCGGTGCAGCAGCGCCTGAGCAACCTGGGCGTGGAAGTCGGCGGCAACCTCTCCGTGGACGACTTCCAGAAGCTGCTGCGCGCCGACTACGACAACGCCGGCACGCTCGTGAAAGCGTCCGGCGCTCGGATCGAATAACGCGCGAGAGGCGCGCCCGCTTTCAGGCGGCGCGCAGTGCCCGCGCCGCGCGTCCCGCGTGCAGGCGCGCACGCCGCAGCACCGGCGGCGAACCGGCTTCCTCCGGCACCAGCATCAGACCGCGCGAGCGCAGCCACAGGCCGAAGTCCACGTGGCTGGTCAGCACCACCAGCGGCACCGACACCAGCAGCGGCAGCGCCACGGGCAGCAGCACGATCAGCGCGCCGACGTCCACCAGCGCGACGGTGCCCGCCAGCGCCAGGACCGTCAGCGTCAGCGGCAGCAGCTGGCGCGCCGCGTCGGCCCAGCGGATGCCCGTCGCTTCGCGCGGGGGCGAGATCCACTTCAGCTTGATGCCGGTGAGCGCCAC
>JAEWBU010000375.1 GCA_023390985.1 Pseudomonadota bacterium
GTGGAGAACAAGGGCGGCGCCGCCGGGCAGATCGGCGCCGACCAGGTGGCCAAGGCGCGCGCCGACGGGCACACGCTGCTGATGGGCAACATCGGCACGCAGGCGATCAATCCGTCGCTCTACCAACGGCTGCCGTACGACGCCGACAAGGCCTTCGCGCCGGTGAGCCTGGTGGCCGAGCTGCCGCTGGCCCTGATGGTCAATCCGGCCGTGCCGGCGACCAGCGTGCGCGAGTTCATCGCGCTGGCCAAGGCGCAGCCCGGCAAGCTGAGCTACAGCAGCTCCGGCGCCGGCGGCGGACCGCACCTGGCGGCCGAGATGTTCAAGGACGCGACCGGCACCTACATCCTGCACGTCCCGTACCGGGGCGGCGGTCCCGCCGTGGCGGACCTGCTCGCCGGCCACGTGCAGCTGTCGTTCCTGACGGTGTTCGAGGCCAGCGGCCACATCAAGGCCGGCAAGCTGCGCGCCCTGGCGGTCACCAGCGACAAGCGCGTGGGCGCCCTGCCCGACGTGCCCACGCTGGCCGAAGCGGCCCTGCCCGGCTTCAACAGCATCTCCTGGATCGGCCTGCTCGCGCCCGCGGGCACGCCGAAGGACGTGGTCGAGAAAATCTCCACCGATGTCCGCGCGGTGATCGCGGTGGACGACGTGAAGTCGCGGTTCGCCGGCCTCGGGGCCGTTCCGGCAGGCAGCTCGCCCGCCGAATTCGCCAAGCTCATCGACAACGATCGCAAGCGCTACGCGCAGATCATCCGGGATCGCAAGATCACGGCGCAGTAAGGACTCCCATGCGACAAGCCCTGCTGGCGGCGGCGCCGCTGCTCCCCATGCTGGAGAGCGCCCTGCGCGAAGAGTTCGAGCTGACGCAACTGCCCGCGGGCGAAGAGCGTGGCGCGTTCCTGGTGCAACACGGCTCGCGCTTCCAGGGGCTGGTCACCTCCGCCACGATCGGCGCCGACGCAGCGCTGATCGACCGCCTGCCGGCGCTCCAGGTGATTTCCAGCTTCGGCGTCGGCCTCGATCGCCTGGACCTGCGGAAAGCCGCGAGCCGGAACATCCCCGTCGGCTACACGCCCGACCTGCTGAGCGACTGCGTTGCCGACATGGCGTTCGGGCTGCTGCTGGACGTGGCGCGCCGCGTCAGCCAGGGCGACCGCTTCGTGCGCGCCGGCCGCTGGAAGGACGTGCCGGGCACGCCGCCGCCCTCGATGTTCCCGCTCGGGCGCCGCGTCAGCGGAACGCGCCTGGGCATCGTCGGCCTGGGGCGCATCGGCCGCACCGTGGCCAGGCGCGCGAGCGGCTTCGACATGGACGTGCGCTACACCAACCGCAACCCGGTGCAGGACGTGCCCTGGACCTGGGAGAAGGACCTCGCCGCGCTGGCGCGCTGGGCCGACTTCCTCGTCGTCTGCGCAGCCGGCGGGCCGGAGACGCGCCACCTCGTCGACGAACGCGTGCTCGAAGCGCTCGGCGCCAAGGGGTTCCTCGTGAACATCGCCCGCGGCACCGTGGTCGATGAAGCCGCCCTGGTGCGCGCGCTGCGCGAAGGCCGCATCGCCGGCGCCGGGCTCGACGTGTTCGAGCGCGAGCCGCAGGTGCCGGCCGAGCTGTTCACGCTCGACAACGTGGTGCTGTCGCCCCACCTGTCCAGCGCGACGGTGCAGACCCGCGAAGCGATGGCGACGCGCGTGCTGGAAAACCTGAGAAGCTTCTTCGCGACCGGCACCCTGCTGTCGCCGGCGCCGCTATAAACCGATCACCGACTAGGAGACAAACCCCCATGACCCTGACCCGCCGCCACGTCCTGGCAGCCACCGCCGCCGCCCTCGCCGCCCCCGCCGTCATCGCGCAGCAGGCCTGGCCTTCGAAGACCATCCGCATCGTCGTGCCCTACCCGCCCGGCGGCTCGTCGGACATCATCGCCCGCGCCCTCCAGCCGCTGCTGCAGGACGCGCTCAAGCAGTCGGTGATCGTGGAGAACAAGGCCGGCGCCAACGGCAACCTCGGCACCGATTTCGTGGCCAAGTCGGCGGCGGATGGCCACACCTTCGTGCTGTGCGACGTGGGCGCGCTCGCCATCACGCCCTCGGTCTACACCAGGCTGCCCTTCGATCCCTCCAAGGACCTGCGCGGCGTGACCATGCTGGCCTACTCGCCGCACCTGCTGGTGGTGCATCCGTCGGTGCCGGCCAACAACCTCAAGGAACTGGTCGCGCTCTCGAAGCAGAAGGACCTCAACTTCGCGGTGACGGCCACCGGCAGCGCACCGCACCTGGCCGGCGTGGCGCTGCAGCGCGCGGTGGACGCGCGCTGGGCGTACGTGCCCTACAAGGGCGGCATCCAGGCGATCCAGGACACGGTGGGCGGCCAGACCCAGATCCTGATGAACGGCATGCTCGCCACCCTGCCCCATGTGCAGAGCGGCAAGCTCAAGCTGCTGGGTGTGTCCAAGCGCACCCGCATGCCGCTGATCGGCGACACGCCGACGCTGGCGGAACAGGGCGCGCCCGGTTTCGAGTCGGGCACCTGGCAGGGCGTGCTGGTGCCCAAGGCCACGCCGGATGCGGTCGTGCAGAAGCTCAACACCGCGCTGGTGAGCGCCATCCGCAGCGCGGACGTGCGGGCGCGGCTCGCGGGCCAGGGGGCCGAAGTGGTGACCATGACCCCGCAGGAGCAGGACCAGTTCTTCGCCCAGGAGCGCAAGCGCTGGGCGCAGGTGGTCAACGACGCCAACATCAAGCTCGACTGAAGCCTCGCAGCTGATCCGCGCCGCCGCCTGAGGCGGTGCAGCCCGGCCGTGGAT
This sequence comes from Pseudomonadota bacterium, assembly GCA_023390985.1. Taxonomy (GTDB): domain Bacteria; phylum Pseudomonadota; class Gammaproteobacteria; order Burkholderiales; family Burkholderiaceae_C; genus Ramlibacter. The sequence goes on from JAEWBU010000375.1 coordinate 2,807, forward strand.
GCGCTGGGCCGGACCTGTCCTACCGTGGCGTTGATCGCGCGGCCATGCCCGCCGATGGCCTGTTCCGACAGGCGTGGCCGCGCGCATTGCATACCTTGGAAGCATCCCTTCAACAGGAGCTTCCATGGACACACAGATGTTGCTGGCGGTGCTGGTGATCCTTGCGCTGGTCGCCATCGCCTTCGTGCTTTACCAGCGCAAGTCCCGCAGCGACCGCCTGCGGCGCGACTTCGGGCCGGAGTACGGCCGCACCGTCGAAACCTTCGGCAGCCGCGAGAAGGCCGAGGCCGAGCTGCACGCCCGCCGCAAGCGCGTGGATAGGCTGAACATCGTGCCGCTCTCGCCCGCCGATGCGCAGCGATTCAGCCAGGCCTGGCGCTCGCTGCAGGCCCGCTTCGTGGACAACCCGCACGGCGCGCTGGCCGAGGCCGACGCCCTGGTGCGCGACCTGATGCACAAGCGCGGCTACCCGATGGCCGATTTCGAGAGCAGCGCGGCCGACATCTCGGTCAACCACCCCGGCGTGGTGGAGCACTACCGCGCCGCCCACGCCGTCGCCGAGCGCGATGCCCGCGGCGAGACCGACACCGAAGGCCTGCGCCAGGCGGTGATCCACTACCGCGCGCTGTTCGCCGAACTGCTCGAGGTCGACGAGCCGCCCGAACGCCACGACCCCCGCCACCACCCTGACATGAGGACCCAATCATGAGCCGCGAAGAACATGACCGCATCGGAACCGCCGACCTCGTCGCCGGGGCCGAGCAGCGCGAGATGCGCCCCGACGGACGCAACGAACACCTGCGCAAGGAGCAGATGCGCGACCAGCAGATGCGCGATCCGGCGCAGCAGATGCGGGATCCGCAGATGCAGGGCGAGCGGCAGATGCCGCCGCCGCAGCAGCAGCATCAGCAGGTGCCGGCGCAGAACATGCAGACGCACGCCGCCGAGCCGCTCGCGGCCCTGTTCCCGCCGCAGGTGGCCCAGGAGTTCCGCCAGCGCTGGGACCAGGTGCAGATCGGCTTCGTCGACGACCCGCGCCGCGCGGTGCAGCAGGCCGACGAGCTGGTGGCGCACGTGATGAAGAGCCTGGCCAGCACCTTCGCCGACCAGCGCTCGCGCCTGGAGGCCGGCCTCGGCCGCGAAGGCGATCCGAACACCGAGGACCTGCGCGTGGCCTTGCGCGGCTACCGGTCGTTCTTCCAGCGTCTGCTGTCGCTTTAGCCAACACGTCGTCGTTCCCGCTAAGGCGGGAACCCAGTGCGTCCGCTTTCGCGGGCTGCCGGAAGCGCTGGATCCCCGCCTCCGCGGGGGTGACGATGACGGTGCGGCGACGACGTAGCATCGCGGGCCATGGACCCGCACGCCGATTTCGATTTCATCGTGGTGGGCGCCGGCATCGCCGGCGCCTCCGTCGCGTTCTGGCTGGCACCGCACGGCCGCGTCGGGGTGCTCGAGCGCGAGTCGCAACCCGGCTACCACTCCACCGGCCGCTCGGCGGCCCTGTTCATGGAGAGCTACGGCACGCCCCAGGTGCGCGCGCTCACGCTCGCCAGCCGCGCCTTCCTGGAATCGCCGCCCGCGGGCTTCACCGAGCACCCCGTGCTCTCGCCGCGCGGCGCGATGATGGTCGCGACGCACGGCCAGGAAGCGGAACTCCAGGCGCACTGGGACGTGCTGCGGCCGCTCTCGCCGCGCGGCCGGCTGCTCACGCCCGCCGAGGCCTGCGAGCTGACGCCGGTGCTGCGTCGCGACAAGGTGCTGGGCGGCGTGCACGAGCCCGACGCCGTCGACATGGACGTGCACGCCATCCACCAGGGCTACCTGCGCGGCGTGCGGCGATCGGGCGGCCGGATCGTCACCGATGCCGAAGTGCGCGCGCTGCGCCATGACGGCGAGGCTTGGAGCGTGGAGACCGCGGCAGGCGTGTTCCGCGCGCCGGTGGTGGTCAACGCGGCAGGCGCGTGGGCCGACGTCATCGGCTGGCTCGCGGGTGCGCAACCTCTGGGCCTGGAGCCGCGCCGCCGCTCGGCCTTCATCTTCGCGCCGCCGCCCGGCCTGGACGTCTCGCGCTGGCCGCTCACCTGCGGCGTCGCCGAGGACTGGTACTTCAAGCCCGACGCCGGGATGCTGCTCGGCTCGCCGGCCAACGTGGACCCGGTGGCGCCGCACGACGTGCAGCCCGAGGAGCTGGACATCGCGATCGCGATCGACCGCATCCAGGCCATGACCACGCTGGAGATCCGCCGCCCCACGCGCACCTGGGCGGGTCTGCGATCGTTCGTGCCGGACGGCGACCTGGTCGGCGGCTGGGATCCGCGCGCGCCCTCGTTCTTCCAGGTGGCCGCACAGGGCGGCTACGGCATCCAGACCTCGCCGGCGATGGGCGAGGCCTGCGCCGCGCTCGTGCGCGGCGGGCCGCTGCCGGCGCGCATCGCCGGCTTCGGCCTGACCGAGGCGATGCTCTCGCCCCGGCGGCTGGTCACGACGCGGTGATGGTGTCGGCGACGTCCGCTTCGGCGGCCGGTTCGCGCGGCAGTTCGTACAGCCAGAACGGCGCCAGGTCCGGGCGCTTGCGCAGCAGCAGCGGCCGCGCCACGTTGTAGACCGGCACGCCGTTGATGGTGCGGCCCTCCGGCGTGCCGCGGTGCGCGTGGCCGTGGAAGACCGCGTCGACCGGATAGCGCAGCAGCGGGTCTTCCAGCCGGCTGCTTCCGAGGAACGGATAGATCTCCGCCGGCTCCCCCTGCACGGTGCTGGCCACCGGCGAGTAGTGCAGCAGCGCGATGCGGCGCGAGGTGCGCAGCTTGGCGAGCGCGGCCTCCAGCTTCATCGCCTCGTTCAGCGCCTCCTTCACGAACAGCTTGATCATCGGTTCGCCCCACGCGCCCAGCGAGCCGCGCCCGAAGCCGCCGGCGAAGCCCTTGGTGCCCGCGATGCCCACGCCCTCGATCTCGCAGGCCTCGCCATCGAGCACGCGCACGCCGGCCTCGGTGAGGATCTCGCACACCTTCTCCGGCGTGCCGCTCTCGTAGTCGTGGTTGCCCAGCACCGCCACGATCGGGACCGTGACGCCGCTCAGCTCGTCGGCGAGCACGCTGGCCTCTTCGGCCGTGCCGTAGTCGGTGAGGTCGCCGCACAGCAGCAGGGCGTCGGCGGCCTCGGAGGCCTGGGTGAAGAAATCGCGCAGCTGGCCGGCGGAGTCCTTGCGGACATGGACGTCGCCGACGGCGGCGAAGCGGATGGTGCTGGCGGATTTGGGCTTGGGCATGAAAGGCGTTCTTGTTCAGGCAAGGCCTGTAGGCGAATCCGGACATGCTGCCGCGCCAAGCCGCACCGGGCCATGTCCATCCGCCGTCGGGCTCTGTAGGCGCAGGCCGACGCTTGATGGTGCTGCCCGGCGGGTGGCGCCCCACGGCCCGGCGGTTACGCTGACTTGAATCTCGCCGGATTCACCGGGGAACACTGGAGTCGCATGACCACCACGCCGCTCGCCCCCTCGCTGGAGGAAGAGGTCCTGCCCGAGACCGCCGCGTTCTATCGCCGCGCCCTGACGGTGCTGGCCGACGCGGGCGTGCCCTTCCTGGTCGGCGGCGCGTTCGCGCACGCCTGCTACACGGGCATCCGCCGCTCCACCAAGGACCTGGACCTGTTCATCCGGCGCGAGGACTACGACCGCGTGGCCGCGCTGATGCAGGCCGAAGGCTGGCGATCGCAGCTGACCTATCCGCACTGGCTGGCCAAGGTCTACGCGGGCGAGGACTTCATCGACCTGATCTTCAACTCCGGCAACGGCGTCACGCCGGTGGACGGGCGCTGGTTCCACGACAACCCCGAGGCCGACGTGCTGGGCGTGCCGGTGCGCGTGGCCAACATGGAGGACAGCCTGCTGTCCAAGGCCTTCATCATGGAGCGCGAGCGCTACGACGGCGCCGATATCGCCCACCTGCTGCAGGTCAACGCCGAGCGGCTGGACTGGCCTTCGCTGATGGATCGCTTCGGCGCCAACTGGCGCGTGCTGCTGGCCCACCTGACCCTCTTCGGCTTCATCTACCCCGGCGAGCGCCACCGCATCCCGGCGTGGGTGATGAACGAGCTGATCGGCCGCCTGGCCGCCGAGAACCACCAGCCGCCCGCGCAGGACCCGCACATCTGCGCCGGCACGCTGCTGTCGCGCGAGCAGTACCTGCACGACGTGGAGCAGCTGGGCTACGTGGACGGCCGGCTCACGCCCGCCAGCACCATGACGCCGGAAGACGTGGCGCACTGGACCGAGGCGATCCCGTCGCGGCAGGAACCGGAGCTGGCCGCGGCCGTGGCGACGGGCCAGGCCGGCGTGGCGGTCAGCCGGGACATGCCCCCGCAGTGACGCGCGCGGTCGCGAGCAGCTTGACCAGTTGCTCCGGCTGCACCGGCTTGACCAGGTGGTGGTCGAAGCCCGCCGCGGCGGCCTCGCGCATGTCCTCGCGCCGGCCCCAGCCGGTCACGGCGATGAGCATCGCCGTCGGCCGCTTCTCCTTGATGCGCCGCGCGGCGGCGTAGCCGTCCATGCGCGGCATGCCGATGTCCAGCAGCACCACGTCGGGCGCGAACGACGCGGCCAGGTCGACCGCTTCCTGGCCGTCGACGGCGGCGCGCACGTCGTGGCCCATCACCTCCAGCAGCACCGCCAGCGTCTCGGCGGCGTCCGGGTTGTCGTCGGCCACGAGCACGCGAAGCGGTTGCAGCTGCGGCTCGCGCTCGGGCGGACGCGGCACCGGCGCGATGGCATGCATCAGGGGCAGGCGCACCACGAATTCGCTGCCGCGGCACAGGCCCTCCGAATGCGCCTCGACCGCGCCGCCGTGCATCTCCACCAGGCCGCGCACCAGCGACAGGCCGATGCCCAGGCCGCCCTGCGCCCGTTCGCGCGCCGGCACGGCCTGCGAGTACATGCGGAACAGGTTGGGCAGCATCGAAGGCTCGATGCCCATGCCGGTGTCGCTCACCCGCACGACGGCCTGGTTGCCCTCGACACCGGCGACCAGCCGCACCTCGCCGCCGCGGTCGGTGTACTTGGCCGCGTTGTTCAGCAGGTTGGCGAACACCTGGGCCAGGCGCGGCGCGTCGCCTTCGACGAGCAGCGGCTCCGTGGGCAGCGTGGACTGGAAGCGGTGGCCGTGCGCCTCCAGGATCGGCTTGCTGGTTTCGATCGCGCGCTCGAGCGGCTCGGCCAGTTCGACGCGGTCGCGCCGCACCTCGAGCTTGCCGCGGGCGATGCGCGTCACGTCCAGCAGGTCCTCGAGCAGGCGCGACATCTGGTCCACCTGCCGCTCGATGATGCTGCGCGCCCAGCTGGAGCGGGCGTCGTCGTCGCGGCAAACCTTGAGCACGTGCACCGCGTTGCGGATGGGCGCGAGCGGGTTGCGCAGCTCGTGCGCCAGCACGGCCATGAACTCGTCCTTGCGGCGGTCGGCCACGCGCATGGCGTGCTCGGCGCTGCGGCGGTCGTGCACGTCGATGCAGGTGCCGATCCACTCGCGGATGACGCCGTCGGCGTCGGTGTTGGGGACGGCGCGCACCTCGAAGAAACGCCAGCCGCCGCTGGGCGCGTGCCACATGCGGCCGTCGGCGATGAACAGCGCCCGGTCGGTGCGCGCGGCCAGCCAGCAGCGCCACAGCGTCTGCAGGTCGTCGGGATGCACGGCCTTGTGCCAGCCCAGGCCCTGGTGCTCCTCCCAGGGCTGGCCGGTGTAGGCCGACCAGGTCGGCTGCGGGGCGGTGAAATGGCCGTCGGCGTCCGTGATCCAGACCACGTGCTGCGTCAGCGCCCGCGTCAGCGACTCGAAGCGCGCTTCGCTGGGGACGGGAGCTGGGACGGCGACCATGCGATGCCTCCTGGCGGCCGCGGCGCGGCCGAGCCGGATTATTGATGGCTCTTCCTGAGGCGTTCAGGCCGGCAGTGCGAAACGCACGCACATTGGCGGCGGCGGCGTAACCTGGCGTTGCGGGCGGTAACCACGGCGATGCACTCCTACGCGGCCGTTCGGGCCGCGGTCGAACCGGATCGGGGAGAAGCCTTTTTCTTCCTGCCTGCCTTCAGTGCCACCAGGCTCTTGCCCAGCTGGCCTTCCAGCGTGCGCGCCAGCCGCTGCTGCAGCAGGGCCAGCACGGCGGACTCTTCCGGCTTGAGTGCGTTTTCGCTCCGCAGTTCCTTCTCGGCCTTGCGGCCGACCTGCAGGAGGAGCTCGCCTTCCGCGTACGCGGCGAAGACTTCCGGATGCACGTAGCACTTGCGGCAGATCGCCGGCGTGTTGCCCAGCCGTGCCGCGACGCGCTCGACCGCGTCGCGCACGTTCTTCTTCATCGCCGCCTGCGTGTCGACGCGCTCGATCTCCTGCAGCGCCAGCGCGGCCATGACCGTTCCGGCCCAGGTGCGGAAGTCCTTGGCCGTGATGTCGCGGCCGCTGATCTCGCGCAGGTACTCGTTGACGTCGGACGAGGAGACCTCGCGCGGCTCGCCGTTCTCGTCGTGGTACTGGAAGAGGCGCTGGCCCGGCAGCTCCTGGCAGGCCCGCACCACCTTGGCCACCCGGCGGTTGCTGACCTGCAGCCGCCAGCTCTTGCCGCTCTTGCCCTTGAACTCGAAGCGCAGCTGGGAGCCTTCCACCTCCACGTGGCGATCGCGCAGCGTGGTCAGGCCGTAGCTCTTGTTCTCGCGCGCGTAGTCGTCGTTGCCCACGCGGATCAGCGTGGTCTCCAGCAGGTGAACGACCGTGGCCAGCACCTTCTCGCGCGGCAGGCCGCGCAGCGCCATGTGCTCGGCCACCCGCGCGCGCAGCCCGGGCAGTGCCTGCGCGAATTCGAGCATGTGGCCGTACTTGGTTTCTTCCCGCACTTCGCGAAAGCGGGGGTGGTAGCGGTACTGCTTGCGCCCGCGGGCGTCGCGGCCGGTGGCCTGCAGGTGGCCGTCGGGCGAGGCGCAGATCCACACCTCGGTCCAGGCCGGCGGCACGGCCAGCTTGCGGATGCGTTGCAGGGTCGCGTCATCACGGACTTCGGAGCCGTTGGGCCGAAGGTAGGTGAACCCATCCTTGGCGGACTCCCGCCGCAGGCCGGGCTGCTCGTCCGTCACGTACCGCAGTCCGGCCGAGCGCGCGGCCTCGACCGGGTCGACTGCGGCGGACTCATCGGTGCGCTCTTCCTTCATGGCGGGCGTGTGCGGGGATGCACGATGCTCGCGCGGACCGTTCTGCTGAGGCGTAGGACAGGGGGCAGAGGGTTTGCCCGAGGCGGCGCCGCGGGCTTGCTGTTGAGCTCAGCTATTCACATTCGGACCTCATAATCTGCATTCCCTCAAACATATTTCGCGCACCCGCGTTTTGACCGAGAAAAGTTCCAGCTCCAGTTCGACGATCGAGCAGCGGCTCCAGCTGCTGGTCGAAGCCGTCGTGGACTACGGCATCTTCCTGCTGGACACGACCGGCCACATCGTCTCCTGGAACAGCGGGGCGCAGAAGCTCAAGGGCTGGACGCGCGAGGAGATTCTCGGGCGGCACTTCTCCATCTTCTATCCGCGCGACGCCGTCGAGCGCGGCTGGCCCGACGAGGAGCTGCGCCGCGCCGCGGCCGATGGCCGCTTCGAGGACGAAGGCTGGCGCATCCGCAAGGACGGCTCGCGCTTCTGGGCCAACGTCGTCATTACCGCGCTGCGCGACCCGGCCACCGGGGAGCTGACCGGCTTCGCCAAGGTGACGCAGGATCTCACCGAGCGCCGCCGCCATGAGGAAGAGCTCGCCGCCAGCGAGGAGCGCCAGCGCCTGCTGCTGAACAGCATCGCGGACCACGCCATCATCATGCTCGACGAGCAGGGCCGCGTGCAGAGCTGGAACCGAGGCGCCGAACTCATCACCGGCTACGGCGGCGGGGAGATCCTCGGCCAGCACTTCGGCATCTTCTTCTCGGCGCAGGACCGGGAAGACGGCAAGCCGCAGCGCGAACTCGAGCAGGCGCGCGAGCGCGGCCGCTTCGAGGACGAAGGCTGGCGCGTGCGCAAGGACGGCAGCCGGTTCTGGGGCAAGGTGGTGGTCACCACGGTGTACGGCCGCAGCGGCGAACTGATCGGCTACGCCAAGGTCACGCAGGATCTCTCGACCCGGCAGCGCCTGGAGGACCTGGAGCGCTCCACCCAGCGCACCAACGAGTTCCTGGCGATGCTGGCGCACGAGCTGCGCAATCCGCTCGCGCCCATCCGCAACGCCGTCACCATCCTGCAGAGGATCGACGAGCAGGTGCCGGCGCAGGTGCGCCGGCTGCGCGACATCGTCGACCGGCAGGTGACGCAGCTCACCCGGCTGGTCGACGACCTGCTGGACGTGTCGCGCCTGGCCACGGGCAAGATCCGGCTGCGGCGCGAACTGGTCGACGCCGGCGACATCGTGGCGCGCAGCATCGAGACCGCACGCCCGCTGATCGACGCCCGCCGCCACAAGCTCGAGGTGCAGGCCGCGCCCGATCGCCTGCTGGTCGACGGCGACCCCACGCGCCTCGCGCAGATCCTGCAGAACCTGCTGGTCAATGCCGCCAAGTACACGCCCGAGGGCGGCGAAATCCGCGTGCAGACCCGGCGCGACGGCGCCTACGCGGAGATCCTGGTGCAGGACAACGGCCGCGGCATCGCGGCCAGCGAACTCGAGCGCATCTTCGAGCTGTTCGCGCAGGGCGAAGGCGACCACCACTCCGGCGCCGGCGACAGCGGCCTGGGCGTGGGCCTGGCGCTGGCGCGCGCGCTGGTGCAGATGCACGGCGGCGGCATGAGCGCCCACAGCGAGGGCCCCGGCCGGGGCGCCACCTTCAGCGTGCGGCTGCCGCTGGCGCCGCAGCCGTCTTCGACCTCCACCTCCTAGGGCCGTCCCGGGGACCACGACGCCCGGGCCGGTGCTCCAATGCGCCGAGCCAACCGAGGAGCGTCCATGAACATCTCCGACACCGCCCCGTCGCGCGCCGCGCTGATGAGCGGCGACGACTACCGCGAGTCGCTGCGGCGGCTCAAGCCCACGGTGTACGTGGACGGCCGCCTCGTCGAGAGCGTCGCCGACGACGCCGCCCTGCGGCCCGGCGTCAACGCCCTCGCCTACACCTACGACTTCGCGCGCAACCCGGACTTCGCGCCGGTCGCGCTGGCCACGCAGGCATCGCGCCACCGCGTGGTCAACCGCATGCTGCACGTCAACGACTCCGCGGGCGACCTGCTGAACAAGCTGGAAGCCGTGCGGCTGCTGTGCCAGGAGACCGGCTGCGCGCAGCGCTACCTGGCCCACGACGCGCTGAACGCGCTCGCGCAGGCGACCGCGCGCATCGACGACGCGCGCGGCGGCACCGAGCACCGGGCCCGCTTCCAGGCCTGGCTGGAACGCTTCCAGGACGAGGACCTCGCGCTGGGCATCGCGATGACCGACGCCAAGGGCGACCGCAGCAAGCGGCCGCACCAGCAGTCGAACCCGGACACCTACGTGCACGTGGTGGAGCGCAACGCGAAAGGCGTCGTGATCAGCGGCACCAAGGCCATCGTCACCGGCGCGCCCTACATGCACGAGCTGCTCGTCATGCCCAGCCGCAACATGTCGGAGGCGGACCGGGACTTCGCGGTGTGCTGCGCGGTGCCGGTGGACGCGAAGGGCATCACGATGATCTCGCGCCCCGCCGGCCGGCCCGGCGAGAAGCTGGAGCACGGCGACGCGCTGTTCTCGCGCCGGTACGGGCAGTCCACCGCCGTCGTGGTGTTCGACCGCGTGTTCGTGCCCTGGGAGCGCGTGTTCTACGAGGGCGAGTGGGAGCACAGCCAGGTGCTCACCTACAGCTACGCGACCCACCATCGCCACAGCTGCATCGCCGCGCGCGCCGGCTTCGGCGACCTCCTGATCGGCGCCGGCGCGCTGATGTGCGAGGCCAACGGCTTCGACCCCGGCGAGAAGTCCAACCTGCGCGAGCCGATGGTGGAGCTGATCAGGATCACCGAAGGCTTCTATGCCTGCGGGGTGGCGGCCAGCGTGTACGGCACGCAGGACCCTCACAGCGGCTCGTTCATGCCGGAGCCGGTGTTCAGCAACATCGGCAAGTTGCTGCTGGCCACGCAGATCTACGACATGCACCGGCTGGCGCACGAAGTCTCCGGCGGCCTCATCGTCGCCCTGCCCGGCCCCGACGAGGACCACAACCCGGCGACCGGCGCCACGCTGGCCGAGGTGCTGCGCGCCAACCCTTCGGTGCCGTACGACAAGCGCATCGAGGTCGCGCGCTTCCTGGAGGACCTCACCGCTTCGTACCAGGGCGGCTGGTATTCGCTGATCAGCCTGCACGGAGGCGGCTCGCCCGCGGCGATGAAGCAGGAGATCTGGCGCAACTACCCGCTGGGCAACAAGGTGGAGCTGGTGGAGCGGCTGCTGGAACGCGGCGTGCTGGCCACGCAGGATGGCCGCGCCATCACGAAGAACCGGCAGCCTGGCCGCTGCTGCGACACGGGTTGCACGACGCCGGGGCAGCCGGTGATGGTGCCGCTGCCCGCGTCCTCGCGCAAAGGCTGACGCGGACGGCGCCGCGGCCCTCAGGCGGCCATCGACTGCCAGAAGCGGCGCGTGGCCTCCAGCCCCGCCGGTGTCCAGTGCGGCGCGGGCGACATGGCGTCCACGCACGCGGCCAGGCGCTGCTCCTCGTCCGGCGCCTGCTGCAGGCGGGCGTGCAGCACCTCGGCGTCGGGATCGGCC
>JAEWBU010000396.1 GCA_023390985.1 Pseudomonadota bacterium
ACCTCGCGGCTGAAGCCATAGAAAGGGGTGTGGGCGGCGCGCCGCCGCGGCGGCAGGAAGAGGAAGGCGTAGTAGAAGCTGCTGCCCGATCCCGCCGCCTTCTCCTGGACGTATTGTTCCGGGGTCATCCGGCGATTGTCACATCCGCACCATGCGGGTCGCGATGACGAGGGCGTCGCTGGCTCCGAGCTTGGGGCGGCGCGCGAACGTGTCGAAGCCCAGCGCCCCGATCTTGTCCAGGATCCGCAGGCCGCCCTGCACCACGCCGCGCAGCTCCCAGCCGGCGCGGCCCGGCACCCGGCGCACGCGCGGCGCGCCTTCCAGCATCAGGGCGCGAGCCCACTCGCATTCCTCGCGAACGAGGGCGGCCCGCGCCTCCAATGGTGCGCTCGCGGGCGACAGCGGATCGATGCCGTGGGCGTGGCAGTCGGACTCGGGCAGGTAGCGGCGGCCGCGCGGAAGGTCCACCCCCAGGTCCTGCCAGAAGTTGATCAGTTGCAGCGCCGTGCAGATCGCGTCGCTGCGGGCGATCGACGCGGGATCGTCGACGCCGTACAGATGCAGCATCAGCCGGCCGACCGGGTTGGCCGAGCGGCGGCAGTAGTCCAGGAGTTCGGCGCGATCGGCGTAGCCGGCGCCGTCGCGGGTCTTGGCCACGTCCTGCTCGAAGGCGCTGAGCAGGTCGGCGAGGGCGGGCAAGGGAAGGCGCCATTCGGCGATCGCGCGGGCGAGCGGACCGAACACCGCCGGCCAGCGGCCGGACGGCGCGCCGCCCGCCGCGACCGTGACCAGGTCGGCCCGGTAAGCCGCCAGCTGCTCCAGCCTTTGCTGCGGCGCGGCATCGCCCTCGTCGGCCAGGTCGTCGGCGGTGCGCGCGAACCAGTAGATCGCGGCGACGGCCGGCCGCAGCCGGGGCGGGCAGAGCCAGGAGGCGACCGGAAAGTTCTCGTAGTGGTCGACGGGCGGAGTCGATTGCTGAGCAGTCACGCGCGGATTTTCGCCTTGACAGGGTCGGGGGTCACGAACTAGATTACTAACCAGTCAGTCATTAACTGTCCACCTCCCCCGGGACTCCCCACCATGCGCCTGCCCACCGCCCGCCCGCGGCTGCTGCTGCCGTTGCTGCTCGCCGCCACGCTCGCCGCCTGTTCCAAGCCCCAGCCGGCCCCCGAACCGATCCGCTCGGTGAAGGTCATGACCGTGGGCAGCAGCGCCTTCGGCTCGAGCCAGGAATTCGCCGGCGAAGTGCGGCCGCGCCTGGAATCGCGCCTGGGCTTCCGCGTGGCCGGGAAGATCGTCCAGCGCCAGGCCGAGGTGGGGCAGCGGGTGAAGCCCGGCCAGGTGCTGGCCCAACTGGATCCGCAGGACTACCGCCTGGCAACCGACGCGGCCCGGGCCCAGGTCGCGGCGGCCATGACCAACCGCGACCTGGCGTCGGCGGACTTCAAGCGCTTCAAGACGCTCAAGGACCAGAACTTCATCAGCGGCGCCGAACTGGAGCGCCGCGAGACCACGCTCAAGTCGGCCGAAGCCCAGCTGCAGCAGGCCCAGGCGCAGCTCGCCACCCAGTCCAACCAGGCCGGCTACACGCGGCTGGTGGCGGATGTCGCGGGCGTGATCACGGCCATCGAGGCCGAGCCGGGCCAGGTGGTCACGGCCGGCGCGCCCATCGTGCGCATCGCCCAGGACGGTCCGCGCGACGTGGTGTTCGCCGTCCCGGAAGACAAGGTGGCGGCGATCCGTCCCGGCTCCGACGTCGCGGTGCGCGTCTGGGCCAACGGCACGACTACCGACGGCAAGGTGCGCGAAGTCGCCGCCAGTGCCGACCCGGTCACGCGCACCTACCCCGTGAAGGTGTCGCTTGGGGCCGAGGCCCAGCCGCCGCTGGGCGCCACGGCCTACGTTTCTCCCAAGGCGCTGAGCCACGCCGGCCAGCAGGTGATCAAGCTGCCTACCAGCGCGCTGCGCCAGGACGGCCAGGCCACGGCGGTGTGGGTGCTGGACAAGGCCAGCATGACCGTGCGATCGCAGCCGGTGCAGATCGCCACCGCCGACGGCAACGAGGCCGTGGTGGCCGGCGGCCTGGAGCCCGGCATGCTGGTGGTCTCCGCCGGCGTGCACGTGCTCGCGCCCGGCCAGAAGGTGCGCATCTACGAGGAGCGCGCCGCAGGCAACGGCGCGGTGGCGGCGCAGAACGGTGGCGCGTCTTCCGTCAACGCCGCTTCCGTGCAGCCCGTCGCGAGCAAGTGAGGCGGCGATGAGCACCGACGACCTGCAAGCCGGGCCCAAGTCCGGCTTCAACCTCTCGCGCTGGGCGCTCGAGCATCCCGCGCTGACGCGCTACCTGATGGTGGTGCTGATGGTGCTGGGCTTCGCCGCCTACTTCCAGCTGGGCCAGGACGAGGATCCGCCGTTCACCTTCCGCGCGATGGTCGTGCGCACCCACTGGCCCGGCGCCACTGCGCAGCAGGTGGCCGAGCAGGTCACCGACAAGCTCGAGCGAACGCTGCAGGAAGTGCCGTACGCCGACATCATCCGCAGCTATTCCAAGCCGGGCGAGTCGCAGATCATCTTCCAGATCAAGGACTCGTCGAAACCGTCCGAGGTCGCCAACGTCTGGTACACGGTTCGCAAGAAGATCGGCGACATGCGGCCGACGCTGCCCGCCGGAGTGCAGGGGCCGTTCTTCAACGACGAGTTCGGCGACGTCTACGGCGTGATCTATGCGCTGGTCGCCGACTCCGGCTTCAACTACGCCGAGCTCAAGGACTTCGCCGACGACGTGCGCCAGCAGCTGCTGCGCGTGCCCGACGTCGCCAAGGTCGAGCTGTTCGGCGTGCAGGACGAGAAGCTCTACGTCGAGGTGTCGCAGAAGCGCCTGGCCCAGCTGGGGCTGGACTTCAACCAGGTGCTGGCCCAGCTCGGCCAGCAGAACGCGGTGGAATCCGCAGGCGCGGTGCAGACCCCGCGCGACGTCGTGCAGGTGCGCGTGGGCGGCCAGTTCCAGGCGGTGGAGCAGCTCGCGGCGATGCCGATCCGCGGCAGCTCGGGCAACCAGCTCAAGCTGGGCGACATCGCCGAGATCAAGCGGGCCTACGTCGATCCGCCGCTGGTGAAGGTGCGCCACGACGGGCGGGACGTGATCGCGCTGGGCGTGTCGATGGCCAAGGGCGGCGACATCATCCGGCTGGGCGACTCGCTGCGATCGACCTTCGGCCGCATCGAGGACGGCCTGCCCGCGGGCATCCGCCTGGTGCAGCTG
>JAEWBU010000021.1 GCA_023390985.1 Pseudomonadota bacterium
CCGTGGGCGCGATCGTGGCCTGCAACGCGATGGGCGACGTGGTCGACCCGGACAGCGGCCGCGTGATCGCGGGCGCGCGCCGCGAGGACGGACGCACGCTGATGGACACGCGCCGCGCGCTGCTGGCGGGCGAGCCGCCCAGGCGCATGGTGAGCGCGGCGAACACCAGCATCGGCGTGATCGCCACCGATGCCGTCCTCACCAAGGCCCAGGCGGGGCGGCTGGCGACGGCCGGGCACGACGGCTTCGCGCGCAGCATCAACCCGGCCCACACCATGCTCGACGGCGACACGCTGTTCGCGCTGGGCACGGCCGCGAGCGGCAAGCCGGCCGAGATGGTGCTGCTGGCCACGCTGGCGGCCGAGGCCGTCGCGCTGGCCACCGTGCGTGCGGTGCGCGCGGCGCGCGGCGTGCGCATCGGCGCACTCCACATTCCCGCGGTGGCCGAGTTGCCGTGAAGGCCATGCCCAAGGCGATCCGCTACACGCTGCTGTCGGTGCGCGACCTGCTCTTCTCCGCGGGCCCGGTCGCGGCGCTCGCGGTGGCCCTGCTGGTGCTCGCCTACCTCTGGCTGGACCCGGCGCCGCCCAAGCGGGTGCGCCTGGCCACCGGCCCGGCGCAGAGCGCGTACGAGGAATTCGGCAAGCGCTACAAGGCCGACCTCGCCCGCAACGGCATCGAGGTGGAACTGGTGCCCAGCGGCGGTTCCATCTCCAATGAACGCCTCCTGCGCGAGGGCAAGGCCGACCTGGGCTTCGTGCAAGGCGGCACGGCCACCCGCCCCGGCGACGAGGAGAAGCAGGCCGCGCGCACCGAGGGCCTGGTGTCGCTGGGCAGCCTGTTCCTGGAGCCGCTCTGGCTCTTCTACCGCGAGGACGCGGCGAAGAAGAAATCGCGCGACGGCACGCTGCGATCGCTGACCGACCTGGCCGGCCTGCGCGTCAACGCCGGCTCGCGCGGCAGCGGCGTGCCGCGGCTGATGCGCCAGCTGTTCGAGGCCAACCACATCGACCGCGCCAGCATGACGCTGTCGCAGCTGGAGCAGACGCCGGCCACGGTCGCCTTCCTGGACGGCCAGCTCGACGCCATCGTGTTCGCCTCCGCGCCCGAGTCGCTGATGGTGCAGATGCTGCTGCAGACGCCCGGCGTGAAGCTGATGGACTTCGCGCAGAGCGAGGCCTACTCGCGCCGCTTCGGCTTCCTCTCGCCGGTGGTGCTGCCGCGCGGCATCGTGGACCTGGCGCGCGACCTGCCGCCGCAGGACGTGCGGCTGGTCGCCACCACCACCGTGCTGCTGGCGCGCGAGGAGACGCATCCCGCGCTGGTGCAGCTGTTCGCGCAGGCCGCGCGCAACCTGCACGGGCCGGCCGGCTGGTTCAACCGCGCCCGGGCCTTCCCGACCATCGAGCACAGCGAGTTCCCGATCTCGCGCGAGGCCGAGCGCGCCATCCAGAGCGGCGCGCCCTTCCTGCAGCGCTACCTGCCGTTCTGGCTGGCCAACCTGGTCGAGCGCATGTGGCTGGCGCTGGGCATCATCATCGCGGTGCTGCTGCCGCTGTCGCGCATCGTGCCGCCGCTGTACGCCTTCCGCATCCGCTCGCGCGTGTTCCGCTGGTATGGGCAGCTGCGCGCGATCGAGGAGCGCGCCGCGGAAGAGCCCGAGTCGGTGCCGGAACTGCTGCGCGAGCTGGAGGCGATGGACCGGAACGTTTCGCACGTCACGGTGCCACTGTCGTACGCGGACGAGCTCTACGCGCTGCGCTCCAACATCCACCTGGTGCGCGGCCGCCTCGGCGCGGCGGCGCCCGCTGCCAATCCGGCATGAAGGCCCTCGCCGGCTCGCTGCTGGTGCTCGCGCTGGGGCGCTGGCGCTGTCCGCCGACCACCGCCTCGCGACGGAACCTGACGTGCACGAGCAAAGGGTGCAGGTGCCTGGCGCGACCCTCTCCGTGCTGCACCTGCACCTGCGCCTGCGCGAGCCGCGCGGCGTGGTGTCTACCTACGGCAACGCCGGCAACCTGGCGGGCTGGTTCAGCGATGCCACCTTCTACCGCGAGGCCGGCTACGACCTCGTGATGCCCGACTACCGCGGCTACATCAAGAGCACCGGACGCATCGGCTCGACACCGGCCGGCACTTGCCGCACATCGGTGGGCGCGTCCTGCTCGTGCATGCCGTCGAGGACTCGCTGATCGCGATGAGGCGCGAACTCGCCGCGCGCTGATCCGGGCACGGGCCTTGCCGCCCTCGCGCTCCTCCACAACTTCCCGAAGGAGCAAAGCATGAGGATCAGCAGCAGACTCGCCACGCTCGCGGCCACCGCCGCGCTGGCCGGCGCCTCCGGTCTGGCGGCGGCCCAGGTCTCGAACAGCCCCGGCACCACGAGCAGCTCAGGCAGTTCGGGGGCCATGGGCAGTTCGAGTAGTTCGAGCACCTCGCCGATGGGCAGCAGCAGCTCGAGCACCAGCAGCCCCGCGAGTCCCGGAATGAGCACGAGTCCGGGCACGGGCGGCAGCCCCGGCATGGGCGCGGGCGCCACCCGGCCGGACTGCGCTAATACGGCGCGCGCGGGCAGCGCCGACGGCACGAGTGCGATGGGATCGTCGTCCGGCGTGGGAACGGGTTCCGCGACGGGGTCGGGCGGGACGACCGGCTCGAGCAGCGGCTCGACGACGCTGGGCGCGGGCAGCGCACCGACGACCCCGGGCGCGACGTCCAGCACCACGCCCGGCTCGAGCATGGGCGGCAGCAGCAGTTCAGGCAGCACCGTCGGGAGCGCGAGCACCACGCCGGGGTCGGCCGGCAGCGGCACCGGCCTGGGCACGAGCGGCACCGGCACGACCACCGGCAGCGCGCGGACCGACTGCTGACGCAAAAAAAGGCGGGCCCACGGCCCGCCTTCTTCCTTCGCGTGAAGCGCCTTACTTGAGCGCCTTGAACCGCACCCGCTTGGGCTTGGCGCCTTCCTCGCCCAGGCGCTTCTTCTTGTCGGCCTCGTACTCCTGGTAGTTGCCGTCGAAGAACACCCACTGGCTGTCGCCTTCGGCGGCCAGGATGTGCGTGGCGATGCGGTCCAGGAACCAGCGGTCGTGGCTGATCACCATCACGCTGCCGGCGAACTCCAGCAGCGCGTCTTCCAGCGCGCGCAGCGTTTCCACGTCGAGGTCGTTGGACGGCTCGTCCAGCAGCAGCACGTTGGCGCCCTGCATCAGCGTCTTGGCCAGGTGCAGCCGGCCGCGCTCGCCGCCCGACAGCGTGCCCACCTTCTTCTGCTGGTCGCCGCCGTTGAAGTTGAAGCGGCCGCAGTAGGCGCGGCTGGCCATCTGGAACTTGCCGACGGTGATGATGTCCAGGCCGTCGGAGACGTCCTCCCACACGGTCTTGTCGTTGGCCAGGGCGTCGCGGCTCTGGTCCACGAAGGACAGCTTGACGGTCTTGCCGATCTTCACCGTGCCCGAATCGGGCTGCTCGCGGCCGGCGATCATCTTGAACAGCGTGGACTTGCCCGCGCCGTTCGGACCGATGATGCCGACGATGGCGCCCGCGGGCACCTTGAAGCTCAGGTTGTCGATCAGCAGGCGATCGCCGAACGACTTGGAGACGTTCTCGAACTCGATCACCTCGGTGCCCAGGCGTTCGGCCACCGGGATGAAGATCTCGTTGGTCTCGTTGCGCTTCTGGTATTCGATGTCGGACAGCTCCTCGAAGCGGGCCAGGCGCGCCTTGCTCTTGGCCTGGCGGCCCTTGGCGTTCTTGCGCACCCACTCGAGTTCGGCCTTCATCGCCTTGGCGTGGGCTTCCTCGCCCTTCTGCTCGGCCTCCAGGCGCGCTTCCTTCTGCTCCAGCCAGGTGCTGTAGTTGCCCTTCCACGGGATGCCGCGGCCGCGGTCCAGCTCCAGGATCCACTCGGCGGCGTTGTCCAGGAAGTAGCGGTCGTGGGTGATGCCCACGACGGTGCCCGGGAAGCGCGCCAGGAACT
>JAEWBU010000022.1 GCA_023390985.1 Pseudomonadota bacterium
GGAACCAGCGGTCGTGCGAGATCACGAACGTATTGCCCGGGAACTCCAGCAGCGCATCCTCGAGCGCGCGCAGGGTCTCGATGTCCAGGTCGTTGGACGGCTCGTCCAGCAGCAGCACGTTGCCGCCCTGCAGCAGGGTCTTGGCCATGTGCAGGCGACCGCGCTCGCCGCCGGACAGCGAACCGACGCGCTTCTGCTGGTCCTGGCCCTTGAAGTTGAAGCGGCCGATGTAGGCGCGCGACTGGATCTCCACGCCGTTGATGTTGAGGATGTCCAGGCCGCCGGACAGTTCCTCGAATACGGTCTTGTCGCCTTCCAGCTTGTCGCGGCTCTGGTCGACGTAGGCCAGGTTCACGGTGGGGCCGACGATGATCTGGCCCGAATCCGGCTTCTCCTGTCCGGTGATCATCTTGAACAGGGTCGACTTGCCGGCGCCGTTGGGGCCGATGATGCCCACGATCGCACCGGCCGGCACGATCATCGACAGGTCGTCGATCAGCAGGCGGTCGCCGAACTTCTTGGAGACGTTCCTGAACTCGATCACCGAGTTGCCCAGGCGCTCGCCCGGCGGGATGAAGATCTCGTTGGTCTCGTTGCGGCGCTGGTAGTCCACCGACTGCAGCTCGTCCAGGCGGGCCAGGCGGGCCTTGCCCTTGGAGCGACCGCCCTTGGCGTTCTGGCGGGCCCACTCCAGCTCCTTGGCGATCGCCTTCTGGCGCGCCTTTTCCTGGTTCTCTTCCTGCTTGAGGCGCTCTTCCTTCTGCTGCAGCCACTCGGTGTAGTTGCCCTTCCACGGGATGCCGCGGCCGCGGTCCAGCTCCAGGATCCACTCGGCGGCGTTGTCCAGGAAGTAGCGGTCGTGGGTGATGCCCACGACGGTGCCCGGGAAGCGCGCCAGGAACTGCTCCAGCCATTCCACCGACTCGGCGTCCAGGTGGTTGGTGGGCTCGTCCAGCAGCAGCATGTCGGGCTTGGACAGCAGCAGCCGGCACAGCGCCACGCGGCGCTTCTCGCCGCCGGAGAGGTTCTTGATCACCGCGTCCCACGGCGGCAGGCGCAGCGCGTCGGCGGCGATCTCCAGCATGTGCTCCGAGTCCCCTTCGGCGCCGGCGGCGGAGATGATGGCCTCCAGCTTCTGCTGCTCCTCCGACAGCTTGTCGAAGTCGGCGTCGGGCTCGGCGTAGGCGGCGTAGACCTCCTCCAGCCGCTGCTTGGCGGCGGCGACCTCGCCCATGCCGCCTTCGACCGCCTCGCGCACGGTCTGCTCGGGCTCGAGCTGCGGCTCCTGCGGCAGGTATCCGATCTTGAGACCGGGCATCGGCGTGGCTTCGCCTTCGATCTCGGTGTCGATGCCGGCCATGATCTTCAGCAGCGTCGACTTGCCCGAGCCGTTGAGGCCCAGCACGCCGATCTTCGCGCCGGGGAAGAACGAGAGCGAGATGTCCTTCAGGATCTGCCGCTTCGGCGGCACGATCTTGCCGCCGCGGTTCATGGTGTAGACGTACTGGGCCATAAGGGCTTTATCTGGATCCGGGTTGGGGGAATGCAAGGCGCGCGGCCCGGGGCCGGGCCGCGGCGAAACCGGGGATTATCCCCGCTGCGGTTCCGTGGGGGTTGCGGGCCCGGCGCGGGCCGCCGGATCAGCCCTTGCCGCCGTCGAGGCTGTTCTTGAGGGCCGCCTTGGCGACCTGGTCGAGCGCGTCGTCGACCACCGGCCGGTCGGCGACCACGCGCAGCGCGCCCTGCGAACGCAGACGCTCCATGGTGCGGCGCGACATCGAGTGCGCCGTGCCGGCCAGCGCCGTGAACATGAACAGCGTGCCATGCGGGCTGGCCCAGGTGAGCTGCACGCGGGTCCAGGTGCCTTCCACCAGCAGTTCGGCCCAGGTGCCGGTGCGCAGCTCGCCGGCCGCGGCGGGCGCGGGCGCCTCGGCCGCCGCGGGCATCGGCTGCTCGGACAGGAGGAAGTCCTGCGGCTGCATCGACTCGACCCAGCCGGATTCCTGCACCTCGGTACCGGCCAGCCAGGGCTCGCCCGCTTCGGCCGCCGGTTCGGACGGGGCCGCCTCGACGTCCTGGGCACGCCGGCGGGCTTCCTCCTGCGCATCCTGGAGGGCGGCCGAATGCAGCGTCATCAGGCTGTCGAAGAAGCGCTGCGCGAGCTCGGGCGGGTAATCGATGCGCTCCAGGCCCTCGCGCACCTTGGCCACCAGCGCCGGGACCATCTCGGTCAGGCGGTTGGCGCGGCGGCGCTGCGAGGTGGACTTCTGCACGCTCCACACCAGGTCGTCGACCAGGGCCCGGTAGCCGAACGGGTCGCTGGAGCCGTCGGTGCAGCTGAGCTGCGCCTCGGCCACCACCTGGGCCCATGAACCCTTCAGGAAGTCGACCACGAAGGGAGCCACGCCCAGGTCGGCGGTGGCGGTCTCGAAATCGGCGGCCAGCTTCTGCGCGAGCAGGTTGCGCTGCTCGGCGTGCAGCAGCGCGCGGGCGGCCTCCTCGCGGCGGTGGCGCACACCCTGGTCCTGGTCGCCCCACAGCTTCTGGAGGTGGTCGAGCATCTCGCCGAAGGTGTCGGCCTCGACCACCTTGCTCTCGGTCAGCCAGCGCGTGGCGTACTGCACCGATTCGAAGAAGCGCGGCCAGCCGGATTCGTTCTCGGCCTTGAAGGCCAGGCTGCGCTGCGTGACGCGGTCGAGGAACTGGCGCGCCGGATGGGTGCGGTCGCTGAAGAAGCGCGAATCCTTCTGCGAGAGCTTCTGCACCACCGGCTGGAGCTTGCGCAGCTCCGCCTTGTACGCGGGCAGCAGGCGGTCGTCCTGCCCCAGCGTGTCGAACATCAGGCGCAGCACTTCCTCGCCGAGCTGGTGGCCCAGCCGCGGCGCGGCGCCCGACTCATGCGTGGCGGCCGGCCGCGGCGCCGGCGTGGGCTGCGGCGCCTTGGGGCGCTGCTCCAGGCGCTTGACCAGCGCGTCGACCTGCTTGAGCTCCTGCAGCAGCGACATCGACGCGGGCACGGTGTGCAGGAACTCGGGCTTGCCCGGCGGCACGTCGAAGTCGCCGGCCAGCAGCTTGCGCAGCCGGTCCAGCGTGAGCAGCGTCTTGGCCATGGTGCCGGCGGGCGCCGGAGCCGCGCCGCCTTGCGCCGGCTTGCCCCCCAGCGGTTCGGCCGGCTCGACGCCGGTGGACAGCAGCCAGTCGGACAGTTCGCGGTAGAGGCGCCGCAGCTTGACGCCGAGGATGCCGGCGGCGGGCGTGATCAGCACCTCGCGCGTGGCGTCCACCGGCACGTGATGCGCCAGCGTGCGCTGCAGCGCGCGCACGAAGACTTCGGGGCGGATCGGGTTCAGGCCCGGCTGGATGGTGCGCCAGCCCAGCAGCGTGCTGACCGCCGAATCGAGCGCCGGCAGCACGTCGTCGACGGCGATGGAGACCTCCTGCTGAGCGCGCGCGACCTCGATGCTCTCGTCGAGCT
Source organism: Pseudomonadota bacterium (assembly GCA_023390985.1). GTDB lineage: Bacteria > Pseudomonadota > Gammaproteobacteria > Burkholderiales > Burkholderiaceae_C > Ramlibacter. Next base: position 3,476 of record JAEWBU010000022.1, read on the forward strand.
CGTCGTCGCCGAACAGCTGCAGGTCCTCGTAGCGCAGCACTTCGGTGTTGGCCTGCTCCTTGCCGCCGCCCTCGTACACCAGGCGCGAAAGCTCTTCGGCGAAGGTGGCGGCGACGGCGGTGGATTCGGCTTCCAGCGCGATGACGGCGGCCTTGATCTCGGCCGCCTGGAATGCCGGGATGCTCTGCGGTCCGCCGCCGGGCTGCGCGCCGCGCACCAAGCCCTGGACCACGTCCCCCATCAGGGGAGCTGCCTGTTGCAGGGTCGCGGACAGGCAGTCGTTGAGCGACGGCTGCAGCGCAGTGGGGTCATCCGCTACACCGAGCCGCATTGGGAGCATCTTCGCCATGGTCCGACGCATTATGTCGAGCCAGCTCAGCTTTGCGAAGCATGCGACAATGCGTGTCTCCCGTGGCAAACAGCAGTCGTTTTCACGGGCTCAGCGATTCGCTGGGGAGCCACCGGCCCTGCCGCCGGGTCCTCCCGCCCTCAACCCCATCTGCCTTTGACTTGCATCGGTGCCTCGGCACCGTACAGGCCGATACCCGGCGCCTGGTATGGCGCTCCTGTATTCATGACATTTGAAGAACTGAATCTCGCACCGGCGATCCTCAAGGCCGTGCGCGAGCAAGGCTACGAAACCCCCACCCCCATCCAGGCCCAGGCCATCCCGACCGTTCTCGAGGGCCACGACCTTCTCGGCGGCGCCCAGACCGGCACCGGCAAGACCGCCGCCTTCACCCTGCCCCTGCTGCACCGGCTGTCCAAGGGCCAGGGCAAGACCAACAAGTTCGGCAAGGACGGCATCGCCGCGCTGGTGCTCACGCCGACGCGCGAACTCGCCGCCCAGGTGGAAGAGTCCATCCGCACCTACGGCAAGTACCTGCCGCTCACCTCCACCGTGATCTTCGGCGGCGTGGGCATGAACCCGCAGATCGACCGCATCCGGGGCGGCGTGGACATCCTGGTGGCGACTCCGGGCCGCCTGCTCGACCTGCAGCAGCAGGGCCACCTGGACCTGTCGACCGTCGAAATCCTCGTGCTGGACGAAGCCGACCGCATGCTGGACATGGGCTTCATCCACGACGTGAAGAAGGTGCTGGCCCTGCTGCCGCGCGAGAAGCAGTCCCTGCTGTTCTCGGCCACCTTCAGCGATGAAATTCGTGACCTCGCAAACTCTTTGTTACGAGAGCCTCGTAGCATCCAGGTCACACCGCGCAACACCACGGTGCAGCGCATCAGCCAGGTCGTCCACCCGGTCGGCCGCGCGAAGAAGAAGCAGCTGCTCGCCCACATCATCCAGGAGCACGACTGGAGCCAGGTGCTGGTGTTCACGCGCACCAAGTTCGGCGCCAACCACGTCGCCGAATTCCTGAACAAGAACGGCATCACCGCGATGGCGCTGCACGGCAACAAGAGCCAGGGTGCCCGCACCCAGGCGCTGGCCGGCTTCAAGAGCGGCGAGATCCGCGCGCTGGTGGCCACCGACATCGCCGCCCGCGGCATCGACATCGACGACCTGCCGCACGTGGTGAACTACGAGGTTCCCAACGTGCCCGAGGACTACGTCCACCGCATCGGCCGCACCGGCCGCGCGGGCCGCGAAGGCCAGGCGGTCAGCCTGGTCTGCCTGGACGAGGAAGGCTTCATGCAGGAGATCGAGCGCTTCACCAAGCAGCAGATCCCGGCCCAGCCGATCGAGGGCTTCGGCCCCGACGCCGGCGAGCGCGCCGAGCCCATCGCCATGGGCCGCCAGACGCTGTGGGGCGGCGCGGGCAA
>JAEWBU010000030.1 GCA_023390985.1 Pseudomonadota bacterium
CCCACCAGCCGGTTCTGCTCCGCCAGGTTGCCGTGCGCGTTGCGGGCATGGGCGGGCAGCAGCGAGGCGACCTGGGAGCCGACCGGGCAGTCCTTCATGCAGACGCTGCCCGCGACGTCGGGTCGCGCGGCGCCCTTGATCTCCTTGCCCGGCCACATCGCGTGGTTGGTGCTCATGCCGTTGCGATTGGGGAGCCGCTGCTGCACCTGGGCGATGTTGCGGTCGCTGAGCGTGAAGTCGGCCGGCACCACGTCGGCGAGGTTCAGCATGTAGGCCGTGACGGCGTAGACCTCCTCGGTGCTCAGCGACTTGGGCGCGTTCCATGGCATCGCGCGGTTGATGTAGTCCCACAGCGTCGATACCGTGGGCACCTTCATCATCGTGGTGCGGCCCGGGTAGTCGGTGCGCTGCAGGTTGGCCACGCGGCCCTTCTCGATGTCGGCCTTCGTCGTGCCGCCCACGAGCGGGTTGAACACCGAATTGGATTCGCCGAACACGCCGTGGCAGGAGGCGCACTTGTCCTCCCACACCTGCTGGCCGCGCTCGACGCTGCCCGAGCCGGGCGGCAGGCCCTGGAAGTCCGGGCGCACGTCGATGTCCCAGGCCTTCACTTCCGCGGGCGTGGCGTCGCGGCCGATGCCGGGGAACTTGCCCGATTGCGCCCAGGTGGTGGATGCGACCACCGCCAGCGCGATCGCGGTCAGCGGCTTAACCCAGCTGGACATTCTTCACCTCGCCGCTTTCCTCGACCCGCCACGACTGGATCGCGTTGTTGTGGTAGATCGATCGCGTGCCGCGCACCGCGCGCAGCTGCGGATAGCTGGGCTGCACGTAGCCGGTCTCGTCGCGCGCGCGGCTCTGGATGATGGCCGGCTTGCCGTCCCACACCCAGTCGGCCGAGAAGCGCGTGAGGCACTTGCTCATCACCGGGTCCTGCAGGCGCGCGGGCCGCCAGTTGCGGCCGCCGTCGACCGACACGTCGACGCCCTTGACCTTGCCGCGGCCCGACCAGGCCAGGCCGGTGATGCTGTAGAAGCCCTTGTCCAGCAGCACCTGGCCGCCCGAAGGCGTGGTGACCACGCTCTTGCATTCCTGGATGCTGGTGTACTGGCGGTGCCTGCCGTCGGGCATCAGGTCGACGTAGTGTACGGACTCGTCCTTCGTCGCCCAGGGCTGGTCGCCCACCTCGACGCGTCGCAGGTACTTGATCCAGCTGACGCCCTGCACGCCCGGCACCACCAGGCGCAGCGGGTAGCCGTTCTCGGGCCGTAGCATCTCGCCGTTCTGGCCGTAGGCGAGCAGCACCTCGCCGGAGCGCACCAGGTCCATCGGGATGGTGCGCGTCATCGAGGAACCGTCGCCGCCCTCGGCCAGCACGAAGCGGCCCTTGTTCAGGTCGGCGCCGGCCATCTCCAGCACGGTGATCAGCGGCACGCCGGTGAACTCGCTGCACGACAGCATGCCGTGCGTGTACTGGCAGGTGGGCACGGCCACGTTGCCCCATTCCATGCCGGTGTTGGCGCCGCACTCGATGAAGTGGAAGCGCGACACCGAGGGCAGGCGCATCAGCTCGTCCATGGTGAAGACCTTGGGCGACTTCACCAGGCCGTTGACCATGAAGCGGTGCTTCGAGGGATCGATGTCCCACCAGCCCTGGTGGTGCCGCTCGAAATGCAGGCCGCTGGGCGTGACGATGCCGAACAGCGACTGCAGCGGCGCGAACGACACCGACGCCTGCTTCGTCTGCGTCAGTCCCGGGCTCTGGCGGCGCTGTACGTTGGCCTCGTACTTCGAGGGCTTGCCGTAGCCGTCGGTGACGACCGGCTGGCCGAGGCCGCGGGTGTGCTCGGGCAGCTCGAGGATGTTGCGGTCGCCCTGCGGCTGCGCGAGCGCCGCGCCGGCGGAGCCCGCCGCGGCGGCCGCGGCGAAAGCGCCGCGCAGGAAGTCGCGCCGTCCCTGGCGCGCCTCCGAGGCGGCCAGGCGGATGCCCTCGGCATCCAGGAAGTTCTCGGGCGCCTTGAGTACGCGGCCGGTGTTCATCTTGTTTTGGATCGCTATATTCGGATTCACAAATATATACCTCGGACGTCCGGCCGCGCGCTGGGGTTTTTGCCTAGGAGAGGCTCTTGAGCGCGGCCTGCAGCCGCTGCTCGAGATAGGCGCCGTAGTAGTCGGGGATCGACGCGCCCACCAGCCGCTCGGCGACCTCGCGACCACCGCGGCCGAAGAACAGCACCGTGGGCGCGACCGTCACCTTCCATGCGCGCAGCTGCTGGTCGTGCGTGGTCGCCTGCCCATCGAAGGAGGCGAGCGCGGCCGCGCTGGCCATGTCGACCTGAACGACGGGCTGGCCGGTCTCGGCGAGCAGCGGCGCGAGATGGTGGTCGCGCACGCGCCGGCAGAACGGGCAGCCGTCCAGGCTGGCCATCACCAGCAGCGGCCGGCCGCGCTGGAGCGACAGCGCCAGCTCCACCGGCAGCGAGCGTGACGACGGCAGCGTGGCCGCGCGCGACTCCACCGCGAAGGCCAGCGCCGGGAGAGCCAGCAGCGCGCGGCGCCGCATCTCAGTTCTTCTCCTGCTCCATCAGCAGGTAGGTGTTGTAGGCGTTCATGCGGTTGGCCGCCTGGAACAGCGGCAGGTGCTCGAAGCGGCTCCAGTCGGCCGCGCGGTACGCGTCCTCCCAGGGCTCGAGGTTCTTCGCGGCTTCGCCCATCACTTTCCGCAGGTGCACCAGGTAGTCGCGCGTGAGCTGCAGGTCGGTGCGCGCCTCGCGCGTCAGGCCGCCGTGGCCGGGCACGAGCACGTCGGCGCCCAGTTCCAGGATCTGGTCGAGCGCGCCGATCCAGCGGCGGCTGTCCGCCTGTCCCACGAACGGGATGCGGCCGCGGAACACCAGGTCGCCCGCGAACAGCACCTTCTCGCGCGGCAGCCAGATCACGAGGTCCTCCGCCGTGTGCGAGGGCCCGACCGGCAGGATGCGCAGCTGCGTGCCGCCGACCGTCAGTTCGCGCGGTCCGTCCAGCCATTCGTCGGGCGTGACCAGTTGCGTGTTCTCGTCGATCCACGGCGCCAGCTCGGTGCGCGAAGCCTGCAGCCGCAGCCGCGCGGTATCGGAGGCCAGGTACTCGCGTGCGCCCTTGTGCGCGATCACCTTCGCGCCCGCGGCCTTGAACACCTGCAGGCCGTAGATGTGGTCCGCGTGGTAGTGCGTGAGGATCACATGCGTCACGGGCTGCGGCGTGACCTTGCGGATTTCCGCCAGCAGCCGTTGCGCGAGCGCGGGTGAACCCAGCGCATCGATCACCACCACGCCGGCCGGCGTGACCACGAAGCCGGCGTTGGAGATGAAGTTCTGGTTGGCCGGCGAGCCCAGCGCGGACGCGCCCTGCACGAACCAGGCGGAAGGCGACACCTGCTGCGGCGTCATCGCCGGCGCCTGCGCCATCGCGCCCTGCACGGCGAACGCCAGCGACAGCAGCAGGGCCCGGCCCCGGAGCGGAATGCGCATGGCCCGGCCCCTCAGCGCGCCACGTCGGCTTCGATGGCGATCTGGGTGCAGACCGCGCGGCACAGCGTGACCACGCGGTCGTTGACGATGCGGTAGTAGATCTGGACGCCTTCGCGCCGCTTGCCCAGCACGCCCGCCTGGTACAGCGTGTTCAGGTGCTGCGACATGTTGGGCTGGGTGGTGTCGATCTCGGCCAGCAGCTCGCTGACGTTCTTCTCGCCGTTGCACAGGCTGCTGATGATCTTCAGCCGCATCGGCGAGGACATCACGCGGAAGACTTCCGCGGCCATCTCGAACACCTCGTCGGACTCGACGACGGCGGCTTCCTTGCTGCGCGAACGGGTGGAGGCGGCGGGCATGGCGATGGAACCGGGTTCAGGGCTTGATGTACGCGTATTGCTCGCGCGTCTGCAGCTGCGCGATGCGCACCACGCCCGAAGGCGTGAAGTCGGCGTCCATGATGAACTTGTCCTTGGAGATGTTGCGCGTGCGCAGGGTGATCTCGCAGACCTCGAACCGCACGCCGCGCGCCTTGAGCGCGCTCACCAGCGACGCGTAGTCGATGTTCGGGTTCTTCTTGTCGCGCGCGCCTTCCATCAGCATGTCGATGCCGGCGGCGTGGGTGACCACGACGATCTTCGTATCCGGCGCCACGTCGAGGTGGTTGCGGATGTTGCGCAGCCCCTTGGTGGCCTGGGCCTCGGCGTCGTCGAAGTGGTAGACCACCTTGTCCTGGGCGAAGGCGCCGAACGAGGCGAAAGCCAGCAGCAGGACCAGGTAGCGGGCGAATTGGCGCATGGGCGAGGGCTCCGGATGTATTGCTCGCGGGCAATATAAGCGAAGTCCCGGTCGGGCCGCGCCGGGGTTTGTCCTGTCCTCAGGCGCGTTCGACGCGCCAGGCCTGGTACTTCACCCCCGCCACCGCGCCGCCGATCATCGAAGCGGCGGCCACGAAGCTGGTCAGGCTCAGCGTAGCCACGCCCGTGATCCCCTGTCCGATGCTGCAGCCCAGGGCCGTGACGCCGCCCACGCCCATCAGCACCGCGCCGACGAGGTGGTGGCCCAGGTCCGAGGTGCCGCCGAAGCCTTCCCAGCGGAAGCCGCGGCCGGCCAGCGCCATCGCGGCCGACCCGCACAGCACGCCGGCCACGGCGACGATGCCCACCGTGAGCCGCTTGCTCGTGTCGCTGAAGAACATCAGCCAGTCCAGCGCGAAGCCGGTGGGCGCCACGAAGCTCAGGCCCTCGGCGCGGGTGGAGTTGGTGGCCAGCCAGACTTCCTCCAGCGTCTGCGGATGCTCGGCGACATGCCCCAGCCGGCCGGTGATCCAGAACATCGCCAGCACCAGCAGGCCGACGCCCAGGCCCGCGGCCAGGTTGACGGGCCGCCAGGCCTCGCGCGAGGACAGCGCCCAGAGCAGCAGGGCGCTGCCGATCGCGCCGCCGGCGACCATCGCAGCGACGCCGGGCGACAGTCCGGCGGCGCGCGCGAGCACGCCGGCCAGGTCCGCGTTGCCCGCGAACTCCGGCGCCACGCGGTCGACCGTGTTGACGCGCAGCACCGCGGTGATGCCCTTGAGCGTGGCGAAGGCCGCGATGCCGGTGACGAGGGCGACGACCAGCGACTTGAGGTTGCCCGCGCCCACGCGCACCAGCGTCTTGCTCACGCAGCCCGAGGCCAGGACCATGCCGAAGCCGAACAGCGAGCCGCCGACCAGCGCCGACAGCCAGATCCAGCGGTTGGAGGCGTAGAGCGTCTGCGGCGCGGCCACCCAGCCGGCGGCGGAGAAGGCGGCAAAGCCCAGCATGGCCGTGGCCGAGGCCAGCGCCCACTGGCGCAGGCGCGTCGCGTCGCCCATGGCGACCGCGTCGCTCACCGCGCCCATGGTGCAGAAGCCGGTGCGCTGCACCAGCGCGCCGAACGCGAAGGAAACGAGGAAAGCGGCCCAGAGGACCTGCCGGCCGAGTGCGGCCAGCTCTTCAACGGTCATCGGCCGATTCTAGGCAGCGCATGGGCGCGCCGCCCGCGCACGGCTTCAGACCACGTCGGCCGGATCGCGCTTGATGCCGCCGCCGATCGGCGTCCAGCGCATCACGTTGCTCAGGTTGCGGCGGCCGTGCGCGGCGCGCGCGACCAGCGTCGCGCCGATGCACACGCCCAGCGTGCGCACCGCCAGCGACGGGTGCTTGCGCGTGACGCCCCAGGCGGCGACGCCGCCGACGAGGTCCACCCAGTGTTCGCCGGGAAACAGGGGCTTGGGGTTGTCGAAGCGCTTGACGACTTCGGGCTTGTTGCTGGCTTGCATGGCGGCGGATGGAGGTTCTTCGATAAGCCACACGCTAGCGCGAGCAAGCGCGACCCGTGATGGCGCGGCGCGACCGTCGTGGTGTCGGACGAAGCCTCACGGCCCAGCCTTCGGACACTTCCGGCGCGAGGCCCGCGTTTCGAGAATGGCCGCCCCCAACCGCGGAGACACATCCCCATGGCCTTCGAGCCCCTCAAGCAGACCGTCGCCCTCTCCACCGGCATCCGGATGGCCTATGTGGAGGCCGGCAAGCCCGGCGGCCCCGTCGTCGTCCTGCTGCACGGCTACACGGACACCAGCCGCTCCTACTTCCCCACGATCGAAGCGCTCGAGAAAACGGGCACCGGCTTGCACGTCTTCGCGCTCGACCTGCGCGGCCACGGCGGCTCGTCCATGCCCGCCGGCCCGGGCTGCGCGGCCGAGCCTGAGCGCTGCTTCAGCCCGGCGGCGCTCGCGGCCGACGTGGTCGCGTTCATGGAGCAGAGGGGCATCCCCAAGGCCCACCTGGTCGGCCATTCCAACGGCAGCCTGGTCGCGCAGGAACTCGCGTTGACGCAACCGTCGCGCGTCCTGAGCCTGGTGCTGATCGGAAGCTGGGCCTGCAGCGTGGCGCACCCCGGCGTCGAGCAGTTCCTGGTGCCGCTGGTGGAGGAGCAGTGGAAGGCGGCGCTCGAACGCGTCCGTCCCGGCCTGCGCTGGCCCGAGGACGCGTACCACCTCTCGCCGCTGGATGCCGATCCGCAGGCGCGCGAGTGGATCGCGCAGAACTGGGCGCTGGAGATCGCCGCCGACCCGGACTTCGTCGAGCGTGTCGTGCCGGAAACCGCGGCGGTCAAGCTCGGCACCTGGATCGGCGTGCTGCGGGGCATCAGGCGCATCGACAACCGGGACCGGCTGCGCCGGCTGAGCGTGCCGACGCTGGTGATCTGGGCCACCCAGGACAACTTCTTCGTCGAGGAGAACCAGGCCGAGCTGCGGTCCGCGCTCGACATGGCCGTCGCCGCGGGCCGCATGCGCTACGTGTTCAAGACCTACGGCCGCGCGCCGCTGCCCGGGTCCGGACAACAGGAGAGCGATCTCGGCCACAACACGCAATGGGGCGCGGCGCAGATGGTCGCTGCCGACATCACCGCATGGGTGAAGAGCGGTCGCCCGACGGCCGACCTGCCGTACTGCGACCCGGCCGATCCGCGCCGCCTGCTGGTCGAGAAGGGCGGCGCCAAGCTGATCGAGAAACACCCGGCCTAGAACGTCTTCAGCGCGCCGATGATCGCCAGGTGCAGCGGATAGATCACGTAGAACAGGTGCTGGATGCGCGGCACCTTCAGTGGCAGGTGCCGCGCTACCCAGGCCACCGGCAGCGCGGCCATCGTCGAGAAGAAAGAGGCCCAGCCGCCGAAGAGCGCGTTCAGCCACCCCGTGGCGGCTACCAGCAGCAGCACCATCACCGCGAGTCCGCCGCCGCGCTGCGTGCACCACAAGTAGACCGCTGCGACGAGGAACACGCCGGCGGTGCCGAACTCCACCAGCCAGCTCGCCGCCGCGATCACCCCGCAGGCCACCGCCCGCAGTGCGACGGGCGCCGAGCTCTCCAGCGCCCAGCACACCGCGGCGCCCAGCGACAGCGTGAACAGCACGTTGAGCATCATCGGATCGCCACGCGCCCAGATCGAAGGCAGGAACGCCACCGCGCCCCAGGCCGCCAGCCGCATCGTCGTGCGCGCGCAGCGCTCGGCACGGTCGCCTTCGCGCGCGAGGTTCACCGCGAGCACCAGCGCGAACAGCGGGAACGCCAGCCGCCCCGCGATGAAGGCCCAGCTCTCGTGCGGCATGCCCAGCAGGTGGCGGCCGATGTGGTCGCAGAACATCGAGGCCAGGCCGATCCACTTGAGCGCCTCGACCTGGCCGTCGGTGAAACCG
>JAEWBU010000033.1 GCA_023390985.1 Pseudomonadota bacterium
TCAGCTCGTCGAACGAGACCTGCTTGTCCTTGACCTGGGCCTTGCCCAGGACGAACTCGGTCACGTTGTTCTCGATGACCACGGCCTCGACCTCGGCCAGGCGGCGGTTGTCGCCGTAGTACCAGCGAACGACTTCGGCCGGCTTCTCGTAGCTGGCGGCCAGTTCTTCCACGTGGGCGCGGATCTGCTCCGGCTTGGCCTGCAGTTCATTGGCGCGAACCAGTTCGGCCACCACCAGGCCCAGGCGCACGCGGCGCTCGGCCTGCGGGCGGAACAGTTCGTCGGGGATGGGCGCCTTGTCCGCGTCCTTCACGCCGCGCTGCTTGAGGTCGGCGCGCGCGCCTTCGACCATGCGGTCGACTTCGGCCTGCACGCTGCTCTTGGGCAGGTCGAGTTCGGCCTTGGCCACCAGGGCGTCCATCACGGCCGTCTTGTTGCGCGCCAGCAGGCGGAACTTGACCTCGCGCTCCAGGTTCTTCTTGATGTCGGCGCGCAGCGCTTCGACGGAGCCTTCGGCGATGCCCAGCGACTTGGCCAGTTCCTCGTTCACCTCGGGCAGCTTGGCGGCCTCGATCTTCTTGACCGTGACCATGAAGTCGGCCGTCTTGCCCGCCACGTCCTTGCCGTGGTAGTCGGCCGGGAAGGCCAGCGGGAAGGTCTTGCTCTCGCCGGACTTCATGCCGCGCACGGCGTCCTCGAACTCCTTGAGCATCTGGCCTTCGCCGACCAGGAACTGGAAGTCCTCGGCCTTGCCGCCCTGGAACGGCTCGCCGTCGATCTTGCCTTCGAAGTCCACGGTGACCCGGTCGCCGTCCTGCGCCGCGGCGTCCTGCGCGCGCTGGGCGAAGGTGCGGCGCTGCTTGCGCAGGATGTCCAGCGTCTTGTCGATGGCGGCGTCGCTGACGTCGGCGGACAGCTTCTCCACCTCGGCGGTGGACAGGTCGCCGATCTTGACGTCGGGGAACACCTCGAAGATCGCGTCGAAGGCCAGCTGGCCCTCGGGCGCCTCTTCCTTCTCGGTGATCTTCGGCTGGCCGGCCACGCGCAGCTTGGCTTCGTTGGCGGCCTGGGCGAAGGCCTCGCCCACCTTGTCGTTCATCACCTCGTAGTGGACCGAGTAGCCGTAACGCTGGGCCACGACGTTCATCGGCACCTTGCCCGGCCGGAAGCCGTCCATCTTGACGGTGCGCGCCAGGCGCTTGAGGCGGGAATCGACTTCGGACTTGATCGCGTCGGCGGGCAGCGTCAGCGTGATCTTGCGTTCGAGCTTGTCGAGGGTTTCAACGTTCACGGCCATGGTGGTTCTCTTCGAGAGGTTTCAATCGTGGTGCGCGGGGTCGGACTCGAACCGACACGCCGGTGAGGGCGTCAGGACCTAAACCTGGTGCGTCTACCAATTTCGCCACCCGCGCGGTCCAAAAGCAGGGCGGGCGGCCCGGAAATGGTGCCCCGGCCGCCCGCCCGAATTCGGTCAGCCCGCGATTTTAATCAATAAGCGGGCACCGGCTCCGCAGGAGCAGTCGACTCAGCCGCGGGCGCACCGGGTCGCCTGACCCGGAACCAGGCCGCGTACATGGCCGGCAGCGCCAGCAGCGTGAGCACGGTGGCCACGATCAGGCCGCCCATGATGGCGACCGCCATCGGCCCCCAGAACACCGAGCGCGACAGCGGGATCATCGCCAGCACCGCAGCGGCTGCCGTGAGCACGATGGGCCGCAGGCGGCGCACCGCCGATTCCACGATCGCGTCCCAGGCCGGAACGCCGCGCTCTCGGTCCTTCTCGATCTGGTCGATCAGGATCACCGAGTTGCGCTGGATCATCCCCATGAGCGCGATCACGCCCAGCAGCGCCACGAAGCCGAACGGCCGGTCCAGCAGCAGCAGCGCGCCGGCGACGCCGGCAATGCCCAGCGGCCCCGTCAGGAACACCAGCATCGCGCGGCTGAAGCTGTGCAGCTGCAGCATCAGGAGCGTGAAGGTGATGAACAGCATGATCGGCACGCCCGTGGCGATCGAGGACGAGCCCTTGGAGCTCTCCTCCACCGCGCCGGCCACCTGGATGCGGTAGCCCGGCGTCCACTTGGCTTCGAGCTCGCGCAGCCTGGGCAGCAGCTGCTCGGTCACCGTGGCGCCCTGCAGGCCTTCGACGATGTCGCTCTGCACCGTGATCGCGTACTCGCGGCTCTCGCGCCACATCACGCCCGGCTCCCAGGTGAACACCGGCTTGGCGATCTGCGTGAGCGGGATCGACTTGCCCGATGCCGTCGGCAGGTAGGCGCTGCCCAGGTCGCTGAGCGCGTCGCGCTCCTCCAGCGGCTGGCGCAGCACGATGTCGATCAGCTTGTCGCCTTCACGGTACTGGCCGACCGGCGTGCCGGCCAGGATGGTGCGAGCGGCCTGCGCGATCGACTGGCTGGTGACGCCCAGCGCGCGCGCCTTGGCCTGGTCGATCTCCAGCCGCAGCACCTTGACCGCTTCGTTCCAGTTGTCGTTCACGCCGCGCGTGTTGGGGCTGGCGCGCATCGCTTCCTTGACCTGGTCGGCGTAGCCGCGCAGCACCGCCGGGTCGGCGCCGACCACGCGGAACATCACCGGGTACGGCACCGGCGGGCCGTTGGGCAGCAGGGTGATGCGGCCGCGCACCTCGGGAAATTCGGTGGCCAGCAGCGCGGGCAGCTTCACGCGCAGCGTCTCGCGCGTCTTCAGGTCCTGCGGCATCACGATCAGCTGCGACACGTTGGTCTGCGGGAACACCTGGTCCAGCGGCAGGTAGAAGCGCGGCACGCCCGATCCCACCCAGGTGCTGACGGAGGTGACGCCGGCTTCGCGCTTCAGGCGAGCCTCGACCCGCTTGGCGACGTCCTCGTTCGAAGCGAACGACGTGCCCTCGGGCGACCACAAGGCCACCAGGATCTCCGGCCGGCTGGAATCCGGGAAGAACTGCTGCTGCACCTTGCCCATGCCGGCGATGCCCAGCGCGAAGACGACGAGCGTGGCGCCTATCGTCAGCCAGCGGTGCTCCACGCACCAGTCCACGGCGTGGCGGAAGCGCCGGTAGAACGGCGTGTCGAAGTGCTCGTGGTGGTCGCTGGACACGGGCTTGGGCTTCAGGAACAGCGTGCCGAGGTACGGTACGAAATAGACCGAGACCAGCCAGCTGAGCACCAGGGCCACCACCGTCACCGCGAAAATCGCGAAGGTGTATTCGCCGACGGTCGACCTGGCCATGCCGATCGGCAGGAAGCCGGTGGCGGTGATCAGCGTGCCTGTGAGCATCGGCATCGCGGTGACCTCGTAGGCGAAGGTGGCGGCGCGGACCTTGTCGTAGCCCTCCTCCATCTTCCGCACCATCATCTCCACCGCGATGATGGCGTCGTCCACCAGCAGGCCCAGCGCGATGATCAGCGAGCCCAGCGAGATCTTGTGCAGGCCGATGCCCCAGTAGTGCATGGCCAGGAAGGTGACGGCCAGCACCAGCGGGATGGTGATGCCGACGACCAGGCCGGGGCGCATGTCCACGTACCAGCGCTTCCACAGCGGCAGCGCCGCCGCGTCCGGGCGCTTGTGCAGGCCCAGGCTGATGAAGCTGACCGCCAGCACGATGACCACGGCCTCGATCAGCACGCGCACGAACTCGTTGACCGAGGTCGCCACCGCCCTCGGCTGGTCCTGCAGCTGCACCAGGCGGATGCCCGCGGGCAGGCCGTCCTCGATGCGGCCGAAGGTCGATCGCAGCGAGTCGCCCAGCCGGATGATGTCGCCGCCCTTGGCCATCGACACGCCCAGCGCGATCACGTCC
>JAEWBU010000107.1 GCA_023390985.1 Pseudomonadota bacterium
GCGGTGAGGATGCCGCCGATGGCGACCACCGGCGTGCCGGCCGCGCGCGTCCACCAGGCCAGGTTGTCCAGGCCCTGCGGTCGCCACGGCATGTCCTTGGTGGTGGTCGGCCACACGGGCCCGCAGGCGATGTAGGCGGGCGCCAGCGCGTGGGCGCGGCACAGCTCCCACACGGCGTGCGAGCTCACGCCCAGGCCGAGGCCGGTGGCGCGCAGTTCGGCGCGCCCGGCATCGCCGAGCGCGAGCAGGTCCTCCTGGCCGAGGTGGATCGCCGCCGCGCCCAGTTCGGCCGCCAGGCGCCAGTGGTCGTTGATGAAGAGGAGGGCGCCGCGGTCCCGCGCGGCCGCCACGCTCTCGCGCACCGCGTCGGCCAGCGCGGCCTGCCAGCGCGCGTCGGCATCGGCGGGGCGCTTGATGCGCAACTGCACCGTGCGGACACCCGCTTCCAGCACCTGGCGCAACTGCTGCGCGCTGTCGACGATCGCGTAGATGCCGAGAGAAGCGTCGTCGTGCGCAGGCAGCGAAGGCGGCTCGACCGGCGTCTCGCCCCACGACAGGAGTGGCAGCGAGTCGAAGGCGAGGAGGGCGGCGTCGGCGGAGACGTAGCCCTCGCTGCTCAGCGCCTCCCAGGCACGCTCCAGCGCCGCCGGCTGCCACGGCCCGCCCGCGCGCACCCAGCCGCGCGCGTGTTCGCTGTCGAGCCAGTGCAGCGCGTCGCCGCCATGCACGAGCACCGCCGAAGCGCCCTCGGCGCGCAGCCGCGCGGCCCGCTCGATCGGCGCTTGCCCTTCCGCAGCCACCACCCGCAGCCGCCGTCCTTGCCCACTCATCGCATCACCCTCCCACCATCGACCAGCAGCACCTGGCCCGTCATGAATCCACTCGCGCCCGAAGCCAGGAACACCACCGGTCCCGCCACGTCCTCCGGCCGCGCCAGCCGGCGCAGCGGGGTCGCGGCCATGATCGCCTCGCGGAACGATGCGCGCGTCGCCGCGCTGCCTTCTGTCGGATGCACCAGCCCCGGCGCGACGCAGTTCACGCGCACGCCCTGCGGCCCGACCTCCGCCGCCAGGTTGCGGCTGAAGCCCACCAGCGCCGACTTGGCCGTGCCGTAGTCGTGGTACGGCACCACCGGGTCCTCGACCAGGTCGCTGACCACGTTGACGATGGCGCCCTCGGCGCGCGCGCGCAGGTGCGGCATCACCGCGCGGCACATGTGGAAGGCGGCGCCCACCGAGCCGTCGAACTGGCGCAGGTAGTCGTCCCACTGCAGGTCGTCGAAGGGCGTGCGCCGCTCAGGGTCGAAGCTGTAGGGCGCGAACGCGTTGTTCACCAGCACGTCGATGCGGCCGAACTCGGCGACCACCCGGTCCACCAGCGCATCGGCCTGGTCCGGCTCGGTGACGTCGGCCTGGAAGGCCACCGCGTCGCCGCCGGCTTCGCGGCAATCCTCCACCACCTGCGCGGCCGCATCGGCCCGCTGCAGGTAGTTGACGGCCACCGCAGCGCCCTGGCGCGCGAAGGCCAGCGCGATGGCCGCGCCGATGCCGCGCGATGCGCCGGTGACGAGGACGACCTTGCCGGAGAAATCCATGAACGTCCTCACTTGCCGGGCAGCAGGTCGGTCGCGACCACCTGGCGCATGTCGATCGGGTTGCGCACCAGCTCGAGCTGGCGGTAGACCACGGCGGCCTTCTGCAGCGAGGCGACGTCGATCGCGCCCAGGCCCTGGCGGCGCGTGAGGTCCGACACGCTGGACGCGTTGCGCAGCTTGATCACCTCCAGCGCCAGTTCCGCATCGCTGCCGTCGATGGCCCGCTTGCCGGCCAGCGCGGCGGCCTCGGCCGGCTCGCGGATCATCCAGTCGGCGGCGTCGCGGTAGCCGCGCAGGAAGGCGCGCAGCGCGTCCTTGCGGCGCTGGTAGGTGTCCTCGCGCACCACGTACAGGTCGCTGGAAACATTCAGGTAGCGGCCCACCTCCATCACGTCGACCTCGCCCACGCCGCGCCGCCGGCCGATGGCCAGCCCCGTGTCGGTGGCCGCGGTGGCATCGACCTGGCCCTGCAGCAACGGCGCGAAGTTGAGCAGGCCGGTCACCACGATCTGCACGTCGGACTCGGACAGGCCGGCCGTGTGCAGCAGCAGCTGCAGGTTCTGGCGCGTGCCGCTGGAGAGGCTGTAGACGCCGATGCGCTTGCCCTTGAGGTCGGCCGGCTTGCGGATGCCGCTCTTCTTCAGCGACACCACGTTGAACACGTTCTGCGGATAGATGTCGTAGATGGCGCGCAGCTTCTCGCCCTTGTCGAGCGCGGCGAACAGCGAGCCCGGGTCGGTGAAGGCCACGTCGGCCTGGCCGCCGAGGATGTTGCGGATGGCGTCGCCGCCGCCGGCGCCGGGCACGTAGTCCAGCGTGATGCCCTGAGCGCGGTAGAAGCCCTTGTCGGCATCGACCAGCAGCGGCGTCACCTCGGTGATCGGCTTGCTCCAGCCCGCGACCGTGATCTTCTCCAGGCGGGCGGGCGCCTGCGCGCGGGCGAACGCGGGCAGGCCGGCGCAAGCGGCGGCGGCGAGCAGGAGTCGGCGGCGATTCGTCATGGAGGTCGTTCTTTCAGGAGGGTTGGACATAGGGACGCAGCAGCCGGCGCTCCAGCAGCACGGCGGCCTGGTACAGCAGCAGGCCCAGCACGGAGATGAGGACCAGCACGGCGAACATCAGCGGCGTGTCCATGCTGCCCTGGGCGGCGATGATCAGTGCGCCCAGGCCCTGGCCCGCGCCGATGAACTCGCCCACCACGGCGCCGACCAGCGCCAGCACGACGGCGATGCGCAGGCCGGCCAGCACCGAGGGCAGCCCGCTGGGCAGCTTGAGCCGCCACAGCGTCTGCGCGCGCGAGGCGCCCAGCATGCGGAACAGCTCGACGCGATCCGGCGGCACCGAAGCCAGCCCGGTCAGCGTGTTCTCCACCAGCGGGAAAAAGCAGATCAGCGCGGTGATCACCACCATCGAGGTCATGCCGAAGCCGAACCAGACGATGAACAGCGGCATCAGCGCGAGCTTGGGCACCACCTGGCTGACGACCAGGTAGGGCATGGCCAGTCGCCGCAGCGCGGGAATTTCGGCCAGCAGCACGCCGGCCGCGAACCCGATGCCGCCGCCCAGCGCCAGGCCGAGCAGCAAACCGGCGCCCGTCGAGCGGATGTGCGGCCAGAAGAAGCCGCTGGCGAGGCCTTTCCACAGCGCCTGCGCCACCGTGGACGGCGGCGGCAGGACCAGCGCGGAGAGGCCGAAAACGCGCGCAGCCGCTTCCCAGGCGACCAGCAGCAGCGCCAGCAAGGCGAGGGCGCCGGCGAAGGAACGCAGGTTTCGCTTCATGCCGGCACCTCCTGTGGCTGCAGCGCCTCGCGCACTTCGTTGCAGGCGGCGCCGAAATCCGGGGTGTCGCGCCGGCGCGCTTCGCCCTCGACGCGGATCGTGCGCACCAGCCGCCCGCCGGCCATCACCGAGACGCGGTCCCCGAGGAACACCGCCTCGGCGATATCGTGCGTGACGAACAGGGCCGAGGCGCCCCGCGCGCGGCACACGCGCAGCAGGTCGCGCTGGACTTCCTCGCGCGTGATCGCGTCGAGGGCGGCGAAGGGCTCGTCCAGCAGCAGCAGCGGCGGCTGCAACAGCAGCGCCCGGGCCAGCGCCACGCGGCTCTGCTGCCCGCCGGAGAGCTGGCGCGGGTAGCGGTCGGCGTGCGTCGCCAGGCCCAGCTGGGCCAGCAGCGCGTCGGCCGCGCGAAAGTCGGCGTCGTTCGGCCGGCGCTGCAGCGACGCGGGCAGCAGCACGTTGTCGCGCACGCGCAGCCAGTCGAGCAGCGTGGGCGACTGGAACACGAAGCCGACCTCGCGCGGGTCGGTCGGCGGACGGCCGCGCAGCAGCACCTGGCCGTGGGTGGGCTGCAGCAGCCCGGCCGCGAGCTTGAGCAGCGTGGTCTTGCCGCAGCCGCTGCGGCCCACAAGGCAGTGGATCTCGCCGGCGGCCAGGTCGAGCGACACGCCTTCCACCACCGGAGCGAAACCGGGATAGCCGAACGCGACGCCGTGCAGCCGCAGGAAGCTCACGCCCGCTCCTCCTGCGCGTACGGCGCCAGCCGGTCGGCGGCACGTTCGGCGCCCTGTTCGATCTCCACCATGCGCACCAGGTCGGCGAGGTTGAAGCGGCCGTCGTGGTGCCAGCCGGCCTCGGGCTGGGTCATGGCGCCCAGCGGCGCGATGCGCGTCACGCCGGCTTGGCCGAGCTGTTCGCCGAGGCGATAGAGCTCCTCGGGCGTGGTGGCCAGGCCCACGGTCTGCAGGAAGGCGGCATGCGGCTCGAGCAGCGGAACGACCTCGTCCAGCGCGTCGACCGCGCAGACCTGAACGCAGCGCTGGCCCGGCGACGCGGCCAGCGGCAGCGGCGTTTCGCTGTACGCGACGGCCCAGGACGAGCGCTCGTCCCCCAGCAGCTCGCCGCCATCGCGCCATTCGACCTGCTGCCGCCAGGCGGCCACCGCGGCGGACTCTTCGAGCGCGAGGGCGCGACGCGGGTGCCGGTGCGCCAGGCCGGCCAGCTCGGCCGCCAGG
>JAEWBU010000121.1 GCA_023390985.1 Pseudomonadota bacterium
ACTTCTTCTTGGTTTCCTTGATCACGACCTTCTCGTCCGAATAACGGATCCCCTTGCCCTTGTAGGGCTCGGGCGGACGGACGGCGCGGATCTCGGCGGCCACCTGGCCGACACGCTGGCGATCGGCTCCCTTGACCACGATCTCGGTCGGGGCCGGGGTTTCGAACTTGATGCCGGCGGGCACTTCGATGTTCACCGGGTGCGAATAGCCCACCGACAGGTTGAGCTTTCCGCCCTGGACGGCGGCCTTGTAGCCCACGCCCACCAGGTTCAGCTTCTTCTCGAAGCCCTTGGTCACGCCGGTGACCATGTTGTTGACCAGCTGGCGCATGGTGCCGCTCATGGCATTGGCTTCACGCGACTCGTTGGCCGGCTCGAACGACAGCTTGCCGTCCTTGCTGGCGACCTTGACCAGGGCGTTCTGGGCCAGCGACAGCGTGCCGCCGGCGCCCTTGACGCTGATCTGGTCTTCCTTGATCTGCACGTCGACGCCCTGCGGGACGGCGACCGGCATCTTTGCTACTCGGGACATTTGTCTTTCCTTCCCTTTAGGCCACGTAGCACAGCACTTCGCCGCCCACGCCGGTGGCGCGCGCCTTGCGGTCCGTCATCACGCCCTTGGGGGTGGTGACGATCGCGACGCCGAGACCATTCATGACCTGCGGAATCGAATCGCGGCCCTTGTACACGCGCAGGCCGGGGCGGCTGACGCGCTCGATGCGCTCGATGACCGGGCGGCCGGCGTAGTACTTCAGCGAGATCTCGAGCTCGCTCTTGTTGCCGTCCTTCTTGACCTCGAAACCGTCGATATAGCCCTCGTCCTTCAGGACCTGGGCGATCGCGACCTTGATGTTGGACGCCGGCACGCTCACCGACGGCTTGGCCACCATCTGCGCGTTGCGGATGCGGGTCAGCAGGTCGGCGATGGGATCACTCATGCTCATGTCTTGTCACTCCTCGCCGCTTACCAGCTGGCCTTGATCACGCCCGGGATGTCGCCGGTGAAGGCCATCTCGCGGATCTTGTTGCGGGCCAGACCGAACTGGCGGAAGGTTCCGCGCGGACGGCCCGTGATCTCGCAGCGGTTGCGCTGGCGCGTGGGGTTGGCATTGCGGGGAAGCTTCTGCAGCGCCAGACGGGCGGCCGCGCGCTCTTCCTCGCTCTTCTTGGCATCGCCGGCGACGGCCTTCAGTTCCGCGTACTTCTTCGCGTACTGGGCGACCAGCTTGTCACGCTTGAGTTCGCGTTGGATCAAAGCAGTTTTTGCCACGATGTACCTTCAGTTCTTGAACGGGAAACGGAAGCCCGCGAGAAGCGCCTTGGCTTCCTCGTCGGTCTTGGCCGTGGTGGTGATGCTGATGTTCAGGCCGCGCAGGGCGTCGACCTTGTCGTACTCGATCTCGGGGAAGATGATCTGTTCCTTCACGCCGATGTTGTAGTTGCCGCGGCCGTCGAAGGCGCGGCCGGAGATGCCGCGGAAGTCGCGCACGCGGGGCAGGGCCACGGTGACGAAACGGTCGAGGAACTCGTACATCTTCTCGCCGCGCAGGGTGACCATGCAGCCGATGGCCTGGCCTTCGCGGATCTTGAAGCCGGCGATGGCCTTCTTGGCCTTCGTCACGACGGGCTTCTGGCCGGCGATCTTGGTCAGGTCGCCGACGGCGTTGTCCATCACCTTCTTGTCGGCCACGGCCTCGCTCACGCCCATGTTCAGCGTGATCTTGGTGAGGCGCGGGATCTCCATCGGCGACTTGTAGCCGAACTTCTTGGTCAGCTCGGGGGCGACCTTCTCGCGATAGTGCTGTTGCAGTCGTGCCATGGTCATGCCACCTTGATCTCTTCGCCGCTGGACTTGAAGACGCGCACGCGCTTCTCGCCCTGGACCTTGATGCCGACGCGGTCGGCCTTGCCGGTGGCGGGATTGAAGATCGCCACGTTGGACTGGTGGATCGGCATGGCCTTTTCCACGATGCCGCCGGTCGTGCCCTTCATCGGGTTGGGCTTGGTGTGCTTCTTCACCAGGTTGATGCCCTCGACCACCACGCGCTCGTCGTCCTTGCGCAGCACGACCTTGCCGCGCTTGCCCTTGTCACGGCCCGCGAGGACGATGACCTCGTCGCCTTTGCGAATCTTGTTCATGTCTTCGGTTCCTTAGAGGACTTCGGGGGCCAGCGACACGATCTTCATGAACTTCTCGGTGCGCAGCTCGCGCGTCACCGGGCCGAAGATGCGGGTGCCGATCGGCTCCAGCTTGTTGTTGAGCAGCACCGCGGCGTTGCCGTCGAACTTCACGAGCGAGCCGTCACCGCGGCGGATGCCCTTGGCGGTGCGCACCACGACGGCGCTGTAGACCTCGCCCTTCTTGACGCGGCCACGCGGAGCGGCTTCCTTGATGCTCACCTTGATGATGTCGCCCACGCTGGCGTAGCGACGCTTGGAGCCACCGAGCACCTTGATGCAAAGCACGGACTTCGCGCCCGTGTTGTCGGCGACTTCGAGCCGGGATTCAGTCTGGATCATTTGTGTATTCCCAACTTTTCCCTGAGGCGCCGGCACCATGCCGGCAAATCAGGTCAGTCTTGGGCCTGTCGTCGGCGCCTGGCACACCTGGCGCCTCCGGGAAGGCAGATAGCTCGCCTAAAAACAGGCGAGCCCGCGATTATGCCTTATCCACAGGCTTTGTCAAACGCCGCCTACAGGAGCCGACGGCTCAGGCCGGCTGGCGCAGCGGCAGGTAACTGGCGGCCAAGCCGGCGAAGTCGGATTCGCGCGGGTCACCGCCGGTCTCCTCGCGCAGCAGCCGCGCGACCACCGGCCCCAGCCGGGCCGCCAGGGCCGCGTCCAGGAACAGCAGGCGCGACCGCCGCGCCAGCACGTCTTCCACCGTCCGCGCGTACTCCGCGCGGGCGGCGAAGCGCACCATCGCCTCGGTCAGGCCGCCGCCCAGTTCGGCGTCGGCGCCCGGCAGGGTCTGGACCCGCGACGCTTCCGAGCCGTACACGTGCAGGCCCGGTGAATCGCAGATCGGCACCGCGGCCGACGGCGCGACATCGCCGCCGACCAGCTTCAAGTCAGTGGTCACTCCGCCCATGGAGGCCGGCAGGAGCTGCGCTTCGAAGCAGCGATCCAGCACGTCCTCGGCCATGGCGCGGTAGGTGGTCCACTTGCCGCCCGTGACGGTGACCAGGCCGGAGCGGCTCACCAGCACGGTGTGCTCGCGGCTGATCGCCTTGGTGTGGCCGCCGTTGTCGTCCTGCGGCTTGACCAGCGGACGCAGCCCGACCCAGACGCTGCGCACATCGGCCAGCGTCGGCGCGGTCGCGAGATAGCGCCGCGCTTCGCCCAGGATGAAGGCCAGCTCCTCCTCGAACGGCCGCGGCTCGCGCGGCATGTCGGTGCGCGGCGTGTCGGTCGTCCCCAGGATCACCTTGCCCAGCCAGGGCACGCCGAACAGCACGCGGCCGTCGGCGGTCTTGGGCACCATCAGCGCGTGCCGGCCCGGCAGGAACTTGCGGTCGACCACGACGTGCACGCCCTGGCTGGGCGCCACCATCGGCCGCACCGGCTTGCCGACCGCCTGCCCATCGAGCTCGCGCAGCTGGTCCACCCAGACGCCGGCCGCGTTGATGACGCAGCGCGCCCTCACTTCCACGCTGCGGCCGGTCTCGCGGTCCTCGGCGCGCACGCCGACCAGCTTGCCGCCTTCATGCAGCAGCCCCGTGACGGCGCAGTAATTGAGCAGCACCGCGCCCTTGGCTTCGGCCGTGCGGGCCAGCGCCAGCGCCAGCCGGGCATCGTCGAACTGGCCGTCCCAGTACTCGACACCGCCCTTCAGGCCGGCCGCCTGCGCGGTCGGCAGGGCCGCCAGGGTCTCGGCACGCGAAAGGAACCGGGTCGGAGCCAGTCCCGCCTTGCCCGCCAGCGCGTCGTACAGCTTCAGGCCGGCGCCATAGAACGGCGTCTCCCACAGCTTGTACGAAGGCATGACGAAGGCGAGCGGCTGCGCCAGGTGCGGCGCGTTGCGCAGCAGCACGGTGCGCTCGTGCAGCGCCTCGCGCACCAGCGCGATGTTGCCCTGCGCCAGGTAGCGCACGCCGCCGTGGACCAGCTTGGTCGCCCGCGAGGAGGTGCCGCCGCCGAAATCGTGCGACTCGAGCAGCGCCACCGAGAAACCGCGCGCCGCCGCATCCAGGGCCACGCCCAGGCCTGTCGCCCCGCCACCCACCACCACCACGTCAAAAGGCCCGGCCGAGGCCAGCCGGGCCCATGCATCTTGTCTCGTCATCACCCTCGATTGTCCCTCAGCGCCCGGCCGCCTCAGGCGGACCGGCGGCCGGCACCCGCAGGAGCGACGACACGGAAGCCGCAGTTGCTCGCGCTGCTCTCCGGCGTGTTGGAGCCGCGGGCGGCCACCCGGTAGCGGTTGCAGTACGACTCGTGGCAGAGGAACGATCCGCCGCGCAGCGAGCGCCGGCCGGTGGGCTGGTCCTGCAGCGGATCACGGGCGGCGGTCGACCGGTGGTAGTCGGGGCTGGCCCAGTCGGCGCACCACTCCCAGGTGTTGCCCGCCATCTGGTGCAAGCCCCAGCCGTTCGGCTCGAAGTCGCCGGCCGGAACCGTGCCCGGCGACCAGCCCGGGGCCGGCCGCGAGGGGAACTCGCCTTGCCAGATATTGCAGCGCCGGCGCCCTTGCGGCTCCAGCTCGTCGCCCCAGGCGTAGCGGCGCCCCGCCAGCCCGCCGCGCGCGGCGAACTCCCACTGGGCCTCGGTCGGAAGCTGCGCGCCCGCCCAGGCGCAATAGGCGGCGGCATCGTTCCAGGAGACGTGCACCACGGGATGGTCCAGCCGGTCGTGGATCCGGCTGCCGGGCCCGGTCGGCCGCTGCCAGCAGGCACCTTCCACCGGCAGCCACCAGGGCAGCTCGCGCGAGACATGCCGGATCGCGGCGCGGCGCTCCGGATCGACCTGCAGGTAGAAGACGAACGACGAACCCGCCTGCTCGGGCTCGGTGATGTACGAGGTCGCGCGCACGAAGGCGCGGAACTGCGCGTTGGTGACCGCCGTGCGCGCGATCGCGAACGGCGCCACTTCCACCTCGCGCGCCGGGCCTTCGCCGTCCTCCGCGAAGCCCTCCTCGACCGCGTCCGTCCCCATCAGGAACCGGCCGCCGGGCAACTCGACCCAGTCGATGCGCGCGTCGGCCGCGCGTCCGGGATGCGGCGGCACCGCCACCGCGGCGGCGCCCTCGCGCCCCGGGACGCAGCAGGACTTCACTCGTCTTCCCAGAAAGCCTTGGTAACGCCCTGGCTGCGCATGAGCGCCACGATCTTGTCGCGCGGCAGCACGCCGCAGCGCTCCGCCCACTCTTCATACGCCCGCTTCATCGCCGCCACGCGTTCCGGAAACTGGCCGGCCAGGTTGCGCGTCTCGGTGCGGTCGGCCTCCATGTCGTACAGCTCCCAATCCCTGGGGTACTCGCGCACCAGCTTCCAGCGGCCGTCGCGCATGGCGCCGTTGCCCTCGTGCTCCCAGAACATCGGCGGACGCTGGCCCGCGTCCTTCCGGAACGACTGCTTCAGCGAATGGCCTTCCAGCGGCAGGATGCTGCGGCCGTCCAGCTGCTGCGGGTACGGCACACCCGCGACGTCGACGAGGGTCGCCATGATGTCCGGCAGGTAGCCCGGCGTGTGGCGGATCTCGCCCTTCTGAGCGATGCCCTGCGGCCAATGGAAGATCAGCGGCGTGCTGATGCCGCCCTCGTGCGTCCAGTGCTTGTACAGGCGGAACGGCGTGTTGGAGAGGTTGGCCCAGGCCTGGCCGTAGCTCTGGTAGGTGTCCTCGGGGCCGGGCGCGATGTCGGGGTTGTTGCCGATGCGAACGACGCGGCCGTCGCGAGTGTGCGAGCGGGCGATCATCAGCTTGTCCACCAGCTCGTCGATGCTCACGCCTTCCGGGATGTCCTCCGCGCAGGCGCCGTTGTCGGACAGGAAGATCACCAGCGTGTTGTCCAGCTCGCCCATCTCTTCCAGCGCAGCGATGATGCGGCCGATGCCCTGGTCCATGCGGTCGATCTGGGCGGCATACACCTCCATGCAGTTGGCCAGCCAGGCCTTGTGCTCGGCGTCGGTCCAGGCCGGCTGGCGCGGATCGCGGCCGGTGAGCTTCCACTGCTTGTCCAGGATGCCGCTGGCCACCAGCCGCTCCAGGCGCTTCTCGCGCAGGCTGTCCCAGCCCTCGTCGAAGCGCCCCTTGTACTTGGCGATGTCCTCCGGATGCGCATGCAGCGGCCAGTGCGGCGCGGTGTGGGCCACGTACTGGAAGAATGGCTTGTCCGGATGCTCGGCCTTGTGCCGGCGCAGGAACTTCACCGCCTCGTCGTTGATGGCGTCCGTGTAGAAGAAGCCCGGCGCGCGCGCCTCGTGTTCGGCGTTCTCGTTGCGGCGCGTCAGCGTGTTGGGGTCGTAGAAGCTGCCCGCGCCGATGATGGTGCCGAAGAAGTCGTCGAAGCCGCGCTGCATCGGCCACGAGTCGGTCGGCTCCTTGAGGTTGCTCGACACGTGCCACTTGCCGCTCAGGTAGCTGCGGTAGCCGGCCTGCTTCAGCACCTCGGGGATGGTGGCGCAGCGCTGGTTCAGGTTGCCGGCGTAGCCCTCGGGGCCCGAGTCGTAGGTGAGGATGCCGATGCCGGTCTGGTGCGGATGCAGGCCGGTGAGCAGCGACGCCCGCGAAGGACTGCAGCGGGCCGTGTTGTAGAACTGGGAGAACCGCAGGCCGTTGGCGGCCAGCTTGTCCAGGTTGGGAGTCCGGACTTCGCCGCCGTAGCAGCCGATGTCCGAGTAGCCCATGTCGTCGTTCAGGATGAGCAGGATGTTGGGGCGCTTCTTGTCCATCGCGGTTCCTTCTTGAGTGCGATCAGTTCAGCCGCTCGCCGCTGGCGCGGTCGAAGAGGTGGGCGGCATTCGGGGCGAAGCTCAGCGAGGTCGCGGCGCCTTCACCCAGCCGCGCGGCGCCCTCGGCCTTGAGCTTCATGCGCCGGCCGCCGGCCTGCAGGTCCACGATGCAGTGGTCACCCAGCTCCTCGACGTATTCGACTCGCGCCGGCGTACCGTCCTGGCCCGCGCGCAGCTCGCCGGGCCGCACGCCCAGCACCACGTCGCGCGCCTGCGCCGTCGTGGCGCCCACCGGATGGGCGACGCCGTCCAGCAGCACCATGTCGCCCTGCCAGGACGCGGGCACGAGGTTCATCGGCGGCGTGCCGATGAAGCCGGCCACGGAAACCTGCGCCGGCCGGCTGTAGATGTCGCGCGGCGTGGCGATCTGCACGATGCGACCTTCCATGAAGACGGCCACGCGATCGGCGAGCGTCATCGCCTCTTCCTGGTCGTGCGTGACGTAAACGGTGGTCACGCCCAGCGAGCGTTGCAGCTGCTTGAGCTCCAGCCGCGTCTCGAGACGCAGCTTGGCGTCCAGGTTCGACAGCGGCTCGTCCAGCAGGAACAGCTTGGGCTGCCGAACGATCGCGCGCGCCAGCGCCACGCGCTGCTGCTGGCCGCCCGACAGCTGACCGGGCCGGCGCGCCAGCAGGTGGCCGATGCTCACCCGCGCCGCCGCATCCTGCACCGCCCTGTCGATCTGCTCGCGCGGCGTGCCGACCATCTTCAGCGGGAAGCCGATGTTCTCGGCCACCGTCATGTGCGGGTAGAGGGCATAGCTCTGGAACACCATCGCGACGTCGCGCTCGCCCGGCTCGGCGCCGGTGACGTCGACCTCGTCCATGAGGACCTGGCCTTCGCTCACCTGCTCCAGTCCCGCCAGGATGCGCAGCGTCGTCGTCTTGCCCGAGCCCGAGGGGCCCAGCAGCACGAAGAACTCGCCGGCGCGGATCTCCAGGTCCACGCCGTGCAGCACGGTGGTTTCGCCGTGCCGCTTGACCACGCCGGACAGGCGCACGTTTCCTTGCTTCTTGCTGTTCATCGCCGACCACCTCCCTTGACCGCGCCCACGGTGAGCCCCTTGACGATGTGCCGCTGCGCCAGCAGGCCGACGATGATCACCGGCGCCATCGCCACCATCGCGCCGGCGGCCAGCCGCGCCCATTGCGTCTGCTCGACCGAGATGAAGTTGAACATCGCCACCGTCACCGGCCGGACCTTGTTGCCGCCCAGCACCACCGCGAACATGAATTCGTTCCACGCGTTGAGGAACACGAACACGGTGGTCACCGCGATGCCGCCACGCACCTGCGGAAGGATCACGTACCAGAGCGCGCGCAGGCGGCCGGCGCGGTCCAGCAGCGCGGCCTCCTCCATCTCGTACGGCAGGTCCTCGAAGTACGAGACCATCAGCCAGATCGCGAACGGCAGCGAGAACGTCAGGTAGATCGCCATCAGGCCGCTGTACGTATTCAGCCCGCCGACGCGCTGCAGCACCAGGTAGTAGGGAATGATCAGCCCGACCGGCGGCAGCATCTGCGTGGCCAGCACGTAGAAGCCGCTGGCCCGCTTGCCCGGGTAGCGCAGCCGCGCCAGCGCGTAGGCCGCGGGCACGGCGAACAGCATGGTGAGCACCGTCGCACCCACGCTCACCACCATGCTGGACCACAGGTTGGGCAGGATCGACGCCGGGCCCCACAGCACGTCGCGGTAGTTGGCCAGCGTGGGCGTGAAGACCAGCAGCGGCGGATAGGCCAGCACGTCGCGCTCGGTCTTGAACGAGGTGAGCAGGGCCCACAGCACGGGGAAGGCCCACACCGACACCAGCAGGCCGGCGATGACGTACAGCGTGACGGTGCGCGGAAGACGGTGGTTCATGTGCGCGCCTTCCTGCGGCGGAACAGCAGCCAGGACACGAACACCGTGATCGCCAGCAGCACCATCGCGAGCGAGGAGCCGTAGCCGATGTTCAGCTCGGTGAACGAGGTGCGGTACGCGTAGAGGTTGAGGATCTCGGTCGAGGTGCCGGGCCCGCCGCCGGTGGCCGCGAAGATCGCCGCGAACGCCGACAGCGCCGTCATCGTGCGCAGGATCACCACCATCACCACCGCCGGCCGGATCAGCGGCAGCGTGATGAAGCGGAAGCGCTGCCAGGCGCTGGCGCGGTCCAGCCGTGCGGCTTCATAGACGTCGGGTGGCAGCGTCGCCAGCGTGGCCAGCAGCACCAGGAAGGCGAACGGCGTCCACTGCCAGGTGTGGATGGCGATCACCGAGATCAGTGCCAGTTGCGGATCGCCCAGCCAGTTGTGGCTGCCCAGGCCCAGCGTGCGCGTGACCAGGTCCACCAGGCCCACGTCGGGCGACAGCACCAGCGTGCGCCAGAACAGGCCCACCACCACCGGCGCCAGCACGATCGGGAGGATGGCCGCGACGCGCAGCAGGCCCTGTCCTTTCGGAATCCGCAGCACCAGCAACGCGAGCGACAGGCCGATCACCACCTGCAGCACCACCGTGGACGCGGTGTAGATGAAGGTGAGCCATAGCGAGCTCCAGAACCGCGGGTCGCCACCCATCTTGGTGTAGTTGTCCAGCCCCGCGAAGCCGGACAGCCAGGGCATGCTCATGTCCAGCTTCTGCAGGCTGTTCCAGGCCAGGAACACCAGCGGCGCGGTGGTGGTGATCAGCAGCAGCAGGAACGCCGGCGCGAACAGGGCGAGCGCGAAGCGCCGCTCCTGCCGCTCCAGCGTGCCGGCGCCGCCACGCGGGGCGACGAACAGCATCGTGGGATCAGGCCTTCATGATCTGCGCGATGCGCGCCTGGGCCTCGTCGAGCGCTTCCTTGGGCTTCTTCTGGCCGACCAGCGCGGACTGGATGGCGGTGGCCATGGTCTCGCCGATGGCCGGCCACTGCGGCACGCGCGGACGCCATTCGACGTCGGTGTCCTGCTCCAGCGATTCCAGCGCCGCGGGGATGAAGTTGTCGCCCGCGCTCTTCATCGCGGCGGCGAACTCCTGCGACTTCCACAGCGATGCACGGTTGAGGCCGGAGCGCTTGGCCGGGCCGTCGAACTTCCACGAGGTGCGCGCCTGCGTCTCGGCCGAAGCGGCCCAGCTGATGAACAGCCAGGTCGCCTTCTTCTGCTTGTCGGAAAGCGCGGCGTTGATCGGGAAGCCCCAGTTCCAGATCGAGGTCACGCGCTTGCCCGACGGGCCCTTGGGCCAGCGGGCGTAGGCGACCTTGCCCACCACCTTGGACTTCTCGGGGTTGGTGATCACCGCGGCGGACGAATGCGCGTCCAGGTAGCAGGCCACCGTGCCCTGGGAGAACGCATCGGCGATGTCCGGCCAGTTCCAGTTGCGCACCGCGGGCGGCGCGTACTGCGACAGCGCATTGACGTACCACTCCAGCGCCTGCACGGCCTGCGGGGTGTTGACCACCAAGTTCCTGTTCTGGAACCAGTCGCCGCCGAAGCCGCGCAGCAGCGACGGGTAGATGTACATGTTCTGGCCGGCGCCCGAGAACCCGCGCATCGCCAGGCCGAACACGCGGTTGTTCGGATCGTTCAGCGCCTTGGCATTGGACAGCAGCTGCTCGTACGTCTCGGCCGGCTTGAGCCCCTTGGCGTCGTACAGGTCCTTGCGATAGACCTGCACCGTCACCTCGCCGTCGTACGGGATGCCGTAGGGCTTGCCGTCCACCGAATCGGCCTCGCGCCAGGCCTTGAAGATGTCGTTGTAGTTGAACCAGGCCGGGTCGGTGAGGCTGGCGTCGTTCAGGTACTTGTCGAGCGGCTCCACCCACTTGTTGGACACGTACAGCGGGTAGTACATCGGGTCCGCGGCATGGGTCGCATACGTCGCGGTCTTCGATGACAGGTCCAGCATCGCCTTCTGGCGGATCTGGCCCGGCGGCACCTTCTCGGCGCGCACCTTGACGCCGGTCAGCGCTTCGAACTGCGGCAGCAGCCCGAGCAGGTTGTCGAAGTAGCTGGCCGGGATCACCGCGATGGAGATCGATTCGCCTTCCGCCTGCTTCCAGTTGATCTTGGCGCGCGTGTAGGGCGCGAGGTCGGGCGCGCCTTGCGCGAGCGCCGCGCCGCTCCAGCCGGCCAGGCCGGCGGCCGCGCCCAGCGCAGCCGCCTGTCCCATGAACTGGCGGCGGTTGCCGGGCAGGGCGCCGGCGGGGTCGAAATCGTCCTTGTTCATCGCTCTTCTCCTGGTTCGTCTCGGTGTGAGGGGGAAGCGGCGGCGCGGGCGCGGGCACCCGTCCATGCAATCGATTACATGGCCAGTCTAACGAGCCGCCGCAGCCGCGTCATTCTGTTTGCGCCTAGTGATTTCCCCAACGACTCAGTTTTCATTTGCTTCTGCCTTGGGCCAGAATGCTGAAATCGTTTACAAGGAACGTATGGAGAGGGAGCGTTCGCAGAATCAAGGCGCCGCGGCGGCTTCCCGCAGGCCGCGCTCGGGCGCCAAGGACGTCGCGCAGCTGGCCGGCGTTTCCACGGCCACCGTGTCGCGCGTCCTGAACAACTCCCAGCAGGTGGACCCGGCCACGCGCCAGCGCGTGCTGGAGGCGGCGTCCAAGCTTCGCTACGTGCCGCATGGCGCCGCGCGGACGCTGCGCAGCCATCGCAGCAAGATGGTCGGCGCCATCGTGCCCTCGTTCGACTACGCGCTGTACGCGCGCACCACCAGTGCCCTGCACCAGCGGCTGGACGAGCGCGGCTACGCGCTGGTGCTGGCCGAACACCACTATGACCTGGCCGCGGAGATGCGCATCGCCTCGCAGCTGGTGGAGCACGGCGTGGACGCCTTCATGCTGGTGGGCCTCGACCACGAGCCCGGCCTCTTCTCGCTGCTGGAGGACTACGGCCGTCCCTACGTGCTCACCTGGGGCGTGGACCCGATGCAGCGGCACCCGTGCATCGGCTTCGACAACCGCGCCGCGACCTACGAGGCGACGAAGCACCTGCTGGATCTCGGCCATCGCCGCATCGGCCTGCTCAGCGCGCCGGTGGAGGGCAACGACCGCGCGCGCGCCCGCGGCGAAGGCGTGCGCGCGGCGCTCGCGGACGCCGGCCTGCGGCTCGACCCGCGCCACGTCGCCTACGAGCCGATCTCGCTGGCCACCGCCGAAGCCGGCATGCAGCGCCTGCTGGCCGCGCCCGATCGGCCCACGGCCGTGGTCGCCACCAACGACGTGTTCGCCGTCGGCGCCATGCAGGCCTGCCGCAAGGCCGGCCTGGAGATCCCGCGCGACATGTCCATCACCGGCGTCGACAACACCGACCTGGGCGCCACCCAGACGCCCGCGCTCACC
Organism: Pseudomonadota bacterium; assembly: GCA_023390985.1. GTDB lineage: Bacteria > Pseudomonadota > Gammaproteobacteria > Burkholderiales > Burkholderiaceae_C > Ramlibacter. The sequence continues at coordinate 12,256 of JAEWBU010000121.1, forward strand.
AGCGTGGCCACGCCCATCATCGACATCGGCCGCGCCGCCGCCGACCAGCTGGTGGCGCGCCTGGAAGACGACGACTGGATGGCGCACCGCCAGTTCCCGGTCGAGCTGGTGTGCCGCGGCAGCACGGCCGCGCCGCGGGAAGACTGAGTCCGCGCGAGACTAGACTCGCGCCATGGTTCCAGCGAATACGCGCATCGCATTCATCGGCGGCGGCAACATGGCTTCCGCGATCCTCGGCGGCCTGCTCAAGCAGGGCCTGAACGCCGCCAGCGTCCAGGTGGTCGAGCCCTGGGACGAGGCGCGCGAGCGGCTCGCCCGCGACTTCGGCGTGAAGGCGCAGGCCGAGGCCGGCCCTTCCCTCACCGACGCGAGCGTCGTCGTCTGGGCCGTCAAGCCGCAGACCTTCCGCGACGCCGCAGAGGCCGTCGCGCCGCACGCGAAGAGCGCGCTGCACCTGAGCGTGGCCGCGGGCATCCGATCGGACAGCATCAAGCAGTGGCTGGGCACCGACCGCATCGTGCGGTCCATGCCCAACACGCCGGCGCTGGTCGGACGTGGCATGACGGCGCTGTTCGCGCGCCCGGGGGTGTCGAAGGACGACCGCGCGCTGGTGGAGCAGGTGCTCGCGCCCACCGGCGCCACGCTGTGGGTCGATGGCGAGCAGCAGCTCGATGCCGTGACCGCGCTCTCGGGCTCCGGTCCCGCCTACGTCTTCTATTTCATCGAGGCGATGACGCGCGCCGGCCAGGAGATGGGCCTGCCCGCCGCCACCGCGCAGCAGCTGGCGATCGGCACCTTCTGCGGTGCTTCCGAGCTGGCGCGCGCCTCGAGCGAGCCGCCGTCGGTGCTGCGCGAGCGCGTGACGTCCAAGGGCGGCACGACGTACGCCGCGCTCACATCCATGCAGCAATCCGGTGTGGCGGACAAGTTCGTGGAAGCGATGCAGGCCGCCTGCAAGCGCGCGGCCGAACTTGGCGACGAGTTCGGCAAGTCCTGAGCGGACTTACTTGAACGCGTAGCCGGCCACGATGCCGGCGAACACCGCGAAGCCGACCCAGTGGTTCAGGCGGAAGGCCTTGAAGCAGCCTTCGCGCGTGCGCTCGCGAATCAGCTGCCAGTGCCACAGCGCCTGCGCGACGGCCGCCAGCACGCCGACGTAGAACGGCGCACCCAGCTGCCGCGGCGCCAGCGCCAGCACCCAGATGGCGATGAATGCGCCGTAGCAGGCCATCACCACCGCGACGTCGGCGCGGCCCAGCGTGATGGCCGAGGTCTTGATGCCGATCTTCAGGTCGTCATCGCGGTCGACCATGGCGTACTCGGTGTCGTAGGCCAGCACCCAGAACAGGTTGCCCAGCAGCAGCACCCAGGCGAGCAGCGGCACGCGCGACTGCACCGCCGCGAAGGCCATCGGGATGCCGAAACTGAAGGCGATGCCCAGCACCGCCTGCGGCATCGACACGAAGCGCTTGGCGTAGGGATAGGCCAGCGAGATCGCCAGCGCGGCGAACGACCACAGGATGGTCGCCGTGTTGGTCGTGAGCACCAGCGCGAACGCCAGCAGCGCGAGCACCGCGCCCAGCGTCAACGCCTCCTTCACCGACACCTGGCCCGAGGTGACCGGCCGCTGCGCCGTGCGCTTGACGTGCTTGTCGAAGTCGCGGTCGGCCACGTCGTTGACGCAGCATCCCGCGCTGCGCATCAGCACCGTGCCGAGCGTGAACACCGCCAGCAGGTGCCAGCCCGGGAAGCCGTGCGCGGCCACCCACAGCGCGCTGAGCGTGGGCCACAGCAGCAGGAGCCAGCCCGCCGGGCGGTTCCAGCGGATCAGGTCGAGCCAGAGCGGAAGCCGTTGCAGCAGTCGCAAGGTGTCAGAGACCGAGTTGGCGCAGGTCCAGCTGGCCGCCCCGCATCGGCGGGCACCAGTAGTACGCGCCGTTCACCGGCTTGCTGATGCGGAACATCGCATCGACGATGCCGTCGTCGTGGCCGGCCATGCGGCGCATCTGGGCCTCGAACGCGTCGAAAGACTTGCCGAAGGCGACGAAGTTCAGGCCCGCCTGCATGCTCATCATCCAGGGCATGGAGCGGCGCAGCACGAAGGCCTCGGGCTCGAAGCTCTCCTGCGCGGTGCGCTTGACGTGGGCCCACTCGGGTGCGTCCTCCAGTTCCTCGTTGGTGACGCGGTGGCGGCCGAAGTGGTGGTTGGCCGCCTCGTCGCCCAGCGCCTCGAACGCGTCGAGGTCGTGCACCCACTGCTGCACGGCGACGTAGCTCGAACCATCGATTCCTTCGCCGAGTCCGTGCGCGAAAGCCGCTTCCTCGGCCTTCTCGCCGGTGGGGTTCTCGGTGCCGTCCTCGTAGCCGGTGAGGTCGCGGCCGTGGCCACTGTCGCCCAGGGCATGGCGGAACGCATCGACCACGTGCCGCACCGCGAACGCCGGCGCCAGCGCCTTCTGCACCTTGCGCGTCAGCATCAGGAGGTCGCCGAGGTCGTCGCCGCGCACCCAGACCCACAGCGTGCCCGGGGTGGACGGCACGCGCACGCCTTCGCGAGAGAGGTCGGGGAACTCGTGCAGGCCGGGCACCTTGGCGTCGAGCGCCGCAACGAGCGAAGGGCCGATGCCCAGCACCGCGTCGCTGCCGTTGACGAGCGGCGCGAGCCGCGTGAGCGCCTCGCGGATGGCCTTGGCGTCGGTCCCCTTGTCGGGGATGGCGAAGGTGACGAAACGGGCGACGGCGGGCACGCCGTCAAGGATTCCGGGTTGGTACAGCTTGTGGTCGCCTT
>JAEWBU010000172.1 GCA_023390985.1 Pseudomonadota bacterium
GACGCCTCTCGCCCTACTTCTTCAACGCCGGCCTGTTCGACGACGGCGCCAAGCTCGGCCGGCTCGCGCAATTCTATGCACGCCGCATCCTCGCCTCGGCCATCGAGTTCGACATGCTGTTCGGGCCCGCCTACAAGGGCATCCCGCTCGCGGCGGCGGTGGCCATCGAACTCGCGCGCGCCGGCCGCAACGTGCCATATGCGTACAACCGCAAGGAAGCCAAGGACCACGGCGAAGGCGGCCACCTCGTCGGCGCGCCGGTGAAGGGGCGCGTGCTGATCATCGACGACGTGATGTCGGCCGGCACCGCGGCGCGTGAATCCATCGCGCTGATCCGCGCGGCGGGGGCCACGCCGCACGCGGTGGCCATCGCGCTCGATCGCCAGGAGAAAGCGACCGAGGACGGCCGCGACGTGGACCACAGCGCGGTGCAGTACGTGAAGAACCAGCTCGGGCTGCAGGTCTGCGCGATCGCGAAGCTGGCGGACCTGCTGGCGTACCTGCAGGTGCAAGGCACCCGTGATCTGGGTGAGCACTACCTCAAGGTGTTGGCGTATCGGGAGCGGTACGGCGTCGAGTGACAGAAGAAGAGCCGCTCGATGCGGCTCTTTTTCATTGGGGTGCGTTCGGATGTGAGCCGGTCACCGGGCGAATCTCAACACCCGGTGGTGGAAGTGGTCCGAGACGAACAGCGAATCGGGCGTCAGCAGGACGCGCAACGGGTAGTTGAAGACCTGCGCGGTGGGCGCGTCGGCCGTGCCATCGCTGTTCCCGTCGTTGGACACCATCCGGTCGAACGTCGCGTGGCCCAGCACCACCTCCGCTTCCTGGCCGTTGTTGTCAGGGAAGGTCCTCCAGATCAGCACGCGGTTGTTCTGCGAGTCCGCGACGGCCAACGCCGTGCCGTCGGAGTGGACGCCTTCGGGGTCGAACAGCCTGGCGGCCGACGGCTGCGGGGCGCCATCGTTGGGCGCGCCGCTGGTGAAGCCGGAATGGCCCAGGACGACGTCCGCATCCTGCAAGTGGCCGGCTGGGAACGTGCGCCAGATCAGGACACGGTTGTTGGCACCGTCGGCCACCACCACGCGCGTGTCGTCGCTCCACACGTCGACCGGGAATGAGAGGGTGCCCCGGGCCGGCTGGTCACCGTTCAGGTCGTTGTTGTTCCGCACGCACCGGTTCAGGCTGCCCTGCCCCAGCACCAGATGGGGCGGAGGAACGGGGTCGGCCACTGGCAACTGGTTCCACACGAGCACGCGGTGGTTGCCGGTGTCCACGATGATCAGCTTGCCGGCCGGAGTGATCGCCACGGCGGTCGGGAAGTTCAGGCGGTTGCCTGCGCAGTCCGGCACAGCGGAGATGAAATCGGGCTGGCCGATGACGACGGCGGGCGTCGGCATCGGCATGCCCGCGACGGGCAGCTCGGTGTAGACCAGCACGCGGTTCGCCGCGGTGTCGGCGACGGCCATCCTGCCCGCACCGACCGCCAAGCCGAGCGGGCCATTCATTCGCGTCCTCGTCAGTGCCGAGCTCGACGCCAGCAGGTTCGGCTGACCGATCGCCGCGTGCGCCGCGGCGCCGGAGACGGCTGGGATCGAATCGAAGAAGACGACCCGGTTGTTGGCCTGGTCGGCGACCAGCATGCCTCCACCCGGCGTTGCCGCCATCGACGAGGGCGTACTCAGGCCCGTGGCGCTCGTCGGCTGGCCCTGGTTCGCGAAACCGCTAATTAGGTTCGGCTGCCCGACCACCATGCCGGCGGGCTGGAAGGTGGACGGACCGATAGGCGCGGGTGCCGGTGTTGGTGCCGGTGTTGGTGCCGGTGTGGGCGCTGGAGTCGGTGCCGGAGTCGGTGCCGGAGTCGGGGCCGGAGTCGGTGCCGGAGTCGGTGCTGGAGTCGGTGCTGGGGTCGGTGCTGGAGTCGGTGCGGGGGTCGGCGCCGGAGTGGGTGAGGGAGTCGGTGCAGGCGTCGGCTCCGGCGCAGGTGCCGGCCCCGGACCCGGGCTGGGCGCGGGTACTTCTGACGGAGGGGGTGGCGGCGTGGGCTCGTCACCGCCCCCGCCACATGCCGTCATCAGCAGCGGAAAGGCGAAAGCGATGAACGCGCGCGAGGCGCCGGAGGGTCGTGTTCGCATGGTGAGTGGCAGGAAGGAGGTTGAGCCGAAGTGGCTCAGGGATGCTCCCCACCTTGCGGAACCGTGCTAACGACCAAGGTCCTGGGCGGACCTCTCGAGGACTACCTCGCGGCCGATCGGGCCGCATCCACCTCGGGCTTCGGCGGCACATGCACCGCCGCGACGGGCTCACCCTTCGCATCGAAGAACGCCGTGCGGCGATAGCTGCCCGTCACCCGCGCCGCGGACAACCGCAGCACCATCGCCCCGAACTTCGCCATCGCGCCCGCACCGCCGCGATGCGGCGTGGGGCCCGAGGCGGACTTCGTGTTGATGTCCATCTGCACCGGCGGGAACGATGCTTCGATCGGCTGCACGCGCTCGAGGCAGGTGTGCACCAGTCCCACGTACGGCAGCTTCCAGTCGCGCGGCGTGTTCGCCACGGGCGTGTCGCAGCAGCGCGCGTACCAGCGCAGCAGGCCCCTGGGCGACAGCGACATGCAGGCGAGCTGCGGCGCGCCCGCCGTGAGTCGCACGTAGCGCGAATGGGTCGCCACGATGTCGGTGCCGCCGACCGCGTCGAGCACCTGCTGCGGCTGGCCGAGCCAGTGCGCGTAGGTGCGGCAATCGCGGCAGTAGCAGACCGCGCGCATCGCGCGGTGCGGCTCGTCCACCTCGCCCTTCAGGGTGCCGCAGCGGCACTGGAACGGGTGGACGGCCATCGATCAGCCGGCGAGCTTCTTGCGCAGCAGCTCGTTCACCTGCTGCGGGTTGGCCTTGCCCTTGGTGGCCTTCATGGCCTGGCCGACCAGCGCGTTGAACGCCTTGTCCTTGCCGGCCCTGAACTGGGCCACGTTGTCGGCGTTGGCCGCGAGGATGTCGTCGAGGATCTTCTCCAGCTCGCCGGTGTCGCTCATCTGCTTGAGGCCCTTGGCCTCGATGACCGCATCGACGTCGCCGCCCTCGCCGCTCCACAGCGCCTCGAACACCTGCCGGCCGGCGTTGTTGGAGATGGTGCCGTCGGCGATGCGGCCGATCAGCGCGCCCAGCGTCGCCGCCTGCACCGGCGCCTGCTCGACCCCGATCTCCTGCGCGTTCAGCCGGCGCGAGAGCTCGCCCATCACCCAGTTGCTGGCCAGCTTGGGCTGGCCGCTCGCCTTGGCCGCGGACTCGAAGTACGCCGCCATCGCCGGCGATTGCGTGAGCGTGGTCGCGTCGTATTCGGGCAGGCCGTACTGCCGCACGAAGCGCGCGGCCATGGCGCGCGGCAGCTCCGGCATGCCGGCGCGCACCTGCTCGACCCACTCGGGCGCCACCACCAGCGGCGGCAGGTCGGGATCGGGGAAGTAACGGTAGTCGGCCGCGTCTTCCTTGGTGCGCATGGCGCGCGTCTCGCCCGTGTCGGGGTCGAACAGCACGGTGGCCTGCTCGACCGCGCGGCCGTCTTCCAGCTCCTCGATCTGCCAGCGGATCTCGTAGTCGATCGCCTGCTGCATGAACCGGAAGCTGTTCAGGTTCTTGATCTCGCGCCGCGTGCCCAGCGGCCCGCCGGGGCGGCGCACCGAGACGTTGGCGTCGCAGCGGAAGCTGCCTTCCTGCATGTTGCCGTCGCAGATGCCGATCCACGTGACGATCTTGTGCAGCTCCCTGGCGTACGCGACCGCTTCCTCCGTGGAGCGCATGTCCGGCTCGGTGACGATCTCCAGCAGCGGCGTGCCCGCGCGGTTCAGGTCGATGCCGGACTGGCCGACGAAGTCCTCGTGCAGCGACTTGCCCGCGTCCTCCTCGAGGTGGGCCCGCACCAGGCGCACGGATCTCTTTTCCTCGCCCAGGTAGAACTCCACGGCGCCGCCCTGCACCACCGGGATTTCGTACTGGCTGATCTGGTAGCCCTTGGGCAGGTCCGGGTAGAAGTAGTTCTTGCGCGCGAAGATGCTGCGGGGCGCGATCTTCGAACCGACGGCCAGGCCGAACGCGATGGCGCGCTCCACGGCGCCCTTGTTCATCACCGGCAGCGTGCCGGGCAGCGCCAGGTCGACCGGACTGGCCTGCGTGTTCGGCTCGGCGCCGAAATCGGTGGGCGCGCGGCTGAAGATCTTGGAGCGGGTGGACAGCTGGGCGTGGGTCTCGAAGCCGATCACGACTTCCCAGCCCTGGACAAGCTTGGCGCTCATGTCAGACGCCCTCCGGCTTCTTCGCATGGAAATCGGTGGCCTGCTGGAAGCGGTGCGCCACGTTGAGCAAGCGGCTCTCCTGGAAGTAGTTGCCCAGCAGCTGCAGGCCGACCGGCATGCCGCCTTCGCCGAAGCCCGCGGGCAGGCTCATGCCGGGCAGGCCGGCCAGCGAACCGGGCAGCGTGAAGATGTCGGCCAGGTAGTCGGCCAGCGGATCGCCGCCATGGCCTCCGAGCTTCCACGCCACCGTGGGCGCGACCGGGCCGGCGATGACGTCGCACTCTTTGAACGCGCGCTGGAAGTCGTCGGCGATCATGCGGCGGATCTTCTGAGCCTGCAGGTAGTAGGCGTCGTAGTAGCCGTGCGAGAGCACGTAGGTGCCGGTCATGATGCGGCGCTTGACCTCGTCGCCGAAGCCTTCGGCGCGCGACTTCTTGTACATGTCCAGCAGGTCGCCGTAGTCCTTGGCGCGATGGCCGAACTTCACGCCGTCGAAGCGCGAGAGGTTCGACGAAGCCTCGGCCGGCGCGATGATGTAGTACACCGGGATCGACAGCTCGGTGCGCGGCAGCGAGATTCCGACCCGGCGCGCGCCCAGCTTCTCGAGCTGCTGCAAGGCGGCGTCGATGGCGGCGCGGACGTCGGGCGCCACGCCCTCAGCCAGGAACTCCTTCGGCACGCCGATGCGCAGGCCCTCCAGCGACGCACCCAGGGACTTGCCGAAGTCCTCGGCCGGCACGTCCAGCGAGGTGGAGTCGCGGTCCGGGTCCGGGCCGCACATGGCCGAGAGCAGCAGCGCGCAGTCCTCGGCGCTGCGGGCGAACGGGCCCGCCTGGTCCAGGCTGGAGGCGTAGGCGATCATCCCGTAGCGCGAGGCGCGGCCGTAGGTGGGCTTGATGCCCGTGATGCCGCAGAACGAGGCCGGCTGGCGGATCGAGCCGCCCGTGTCCGTGCCGGTGGTCGCCGGCGCCAGCCGCGCGGCCACGGCCACCGCGCTGCCGCCCGAGGAGCCGCCCGGGATCCGCGAGGTGTCCCAGGGGTTCTTCACCGGATGGAAGGCGGAGTTCTCGTTGGACGAGCCCATGGCGAACTCGTCGCAATTGAGCTTGCCCAGGCTGACCATGCCGGCCTCGGCCAGCTTGCGCACCACCGTGGCGTCGAACGGCGACCGGTAGCCCTCCAGCATCTTCGAACCGGCGGTGCTCGGGAAGTCGCGCGTGACGAAGATGTCCTTGTGCGCAATGGGGACGCCGAGCAACGGCGCCGTGTCGCCTTTCGCGATCCGCTCGTCCGCGTTGCGCGCCTGGGCCAGCGTGACTTCTTCATCACGGGCGAGGTACGCACCCAGGTCGTCGTGCGCTTTCGCACGGGCCAGGAAGTGCTGCGCCGCTTCGACGGCGGAGACGTCTTTCGTCTTCAGGCGGCGCGCCAGTTCGGCGACGGAGAGATCGTGCAGGTCCGACATCACTCGATCACCTTCGGTACGAGGAACAGGCCGCGTTCGACCGCGGGCGCGCTGCGCTGGTTGGCCTCGCGCGCGTTCGGCTCGCTGGGCACGTCGTCGCGCAGGCGCAGCTGCACGTCCTGGAACGCCGCCACCGGGTGGGCGAGCGGTTCGATCCCCGCGGTATCCACAGCCCGCATCGCCTCCACGATCGAGAAGAAGCCGTTGATCTGGGTCAGCATGCGCTCGCTCTCTTGCGGCTGCAGTTCGAGCCGCGCGAGATGCTGGATGCGGCGGATGTCGTCGTGGGTCAGGGCCATGTCAGGAACCGGCGGGGAAACGAGTTGTAAGCGCGACGGCCCGGGGCCGGCACGGTCGAGTTATTCACAGGGGATCAGGTATTATCCGCGCTGCAGTGCACGGCCCCTTCTGGGGCCGCTTTCACACAGAAGAAGCAAAGAGGACTCCCCCCATGTTCGGAGCGTT
>JAEWBU010000217.1 GCA_023390985.1 Pseudomonadota bacterium
CGCACGAGTACACCGACATGTACCCGGGCATGGCCAAGACGGCGCGCGAGGAAGGCTTCGACGAGGTGGCCGACTGGTTCGAGACGCTGGCCAAGGCCGAGCGCTCGCACGCCAACCGGTACACCAAAGCCTTGAACGAGCTGGTCGACTGAGGGCCCCGTCATTCCCGCGAAGGCGGGAATCCAGAGCTTCCGCCTTCGACGGCGCCCCCGGGAAGCACTGGATCCCCGCCTCCGCGGGGATGACGCCATGCCGCGATGCCCGCACGCGAAGGCAGTCTCGAGGCGCCCACGCGCCACCCCATCGACTGGAAGAACCCCGAGTTCCATGACGAGGAGAAGTGCTTCCAGGAGCTGGAACGCATCTTCGACATCTGCCACGGCTGCCGCCGCTGCGTGAGCCTGTGCGGGTCGTTCCCGACGCTGTTCGACCTCGTCGACGAGGGCAAGACCGGCGAAGTGGACGGGGTGGACAAGCAGGACTACTGGAAGGTCGTCGACCAGTGCTACCTGTGCGACCTCTGCTACATGACCAAGTGTCCCTACGTGCCGCCGCACGAATGGAACCTGGACTTCCCGCACACCATGCTCCGGGCCAAGGCGATCAAGTACAAGAAGGGCATCCCGGCCAGCGAGAAGTTCCTCGCTTCGACCGACGTGCACGGCAAGTTCGCCGGCATCCCGGTCGTGGTGCAGGTCGCCAACGCGGTGAACCACGCCAAGCCCGCGCGGGCCGCGATGGAGAAGGTGCTGGGCGTGCACCAGGATGCCTGGCTGCCCGACCTGGCCGCGCGCAAGTTCCGCTCGGGGGCGCCGAAGTCGCAGGACTTCGAGGTGCGCGACGGCGCCAAGACGCCAGGCAAGGTGGCGATCTATTCCACCTGCTACATCAACTACAACGAGCCCGGCATCGGACACGACCTGCTCAAGGTGCTCGAGCACAACCAGGTGCCCTACGAGCTGGTCGAGAAGGAGAAGTGCTGCGGCATGCCCAAGCTGGAGCTGGGCGACCTGGAAGGCGTGGACAAGCTCAAGCAGGCCAACATCCCCGTGCTGGTCCGCTACGCGCGCGAGGGCTGGGCCATCCTGTCGGCCGTGCCCAGCTGCACGCTGATGTACAAGCAGGAACTGCCGCTGATGTATCCCGGGGACGCCGACGTGCAGGCGGTGCGCGAGGCGATGTGGGATCCGTTCGAATACCTTTCCGCGCGCCGGCGCGACGGGCTGCTGAAGACCGACTTCAGCCAGCCGCTGGGCAAGGTCAGCTACCACACGCCCTGCCATGGACGCGTGCAGAACATCGGCAAGCGCACCGAGGAGATCCTCAAGCTGGTTCCGGACACGCAGGTCTCGACGCACGAGCGCTGCTCGGGCCACGCCGGCACCTACGGCGTGAAGAAGGCCTACCACCCGATGGCGATGAAGATCGGCAAGCCGCTCTTCAAGCGGATGGCGGAACATCCGGCGGGCGGCGCGCCCGACTACATCAGCTCCGACTGCCCGCTGGGCGGCCACCACATCGCGCAGGGTTTCGAGGTGAACCAGCTCGGCACGCCGCAGCTGGCGCATCCGCTGAGCCTGGTACGCAAGGCCTACGGCATCTGAACCCATGCAACTGACCGGCAAGATCACGCGCGACAGCCTGATGACGCTGGAGGCCTACGCGAAATGGCGCAAGGCCCACAAGCCCGATGTCATAGCCCACCGAAAGCTGCGCACGGTGCACCTGGGCGAGCACCTCACGGTGCAGTTCGAGAGCGAGACCAGCATCCGCTACCAGATCCAGGAGATGCTGCGGCTGGAGAAGATCTTCGAGGAGGAAGGTATCGACAGCGAGATCGAGGCGTATGCGCCGCTGGTGCCCGACGGCGCCAACTGGAAGGCCACGATGCTGATCGAGTATCCCGACGTCAACGAGCGCAAGCGCGAGCTGGCCCGGCTGATCGGCGTGGAGGACCGGATGTTCGTCGAGGTGGAGGGCCAGCCGCGCATCTACGCCATCGCCGACGAGGACCTGGACCGCGAGAACGAGGAGAAGACCTCGGCCGTGCACTTCCTGCGATTCGAGTTCCCGCCCGCGGCGGTGCAGGCGGTGAAGGCCGGCGCGGCGGTCAAGCTGGGGTGCGACCACCGCAACTACCCGGCGCACCTGGCGATCGCGCCGGAAACACTGGCCTCGCTGGCCGGCGACCTCAGGTAGGCGAAAAGAGGTCCACGCGGTCCGTGATGACCGCGTCGGTGCCCAGGGCCAGCAGCAGCTGCGCGGCCCACTCGTCGTTCACCGTGTAGCTCAGGCAGCGCAGGCCGGCGTCCTTGGCCTTGCGCACGAGCGCTGCGTCCCACAGCGCGTGATTGCAGACGATCGCGGCGCATTGCAGCTTCATCGCGTGATCGAACCAGCCGTCCCAGAGCGTGTCGAGCAGCAGGCCGCGCGGCAGCTGCGGAGCGGCCTGCATCGCGCCCAGCAGCGATTCGGGCCGGAACGAGGTGAGCAGCGGCGGCGTGCGGCCGGCGAACAGGCGCGCGGCCTGCGCGGCCACCACTTCGCCGGTGCGCTGTTCGACGCCCGGCGTCGGCTTGATCTCGATGTTGAGGAAGTGATCGTTGGCGATGCAGAAGCGCGCCAGGCTTTCCAGCGTGGGCAAGGGCTCGCCGGCATAGGCCCGCGAATGCCAGCCGCCGGCATCGAGCTGCGACAGCTCGCTCCAGCTGCGATCGCCGCCGATCCCCGTGCCATTGGTGGTGCGATCCAGCGTGGCGTCGTGCATCAGGAACACCACGCCGTCGGCCGACAGCTTGGCGTCGCACTCGAACATGCGGTAGCCGTGCTGCGCGCCCAGGCGGAAGGCCGCCATCGTGTTCTCGGGCGCCAGCTTGCCGGCGCCGCGGTGGGCGACCCAGCGCGGATAGGGCCAGCCGGCAGCGCTCACTTGTCGATCCGCTTGCCGCTGGCCGTGTCGAACCAGTGCAGGCGGTCCTGGCGCGGGGCGACGCGGATGATGCTGTCGGGCGCGGGCGCCGCTTCGCCTTCCTCGTTGCGCACGATGATCTGCTCGTCGCCGACGCGGCCGTAGATCAGGCGCTCGGCGCCCAGCAGTTCCACGGTTTCCACGCGCACTTCCCAGCCGGAGCTGCCGATGTCCAGGTGCTCCGGGCGGATGCCCAGGATGGCGCCGGCGCGGCCGCCGGGGGCGTTCTTCAGCAGGTTCATCGGCGGCGAGCCGATGAAGCTGGCGACGAAGGTGGAAGCGGGGCGGTGGTAGACCTCCTCGGGCGTGCCGAACTGCTCCATCACGCCGGCGTTCATCACCAGCATGCGCTGTGCCAGCGTCATGGCCTCGACCTGGTCGTGCGTCACGAAGAGGGACGTGATGCCCAGCTCGCGGTGCAGCTTCTGGATCTCCAGGCGGGTCTGGGCGCGCAGCTTGGCGTCCAGGTTGGACAGCGGCTCGTCGAACAGGAACACCTGCGGCTGGCGGACGATGGCGCGGCCCATGGCGACGCGCTGGCGCTGGCCGCCGGACAGCTGGCGCGGCTTGCGATCGAGCAGGTGGCCCAGCTCCAGGATCTTGGCGGCCTTGTCGACGCGCGTGCGGATCTCGTCGGCCGGCATCTTGCGGATCTTCAGGCCGTACGCCATGTTGTCGAACACGCTCATGTGCGGATACAGCGCGTAGTTCTGGAACACCATGGCGATGTCGCGCTCGGCCGGCTCCAGCTGGTTGACCACGCGGTCGCCGATGGCGATCTCGCCGTCGCTGATCTCTTCCAGGCCGGCCACCATGCGCAGCAGCGTGGACTTGCCGCAGCCCGAGGGACCCACGATCACGATGAACTCGCGGTCGGCGATGTCGGCGTTCACGCCGTGGATCACCTGCAGCGCGTTCTTGCCTTTGCCGTAGCGCTTGACGACGTTCTTGAGGGAAATCGAAGCCATCTTTTATTTCTCTGTATCGACGAGGCCCTTGACGAACCACTTTTGCATCAGGATCACGACCACGGCCGGCGGCAGCATGGCGAGGATGGCGGTGGCCATCACGACGATCCACTCGATGTAGACCTCGCCGAAGATCAGGCGCTTGATGCCCATCACGATCGGGTACATGCGCTCGTCGGTGGTCACCAGCAGCGGCCACAGGTACTGGTTCCAGCCGTAGATGAACTGGATGACGAACAGCGCCGCCATCGAGGTCTTGGACAGCGGCAGCAGCACGTCCTTGAAGAACCGCATCGGACCGGCGCCGTCGATGCGCGCGGCTTCCACCAGCTCGTCGGGCACCGTCAGGAAGAACTGGCGGAACAGGAAGGTGGCGGTGGCCGACGCGATCAGCGGCACGGTCAGGCCGGCCATCGAGTTGAGCATCTTCAGGTCGGAGACGACCTCGTAGGTGGGCCCGATGCGAACTTCGACCGGCAGCATCAGCGTGACGAACACCATCCAGAACACGATGCCCTTGGCCGGGAACCGGAAGTAGACGATGGCGAAGGCCGACAGCAGCGAGATGGCGATCTTGCCGATGGCGATGATCAGCGCGCTGGCCAGCGAGATGCCCATCATCGGCAGCGCGGGCGCGACGGTGGCGCCGGCCTCGGTCTTGCCGCCGAACAGGGCGAAGCTGTAGCTCTCGAAGAAGTTGGTCCCGGGCAGCAGCGAGATCGGATTCGCGGTGGAGATCTGCTGCGCCGTCTGCGTCGAGCCGACGAAGGTGACGTAGATCGGGAAGAAGATGACGATCACCCCGATGATCAGGATCAGGTGGGTGAAGAAGTCGAGGATGGGGCGGCGCTCGATCATGTCAGTAATGCACCTTCTTCTCGACGAAGCGGAACTGCACCACGGTGAGGGCGACGACGATCAGCATCAGCACCACCGATTGCGCGGCCGAGCCGTTGATGTCCATCGCCTTGAAGCCGTCGTAGTAGACCTTGTAGACCAGGATCGAGGTCTCCTTGCCGGGGCCGCCGTGGGTGGCGGCGTCCACGATCGCGAAGGTCTCGAAGAACGAATAGATGATGTTGATCACCAGCAGGAAGAACGTGGTGGGCGACAGCAGCGGGAACACGATCGACCAGAACCGCTTCCAGGGCGAGGCGCCGTCGATGGTGGCGGCCTCGATCAGCGACTGCGGGATCGATTGCAGGCCCGCCAGGAAGAACAGGAAGTTGTAGGAGATGTGTTTCCAGATCGCCGCCATCACGATCAGCGCCATCGCGTGGTTGGCGTTGAGCAGGTGGTTCCAGTCGAAGCCCATCTCGATCAGCGCGTAGCGGATCACGCCGTAGGGCGAGGCGAACATCATCAGCCAGAGCACGCCGGCCACCACGGGGGCGACGGCGTAGGGCCAGATCAGCAGCGTCTTGTAGATGCCGGCCGCGCGCACCACGCGGTTGGCCATCACGGCCAGCAGCAGCGAGATGGCCAGGCCTCCCACCGCCACCAGCACCGAGAAGATGGCGGTGATGCGGAACGAGTCCAGGTAGCTGGGGTCGTCGAACAGGCGCTGGAAGTTCTCCAGGCCGACGAACACGCTGCTGGCCCCGAAGGCGTCCTGCTGCAGCACGCTCTGGTAGAGCGCCTGCCCCGCCGGCCAGAAGAAGAACACCAGGATGATGGCCATCTGGGGCGCTATCAGCACCCACGGCAGCCAGGCCGACTTGAACAGAACCCTCTTCTCCATGGGTGGCTATTGTCTCTGAACGGTTGAGGTGGCACACGCGCCCGTCATTCCCGCGAAGGCGCGAATCCAGGGCTTCCATGAAAAAGCCCCGCGGGTGCGGGGCTTTCCTGAACGCCCTGGGTCCCCGCCTTCGCGGGGACGACGGACCTGTTTAGGACTTGTTGGCCTTCTGGAAGCGCTCGAGCTGCTCGTTGCCGCGCTGCACGGCCGCGTCCAGGGCTTCCTTGGGCTGCTTGACGCCGCGCCACACGCCTTCGAGTTCCTCGTCGATGATGGTGCGGATCTGGACGAAGTTGCCCAGGCGCACGCCGCGCGACTTGTCGGTGGTCTTGCGGATCATCTGGTTCACCGAGACGTCGTAGCCGGGGTTCTGCTTGTAGAAGCCGG
>JAEWBU010000149.1 GCA_023390985.1 Pseudomonadota bacterium
GTGTGAGCACCTTCCTGCTCGTGCGCCACGCGGCGCACGACTGGCTGGGCCGCGGCCTGGCCGGCCGACTGCCGGGCGTGTCGCTCAACGCGCAGGGCTGGCTGCAGGCCGAGTCGCTGGTCGAGCGGCTGCAGGGGCGCGACATCGCGGCGATCTACAGCAGCCCGCAGCCGCGCGCGCAGGAAACCGTGGCGCCGCTGGCCGGCCGGCGCAAGCTGCCGATCCGCTTGCTGGAGGCCTTCGACGAAGTCGATTTCGGCGACTGGACCGGGCGCGAGTTCGACTGGCTCGCGCGCCAGGACGGCGAGCGCTGGCGCGAGTGGTGCCTGCACCGCAGCCGGGCCCAGCCGCCGGGCGGCGAGCCGCTCGAGCAGGTGCGCCGCCGGGCGGTGGCGTCGCTGCACGAGCTGGGGCTGCGCTACCCCGACGGCGCGGTGCTGATCGCCTCGCACGGCGACGTGATCAAGGCGGTGATCGCCACCAGCCTGCAGATGTCGCTGGACGACCTGGAATGCTTCGACATCGAGCCGGCGTCGGTGAGCGTGCTGCAGCTGGGGGCGGGGTGGCAGAAGGTGAAGATGGTGAATGGGCCGGGGTGAACAGGGCGGCCGCTAGTCCCCCGTGCGGCCCTCGTCGCGGTAGGCATCTTCGATCTGCTCGGCCAGCTTCTCCGGCCGGGTGGCCTGCACCAGCACGCCGACTTCCTTGTCCTGGTCCTGCGCCGCGCCGACCTTGCGCGCGATCGACTCCAGCAGCAGCAGCATCTTGGAGTTCTCCTGTTCGGCCAGCAGGTTGATCTGCAGGTCAAGCTGGTTGCGCCGCTCGGCGACGCGGGCCTGGAAGTTCTGGCTGATCAGGATGAACGACATCAGGAAGATGCCTTCCGCCGAAGCCCAGAGCGTGAGCAGGATGAACGGGAACGGATCGGGAGGATCGGCGGTGCCCCAGGTGTTCCAGATCATCCAGGCGCCGAAGCCGATCGCATGGACGATGACGAAGCCGATGTGGCCGCAGGCGCGCGCCAGCAGGTCGGCCACACGGTCCGACCAGCCGCGCCTGGCGTTCTCGATCTCGTCGAGTTCACGCATCGCCTTGACGTTCTGCCGCGTGACGTCGGCGACGCTGCGCGCGCTGCGGTACGGGTGCGCATCCTGCTGCGCGTCGGATGCTTCGGCCATGTCACTGCTCCTGCAGGGTTTCGGTTCCCAGGCGCGCGGCCGCCCGAGCCACCTCCTCGACGAGTCCCGCCCAGTCGCCGGGCCGCGGCTGGCGGAACAGGCGCATCGACGGATACCAGGGCGAGTCGGTGCGGCGTTCCATCCAGCGCCAGTCCGCCTCGTGCTTCAGCAGCAGCCATGTGGGCCGGCCGAGCGTTGCCGCCAGGTGGGCCGGCATGCCGTCGATGCTGATCACCAGGTCCATCTGCAGCATGGCGGCCGCGGCGGCTTCGATGCTCGCCGTCCGGCGGTGCAGCGGTTCGATGGCGGCCTGCCCGGCCGCGGGCCCTTGCTGGAGCGAGAAGAAGCGCAGGCCAGGCAGCGAGAGCAGCGGCTCGAGGCACGGCCAGGGGATCGACCGCGAGTCGTCCCACTGGCTAGCCGCCCATAGCAGGCCCACGCGCAGCCCGCCGTCGTCGGGAACGGTGATCGGCGCGATCCGCCGGGCCTGCTGCGCCAGGTGGGGGTAGGGCGCCGGCACCGTTTCGGCGGTGGCTCGCATCGCGTATGCCAGTTCCATCACTTCGATCTCGACCTCGTGCGCCGGCCAGTCCGGGCCGAGCCAGCCGTTGTGCACCTGGCCCAGCCCGGGCGCGCCCTGCAGCAGCGCGACGAAGGGCGGCTGCACCATGAAGTGCAAGCGGCGCGCCCGGCGCTCGAGCGCGGGGATGAACCGCAGGAACTGCAGCGTGTCGCCCAGGCCATGCTCGCAGCGCACCAGCACCGTCCTGCCGTCGGGCGGCGTGCCGTCCCAGAAAAGATGATGCTCATCGCGCGGCACGCGGCCGGCGCGGCGGTCGGCTTCCATGGCGTCGGTCTCGCGCCAGGCCGCCGGCCAGTCGCCCGCGCGCATCGCGTCCAGCCAGCGGGCACCGGCCTGCTCGCGCGCGAGCGCGTCCATGGTCACCGCTTCAGGCGCCTTGCTTGAGCAGCCCGTCGAAATGCTCGATGGTGCGCAGCAGGCCTTCGCGCAGCTGCACCGCGGGCTCCCAGCCGAGCTTCTCGTGCGCGAGCGCGATGTCGGGGCGGCGCTGCTGCG
Organism: Pseudomonadota bacterium; assembly: GCA_023390985.1. GTDB lineage: Bacteria > Pseudomonadota > Gammaproteobacteria > Burkholderiales > Burkholderiaceae_C > Ramlibacter. Next base: position 2,257 of record JAEWBU010000149.1, read on the forward strand.
GATCGTCCGCGGGCAGGGGGCGGAACACCAGCTGCGAGGTCGAGTTGGTCAGGTTGATCACCTGCTCGGCCAGCTGGAGGATGGTGAACTCGCGCGGATTGCCCAGGTTGATCGGCCCGGGCAGCGGGCCCGGTGCCTCCATGAAGCGCACGAAGCCTTCGACCAGGTCGTCCACGTAGCAGAAGCTGCGCGTCTGCTCGCCCCGGCCGTAGATGGTGATGGGCTCGCCGCGCAGCGCCTGCACGATGAAGTTGGACACCACGCGGCCGTCGTCCGGATGCATGCGCGGGCCATAGGTGTTGAAGATGCGGCCGACCCGCACGTCGATGCCGAACTGCCGGTGGTGGTCCATGAACAGCGTCTCGGCGCAGCGCTTGCCCTCGTCGTAGCAGCTGCGCAGGCCCACCGGGTTGACGTGGCCCCAGTAGCTCTCGGGCTGCGGATGCACCAGCGGATCTCCGTACACCTCGCTGGTGGACGCCTGGAAGATGCGGGCCTTGAGGCGCCGCGCCTGCTCCAGCAGGTTCAGCGCGCCGAGCACGCTGGTCTTCAGCGTGTGCACCGGGTCGTGCTGGTAGTGCGGGGGCGAGGCCGGGCAGGCCAGGTTGTAGATGCGGTCCACCTCCACGTGCAGGGGCAGCGTGACGTCGTGCCGCATCAGCTCGAACTTCGGCTGGTCGAGCAGGTGCTCGACGTTGCGCCGCGAGCCGGTGAAGAAGTTGTCGACGCAGAGCACCTCGTGGCCGTCGCGCAGCAGGCGCTCGCACAGATGGCTGCCGAGGAATCCGGCGCCGCCGGTGACCAGCACGCGCCGGCCTGCACTGCTCTGGGGGCGAATCATCGGCTTCTCTTTTTCAATCCCTGGGCGGATGTTTATAGCCCCCGCCTGCGCGGCCATGGGCGAAACGCAAGCCCGCTGAGTTTCCTTTTTCGCAACGAATCGCGAGTGGAAGTCGAGTAACGCACGCTATGGCATGAACGTTGGTTTCCCATGAACCTGCTGAGCCGGCGCAGCGCAGTCTCTGCCATATAAAACCGCGATGACCGCCCTGACCCCCGATTCGATCGCCGGCACCGTCCGGCGCAAGGCGCGCCGCGCGCGCGACAACGTCGCGGCGGCGAAGGAGGAGCTCGCCGCCGCGAACCAGACGCTCAAGGAGGCGCTTCCGCGCCGCGACACCGATGCCATCGCGCAGGCGGCCGAGCGCACCGTCGTCGCGGAGGAGGAGGTGCGCCAGGCCGCGCATGAACTCGAGGTCGTGGACGAATTGCTGGACGACGGATCGCCGACGGCGCCGGCCGGGGGCTCGGAGGGCGCCAGCGGCGAGGGCGTCCGCAGCCTGCTGCGCCGGATCAAGCGGCCCGGTTGACCCTTCCGGGACCGGGTCCGGCGATTGCCCGACAATCGCCCTTTTCCTCCCCTCGCACCAGAGACAGCCCATGACCTACCCGAACACCCAGCTCTTCATCGACGGCCAATGGCAGGACGCGGCGGACGGCCGCAGCCTGGCCGTGTTCAATCCCGCCACCGGCAAGGAGATCGGCCGCGTGGCCCACGCCGGCAAGGCCGACCTGGACAAGGCGCTGGCCGCCGCGCAGAAGGGCTTCGAGACGTGGCGCGACATGACGCCCGCCGAGCGCAGCAAGATCATGCGCAAGGCCGCCGGCCTGATGCGCGAGCGCGCCGAGGCCATCGGCCGCCTGCTGACGCAGGAGCAGGGCAAGCCGCTGGTGGAGGCCAAGGGCGAGGCCCTGGCGGCCGCCGACATCATCGAGTGGTTCGCGGAGGAAGGCTTCCGCGTGTACGGCCGCATCGTCCCGTCGCGCAACAACCTGGCCGTGCGCCAGATGGTGATCAAGGACCCGGTGGGCCCGGTCGCCGCGTTCACGCCCTGGAACTTCCCGATCAACCAGGTGGTGCGCAAGGTCGGCGCCGCGCTGTCGGCCGGCTGCTCCATGCTGGTCAAGGCGCCGGAAGAGACCCCCGCCGGCCCGGCCGAGCTGATCCGTGCGTTCCAGGACGCGGGCCTGCCGCCGGGCGTGCTGGGCCTGGTCTACGGCAACCCCGCCGAGATCTCCGGCTACCTGATCCCCCATCCGGTGATCCGCAAGATCACCTTCACCGGCTCGACCCCGGTGGGCAAGCAGCTGGCCGCGCTGGCCGGCCAGCACATGAAGCGCGTGACGATGGAGCTGGGCGGCCACGCCCCGGTGATCGTCTGCGAGGACGCCGACATCGCGCTGGCCGTCAAGTCCGCCGGTGCCGCCAAGTTCCGCAACGCGGGCCAGGTCTGCATCTCGCCCACCCGCTTCCTGGTGCACGAGAGCATCCGCGCCGAGTTCGCGGCCGCGCTGACCAAGCACGCGCAGGGCCTGAAGGTCGGCGACGGCCTGGCCGAGGGCACGACGATGGGCCCGCTGGCCAACCCGCGCCGCCTGACGGCGATGGCCGAGTTCACCAAGGACGCGGTGGAGAAGGGCGCCAAGGTGCTGTCCGGCGGCGAGCGCATCGGCGACTCGGGCAACTTCTGGCAGCCGACCATCCTGGACGAGGTGCCGCTGCAGGCCAAGGTGTTCAACGACGAGCCGTTCGGCCCGATGGCCGCCATCCGCTCGTTCGGCAAGCTGGAAGACGCCATCGCCGAGTCCAACCGCCTGCCGTACGGCCTGGCCGGCTACGCGTTCACGCGCTCGCTGAAGAACGCCGACCTGCTGTCGCGCCGCGTCGAGGTGGGCATGCTGTGGATCAACATGCCGGCGCTGCCGTCGGCCGAGATGCCGTTCGGCGGCGTCAAGGATTCGGGCTACGGCTCCGAGGGCGGCCCGGAGGCGGTGGAGGCGTACCTGAACGCCCGCGCCGTCTCGGTGATGAACGTCTGATCCCGAGCGACGCACATGCCATGTGCGTCGCCCGTGAGAGGGCGCGCGCATGGCATCATTTGACGGTGAAATTGCTGTCCTTGGCCGGTTGACCATGATCGGTGTCACCGAGGCCGTCACCCTCGACAACTGCGAACGCGAACAGATCCAGCTGCTCGGCCATGTGCAGGCGCATGGCGCGCTGCTGGCGTTCGACGACCACCTGCGGCTGGTGCGCGCCAGCGCCAACGCGCAGGCCCTGCTCGGCGTGCCGGTGCCGGCCCTGGGGCGGGTGCTGCCCGATGCCGAAACCTGGGCCGCCATCCGCGAGGCGGTCCGGCTGGAAGCTTCCAGCGCACCCCAGCATCCCCCGCTTCCCCACGAACACGAGGTCACGCTCGACGGGCGCCTGTTCGACCTGATCGTCCACCGCATCGGCGACGAGGTGGTGGCGGAGTTCGAGCCGCGCACGCCCCGTTCCGCCGCGCCCGCGCGCTTCGCGGCCGATGCGCACCGGTCGATGGACAAGCTGCGGCGTCAGCGCTCCGTCGTCGCGCTGCTGGAAGTGGCCGTCGAGGAGATGCGCGCGCTCACCGGCTTCGACCGCGTGATGGCCTACCGCTTCCGCCACGACGCCAGCGGCGACGTGGTGGCCGAGGCGCGCGTCGAGTCGCTGGAGCCTTTCCTCGGCCGGCGCTACCCGGCCGGCGACATCCCCGCGCAGGCGCGCCGGCTGTACACGGTGAACACGCTGCGCCTGATCGCGGACGTGCGTTCCGAGCCGGTGCCCATGGCCGGCCTGCGCGAGCAGCCGCTGGACATGAGCCACTGCGTGCTGCGCAGCGTTTCGCCGGTGCACATCGAGTACCTGCACAACATGGGCGTGGAGGCGTCGATGAGCGTCTCCATCGTGGTGGGCGGGCAGCTGTGGGGCATGCTCGCCTGCCACCACGGCACGGCGCTGCAGGTGCCGTACGCGGTGCGCATGGCCTGCGACGTGCTCGGCCAGATCGTTGCCGCCAACGTGCAGAGCCTGGTGGCCGGCGAGGCCGCGCAGCGCGCCGCCCGGGCCGCCACGCTGCGCTCGCGCCTGGTCGAGCGCACGCTGCAGGACGACGACGCGCTGTCGGCGCTGGCTTCGATGGCCGACGGGCTGACGGCCGGTTTCGACGCCCATGCGCTGCTGATCGCGGACGGCTCCAAGCTCTCGGTGCACGGCGACGTGCCCCCGGAAGCGGCGCGTGCCCTGCTGCAATGGCTGGACCCGGAGCGCGGCGGTCCGCGCACCCGGCTCACGGCGTTGAGCAGCCTGGAGGGCCTGCCGCCGGAGCTGCGCGACGCGATGGGCAAATGGTGCGGCGTGCTCGCGCTGCGCTACGACGACCATGCGCCGGGCTGGATGGTGCTGCTGCGCAAGGAGCAGGTGGAAACCATCGACTGGGGCGGCAAGCCCGAGAAGGAATACACCGTCGGCCCGCTGGGGCCGCGCCTCACGCCGCGCGGCTCGTTCTCGGTCTGGCGCGAGGAGGTGCGAGGCAAGGCCGAGCCCTGGTCGGCCGGCGACCTGGAACTGGCCGACGACCTGCTGGGCGAGGTGGTGCGCGCCGTGGGCACGCGCCACGCCGAGATGAGCCGCGCGCGCGACCAGCTGCTGGCCGTGCTGGGGCACGACCTGCGCAATCCGCTGCAGACCATCTCGATGGCGGCGCACGTGCTGGAGCGCGGCGCCGACGCGTCCAAGCTGGGCCGGCGCATCCGCGATTCGAGTTCGCAGATGCAGCGGCTGATCTCGCAGGTGCTGGACATGTCGCGGCTGCAGGCCGGCCTGGGGCTGGGCTTCAGCTTCGAGGAGATCGACGTCGCGGCCCTGGTGGACCGCGTCGCCGACGACCTGCTGCTGGCGCATCCCGGCTCGGTGATCGAACGCGACGTCGCCGGCCCGATGCCGGCCCAGGCCGACGCCGACCGGCTGGCGCAGATGCTGGGCAACCTGATGAGCAATGCGCGGCACCACGGCGAACTGGGGCAGCCGGTGGCGATCCGCGCGGCGCGCGAGGGCGACGACGTGGTGCTCCAGGTGCGCAACGCGGCCGCGCCGATCCCGCCCGAAGTCGCGGCCGACCTGTTCACGCCGTTCAAGCGGCAGGCGGTGGGCAACCGCCGCAACCGCGGCGGCCTGGGGCTGGGCCTCTACATCGCGAACGAGATCGCCCGCGGGCATGGCGGTGCGCTGTCGTACTCGTACGAGGCGCCGTTCGTGGTGTTCACCGCGCGGTTCCCGGCGCGGCAGGCGGGGTGAGTTCGTCGTCATCCCCGCGGAGGCGGGGATCCAGAGCTTCCCAGGATTTCATCCCACAGATCGCCCCACTCGGGATTGCGCTCTTCGATCAAGCGCAGCTTCCATGGCCGATCCCACTTCTTCAGCCGCTTCTCCCGCACGATCGCGCGTTCCATGTCGCCGAAAAGTTCGTAATGCACGAGCAGGCCGACCTGGTAGCGATCGGTGAACCCGGCGACCTGATGCGTCCTGTGCTGCCAGCAGCGTTTCACCAGATCCGATGTGACGCCGATGTAGAGCGTCCCGTTGCGCGCGCTGGCGAGGATGTAGACGGCGGGCTGCTTCTCGGGCATGGCCCGAAGCTACGGCGCTTCCAGATCGTCGTCATCCCCGCGAAGGCGGGGATCCAGAGCTTCCCTGCGGTCGCTGAAATCGGAAGCCCTGGATTCCCGCCTTCGCGGGAATGACGAGAGGCGGACTAGACCGGCACCGTGTAGTTCAACGTCATCCGCCCGCCATCCACCACCACGATCTCGCCGGTGACGTAGCTCGACGCGTCGCTCGCCAGCCAGGCCACCGCGTCGGCGATTTCCGCGGGCTCGCCCAGGCGCTTCATCGGCGTGCGGCTCATGATGCGGTTCTTCGCCTCTTCGCTCGTGAGCACGGCCTTGGCGGCCAGCTCGGTGGCGATGGTGCCCGGGGCGACCGCGTTGACGCGGATGCCCTTGTCGGCCAGGGCGAGCGCCATCACGCGCGTGAGCTGGTTGATGCCGCCCTTGCTCACGTTGTAGCTGGCGATGTTCGGGATGGCGAGCACGCCGTTGACCGAACTCATGTTGACGATGGCGCCCTTGCCGGCCTTGGCCATCTCGCGCGCCACCGCCTGGCCCACGAGGAACGAGCCCTTGAGGTTGACTCGCAGGACCGCGTCGAAGTCGGCTTCGCTCACGTCCAGGAAATCCGCGGCCTTGAAGATGCCGGCGTTGTTGACCAGCACGTCGATGCGGCCGTACTTGAGCACGGTCTGCGCGACCAGGGTGTCGACCTGCGTCTTGTCGCCCACGTCGCACGCGACGAACAGGCCGCTGAGCTCGGCCGCCAGCGCCTGCCCGCGCGCGCCGTCGAGGTCGGCGATGACCGGCACGGCGCCTTCGCGCGCGAAGCGGCGGGCGCAGGCTTCACCGATGCCCTGCGCACCGCCGGTGACGATGCACACGCGGTCCTTCAACCCGAATCGGATGTCGTCGTTCATGCGCGGATGCTACCCGTCCAGGCGTCGGCGAAAGCGCGTGCGTGGGCCGCGACTTCGTGCGCCGGTTGACCGGGCTTGTAGATCGCCGAGCCGATGCCCAGCCCGTCCGCTCCGGCCGCGCGATAAGCCGCCGCATTGGCGACCGTGACTCCGCCGACGGGCAGCAGCAGCGTGCC
>JAEWBU010000314.1 GCA_023390985.1 Pseudomonadota bacterium
GGCCGAGGAGCCCGATCCGCACCACCACCAGGACGAGCACCACACGCCGCACGAGTCGCCCTGGGTGGTCACCGCGCCGCTGCTGCTGCTGGCCTTCCCCTCGGTGGTGATCGGCTTCCTCACCATCGGCCCGATGGTGCACGGCGACTTCTTCAAGGACGCGATCTTCGTGGACGCCGCCCGCCATCCCGCGATGAAGGAACTGGGCGAGATGTTCCACGGCCCGCTGCAGATGGCGCTGCACGCCTTCTCCACGCCGGTGCTATACCTGGCCATCGCCGGCGTCGCGCTCGCCTGGTACATGTACATGGTCAACCCGGCACTGCCCGGGCGCATCGCCGCGATGTTCCGCCCGGTGTACCGGCTGCTGGACAACAAGTACTACATGGACTGGATCAACGAGAACGTGCTGGCCCGCGCCGCGCGCGGCCTCGGCATCGGCCTCTGGAAGGGCGGCGACCAGGCCGTCATCGACGGCGCCGTGGTCAACGGCAGCGCCCGCCTGGTGGCGGCGTTCGCCGGCGTGGTGCGCCGCGTGCAGTCCGGCTACATCTATCACTACGCACTGGCCATGATCGTCGGGGTCTTCATCCTGATGACCTGGTTCGTCTGGCTCGCCCGATAAGGAGAACAAGAAAGTGGGTCTTCTGAGCCTAGCCATCTGGACGCCGATCGTGTTCGGCACGGTGCTGCTGGCGATGGGGCGCGACGAGCACGCGCGCGCCGTCCGCTGGATCGCACTGGTCGGCGCCATCGCCAGTTTCCTGGTCACGCTGCCGCTGTTCGAGCGCTTCGACCGCGCCAGCGCCGGCATGCAGTTCGTCGAGCGCGCGCCCTGGATCGAGCGCTTCAACATCAACTACCACCTGGGCCTGGACGGCATCTCGTTCTGGTTCGTGCTGCTCACCGCCTTCATCACCATCATCGTGGTGATCTCCGCGTGGGAGGTGATCACCGAGCGCGTCAACCAGTACATGGGCGCGTTCCTGATCCTGTCGGGGCTGATGGTCGGCGTGTTCTGCGCGCTGGACGCCATGCTGTTCTTCGTGTTCTTCGAGGCCACGCTGATCCCGATGTACCTGATCATCGGCATCTGGGGCGGACCGAACAAGATCTACGCGGCGTTCAAGTTTTTCCTCTACACGCTGCTCGGCTCGCTGCTGATGCTGATCGCGCTGGTCTACCTGTACAGCAAGTCCGGCGGCAGCTTCGACATCGCGGCGTGGCACGCGCTGCCGCTGCCGATGAACGCGCAGACGCTGCTGTTCTTCGCCTTCTTCGCGGCCTTCGCGGTGAAGGTGCCGATGTGGCCGGTGCACACCTGGCTGCCCGACGTCCACGTGGAAGCGCCCACCGGCGGTTCCGCCGTGCTGGCGGCCATCATGCTGAAGCTGGGTGCGTACGGTTTCCTGCGCTTCTCGATGCCGATCGCGCCGGACGCCTCGCGCGAGTGGGCCTGGTTCATCATCGGCCTGTCGGTCGTCGCCATCCTCTACGTGGGCCTGGTCGCGCTGGTGCAGCAGGACATGAAGAAGCTGGTGGCCTATTCGTCGGTCGCCCACATGGGCTTCGTGACCCTGGGCTTCTTCATCTTCAACCCGCTCGGCGTGGCCGGCGGCCTGGTGCAGATGATCGCCCACGGCTTCGTCTCCGGCGCCATGTTCCTGTGCATCGGCGTGCTGTACGACCGGGTGCATTCACGCGAGATCGCCAGCTACGGCGGCGTGGTCAACACCATGCCCAACTTCACCGCGTTCGCGCTGCTGTTCGCCATGGCCAACTGCGGCCTGCCGGCCACCGCGGGCTTCGTCGGCGAGTGGATGGTGATCCTGGGCGCCGTCAAGGCCAACTTCTGGCTGGGCCTGGCCGCCGCCAGCGCGCTGATCTGGGGCGCCGCCTACACGCTCTGGATGTTCAAGCGCGTCTACCTCGGCCCGGTGGCCAACGACGACGTGCGCCAGCTCACCGACATCAACGCGCGCGAATTCCTGATGCTGGGCCTGCTCGCCATCGCCGTGCTGTACATGGGCATCCATCCGAAACCCTTCACCGACATCATGGACGCGTCCGTCGCCGGCTTCCTCAAGCATGTCGCTGTCTCCAAACTGAACTGACGGAACCGCCCACATGCTCGACAAACTGAGTCTGGTCGTCGTCTCGCCCGAGATCCTGCTGCTGGTGATGGCCTGCGTCATCGCCCTGGTCGACCTGGGCGTGAAGAGCCGCCTGCGCGGCCTGACCTACTGGCTGACGCTGGCCACGCTGGCCGCCGCGGCCTTCGCCACCGCCGACATGGCGATGGACGGCCGCACCTTCTACGCCTTCGGCAAGATGGTCGTGAGCGATCCCATGGGCAACTGGCTCAAGTGCTTCGCCACGCTCGCCCTGATGGTCACGCTGGTGTACGCGCGGCCTTACGCCGCCGACCGCGACATGCTGCGCGGCGGCGAGCTGTTCACGCTCTCCATGCTCTCCCTCCTGGGCATGTACGTGATGATCTCCGGCAGCAACTTCCTGGTGATCTACCTGGGCCTGGAGCTGATGACGCTGTGCAGCTACGCCCTGGTGGCGCTGCGCCGCGACAACGACGTGGCCACCGAGGCGGCCATGAAGTACTTCGTGCTCGGCGCCATGGCCAGCGGCTTCCTGCTCTACGGCATGTCCATGCTGTACGGCGCCACCGGCTCGCTGGACATCAACGAGGTGTTCTCCGCCATCGCCAGCGGCCGCATCAACCACCAGGTGCTGGTGTTCGGCCTGGTGTTCATCGTCGCCGGCCTGGGCTTCAAGCTGGGTGCCGCGCCGTTCCACATGTGGATCCCGGACGTGTACACCGGTGCACCCACCGCGATCACGCTGATGATCGGCTCGGCGCCGGAGCTGGCCGCGTTCGCCATCGCCATCCGCCTGCTGGTGGAAGGCCTGATCCCGCTGGCGATCGACTGGCAGCAGATGCTGCTGGTGCTGTCCGTGGCCTCGCTGCTGGTGGGCAACCTGGCCGCCATCGCGCAGACCAACCTCAAGCGCATGCTGGCTTATTCCACCATCGCCCAGATGGGCTTCGTGGTGCTGGGCCTGTCGGCGGGCGTCGTCGGCGGCAACACCGCCAACGCCCAGTACGCCTACAGCGCGTCGATGTTCTACATCGTCACCTACGTGCTCACCACGCTGGGTGCGTTCGGCATCATCCTGCTGCTGGCGCGCGAAGGCTTCGAGAGCGACCAGATCGCCGACCTCGCCGGCCTGAACCAGCGCAGCCCGCTGTACGCCGGCATCATGGCCATCTGCATGTTCTCGCTGGCCGGCGTGCCGCCGCTGGTCGGTTTCTACGCCAAGCTGCTGGTGCTGCAGTCGCTGGTCGCTTCCGGCCAGGCGCTCTACATCGGCATGGCGGTGTTCGCGGTCATCGCTTCGCTGATCGGCGCCTTCTACTACCTGCGCGTGGTCAAGGTGATGTACTTCGACTCGCCGATCACGGCCACCACCGTCTCGGCCCCGGCCGACGTGCGCGCGGTGCTGTCGCTCAACGGCGCGCTGGTCCTGATCCTGGGCATCCTGCCCGGCGGGCTGATGTCGCTGTGCGCGGACGCGGTCATCAAGACCCTCGCCACGTAATCCCGGCGGCGTGTCACAAACGGCCTCGATCTGGCTGGTGATCCTGGCGGCCTTCGTGGCCGCCAACCTGCCGTTCATCCTCGACCGCCACCTGCTCGCGGTGTGGCCGCTCAAGGCGCCCAAGGCGCTGCCCGTGCGGCTGGGCGAGCTGGTGGCCTGGTACTTCATCGTGGGCGGCCTCGGCCTGGCGCTGGAGCAGCGGGCGGGGCAGATCGCCCCGCAGGGCTGGGAGTTCTACGCCATCACCGGCGCGCTCTTCCTCACCTTCGCCTTCCCGGGCTTCGTCTGGCGCTACCTGCGCAAGCACCGCCGTGGCTGAAGGACACGACGACGGCCACCTGCGCGAGAGGACGGTCTCGTCGGAGCCGCTGTTCCAGGGCCATTTCCTGAAGGCGGTGCGCGACCACGTGCAGCTGCCCGACGGCGGCCATGCGACGCGCGAATTCATCATCCATCCCGGTGCCGTGATGGTGGTGCCGATGCTGGACGACGGCCGCCTCGTCGTCGAGCGCCAGTACCGCCATCCGGTCGACCGCGTGATGATCGAGTTCCCCGCCGGCAAGCTCGACCCGGGCGAGGACCACCTGGCCTGCGCCCGGCGCGAGCTGCGCGAGGAGACCGGCTACTCGGCCCGCGAATGGGCCTACGCCGGCCAGCTGCATCCGGTCATCTCGTACTCCACGGAATTCATCGACGTCTGGTTCGCGCGCGGCCTCACGCCCGGCGAGCGCCGGCTGGACGCGGGCGAGTTCCTCGACGTGTTCGCCGCCACGCCGCAGCAGCTGATGGACTGGACCCGCTCGGGCGAACTCACCGACGCCAAGACGCTCATCGGCCTGCTGTGGCTGCAGAACGTCATGGCGGGCACGTGGACATTGGACTGGCGCCGATAATCCCGGCCATGAAGGTCCTGAACCTCCAGTGCGCCCACCACCACGCCTTCGAAGGCTGGTTCGGCTCGGAAGACGACTTCCAGGCCCAGCTGGAGCGGGGGCTGGTCGAGTGCCCGATCTGCGGCGACACGTCGGTCGCCAAGATGCCCAGCGCGCCGCGCCTCAACCTGGGCGCCCAGCCCGCGCCTGAAGCCAGGCAGGAAGTCGCCACCGTCCCCGACCCCGCCGCCATGCAGGCGGCCTGGCTGAAGATGGTGCGCCACGTGATGGCGAACACCGAGGACGTGGGCGAGCGATTCACGGAGGAAGCGCGCCGCATCCACTACGGCGAGAGCGAAGAGCGCGGCATCCGCGGCCAGGCCTCGGCCGAGCAGACGCAGGAGCTGCTGGAAGAGGGCATCGGCGTGCTGCCGCTGCCCATCCCCAAGGCCCTCAAGGGCCCGATCCAGTAGGCGTCGTCCCCGCGAAGGCGGGGACCCAGTGCTTCCGCCTTCTTCTCGGCCGCTCGGGGAGCCCTGGAGTCCCGCCTTCGCGGGAATGACGGAGCGTTACGCCAGCGCGTCGGCCCAGATGTTGCGCGCCCAGTTCCAGGCGTACACGCCTTCCAGCTCGCTGGCGGCGGTCGACAGCCCGCCCGATCCCGGCACCACGCGCCAGGTCTTCTCCGCCGCTGCGTACTCGTGCACGCTGGCCACGTGCATCACGCGCTTGTCGTCCACGAAGCTGTAGCAGGTGTTGGTCAGCATGGGCGCGGCCGGAACTTCCCAGCCCATCAGGCGGGCCACGATCGCGGCGGCCGCCACCTTGGCGTGGTTGTTCGCCATGTGCGCGCTCTTGGGCATGCCCGAGGCGGCCAGGATGCAATCGCCGACCACGTGCACGTCCTTCGCGGCGGTGGATTCGAACGTCTGGTAGTCCACGCCGCACCACCGGTTGGACGCCTGGTTGGCCAGGCCGGACTGCACCGCGACCAGGCCCGCCCGCATCGGCGGCAGCACGTTCATCACGTCGGCGCGCACGTCGTCCTGCAGGTCGAACCTGATGCGCCTGGCGGCGACGTCCACGCCCAGCGCCTTGTGGCTGGCGCGGTATTCGACGATGCCCGGGTACATGTCGGCCCAGGCCTTCTTGAACAGCGCGGGCTTGGACGTCACGTCCGGGTTGGCGTCCAGCACCAGCACCTTGCTGCGCGGCTTGGCCTGCTTGAAATAGAAGGCGACCTGGCAGGCGCGCTCGTACGGCCCGGGCGGGCAGCGGTAGGGCTGCTCGGGGATCGCGATGGCGTAGACGCCGCCGTCGGGCATGGCCTCGAGCTGGCGGCGCAGCGCCGCGGTTTCCGGGCCGGCTTTCCAGGCCTGCAGCACGGCACCCGAGGCGTGGGCCGCGGGCAGGCCTTCGATGCGATCGAGCTGCAGGTCGACGCCCGGAGAGACGACGAGCTTGTCGTAGCGGATCTGCCGGCCGCCCGCGAGCGTCACCGTCTTGCCCGCCGTGTCGATGGCGCGCGCCGAATCGCGCACCAGCGTGACGCCATGGCGCGTGGCCAGGCCCGACAGCGGCGTGGTGATCTGCCGCATCGTCGCGCTGCCGCCCAGCACCAGGTTGGACAGCGGGCAGGAGATGAAGTCGGCCTGCGGCTCGATGAGCGTGACGTCCACCTGGCGGTCGGAGAACAGGCGCACGTACCTGGCCGCCGTGGCACCGCCGTAGCCGCCGCCGACGACGACCACCTGCGGGCGCGAACCCCCGATGCCCGCGCAGCCGGAGAGCGCTGCCGCGCCGGAGAACTGAAGGAGAGTGCGACGACGCATGGGACGGCTCCTCAACGGGGTTGGCGCGAGAAATAGGTGGCGATCCGTTCCAGCTGGGCCTCGCTGTAGCCCTTGGTGAGCTGGTGCATGATCGTCGCGGGCCGGGCGCCCGAGCGGAAGGCACGCAGCTGCTCCAGCATCGCTTCCCTGTTCATCCCGGCCAGCGGAGGCAGGGCGTCGCCGACCGTGCGGCCCTGGGTGCCGTGGCAGTTGGCGCAGGTCGCGGCCAGGCCCGCGATCTGCAGGGACTGGGCGTCCTGGGCGTGGACGGGAAAAGCCAGTGCCGCGGCGGTGGCGGCCGTGGCGGATGCGAGCCTGCGCAGGTTCATGAGAAGGAGCTCCGTGTACGGATGGGCGGCGCGACTATAGGTCGGCGCACCGCGGACGTGCAACTTCGCCGGGCCCTGTCATGCGGAAGTTCCAGCGAGACCTCATGGCGCATCAGCTCTTTACAAAGCTGACGTACGCCGGATGCACGGGCGTGGAACACTGCACGGCATCAGGGGAGATTGTCATGTCGCCGATCTTCACGCCGGTGGTGGGATGGGTGGCCGCAGCCGGCGCGGCCTTGGGTCTCGCGGTCGCCGTGCCGCACGAAAGCGCCGTCCTCGGCAAGGTGCCCAGCGTCCTGGCCAAGCGCCTGGACCACACGCCGGTGCAACTGCCGCAGGAACTGTCGGGCCGCACGCTGGCCCTGGTCGTGTTCCAGGGCCACCAGCGCGAGGAGGCCCGCAGCTGGATCGACGGGCTGCAGCTGCGCAGCGACGAATCGATCCGCTGGATCAAGGTGCCGGTCCACAACGACCGTGACGCCTTCGCGCGCTCCGCCGGCCTGGCCGGCACGGACCACGCCTCGGTGCTGGTGCTGGATCGCCACGGCAACGTGCTGGCCCGCGCGCAGGGCCCGTTCGACCGCGACAAGGCGCAGGCCTTGCGCGAGACGCTGCTGGCGCAGAACGACTGACGTCGCCGGCTACAGGCGCAGCCGCTGCGCGTAGCCGGTCATCTCCAGGTAGCCGCGCCCGACGCGGCGGCCGTTGCTGTCCAGCAATTCCGACAAGCCTTCCCAGTACACCGCGCCGGTCGATTGCCGGCTGTCGAGTTCCTGCGCGTCGATGACCGCGCGCACGGTGTAGATGTCGGCCGGCGTCTGCACCATCCACTCCACCGGATAGCTCGCGCCCGACCGCGGACTGTTCCAGCGCCGCTGCGGGCTGAAGCGGTTCTCGCCGTGCGACGCGATGTAGGTCGTGCCGTTCGCCGCGCGGAACGATCCGCCATCCCACAAAGGCGAACCGTCCTTGCGCCGCAGCTGGAACGCGGTGAGCGCGCCGCCGTCGTCCAGGTTCATGCCGATCCAGTCCCAGCCCACCGCGTCGGGGTGCATCAGCGCCTCGCTCCACTCGTGGTCCAGCCAGGCCTTGCCGCGCACTTCGAAGGCACGGCCCTGCAGGCGGATCGTCCCCGTCGCGGCCAGCTGCGGCACGCTGTAGTAGTAGCTCGCCTGCTCGGGCTGCGGCCCCTTGCGCGAGAGGCCTTGCGCGCCTTGCAGCAGCGGGGGCTGGGTCGGCTCGAAGCGCAGGTCCAGGCCGAAGCCTTCGGCCGGCAACTGCGCGGCGTAGCGGCCATCGGCCCCGCGCTCCAGCTGCCAGTCGCGCAGCCGCACCCGCGTGTCGCCTTCCTCCGCCTGCGCCACGCCGAACCCCTGGCGCGCGATGCGCTGGTCGTGCCAGAGGCGGCGGCCCTGCACGTCGGTGAGGGCCGCGTGCGCGAACACCAGCTGCTTGGCCGCGAACTTCGAGTCCATCGCCTGCGTGGCATCGACGCGCGAGCGGAAGAAGGTGAGCTGGAAACCGAACTCGCGTCCCTCGCCGCCCGCGAAGCCGGTGATGTACCACCACTCGGTTCGCAGGTCCGGATGCGCGCCGTGGTCGCGCGGAAACTGCAGCGTGCGTGGCGGCAGTGCATGGGCCGACGGCCAGGCCAGGGCGGGCAGGGTGGCGATGAGTTCCCGGCGGCGCATCACCAGTCCTCCTTCACGGCCAGCACCGCGTCGCGTCCCGCGGCGGCGCGACCCGCCAGCCACGCGGTCAAGGTGCCGGCCACGATCACGGCCAGCGCCAGTACCAGCAAGCGCGGCCAAGGCACCAGCAGGTCCATGGTCCAGTGGAAGCTCTGCGGATTGACCACATGCACCAGCACCACCGACACCGCCAGGCCGAGCGCGATGCCGGCCGCCGCGCCCACCAGCGTCCAGGCCGCGCCTTCGCCGGCGACCACCCCGAGGATCTGCCGGCGCGTGAGTCCCAGGTGCGCCAGCAGGCCGAACTCCTTGCGCCGCGCCAGCACCTGCGCGCTGAAGCTCGCCGCTACGCCGAACAGGCCGATGCCGATCGCCACCGCCTGCAACCAGTAGGTGACGGCGAAGCTGCGGTCGAAGATGCGCAGCGAGGTCGCGCGCAGCTCGGCGGCCGAGGCGAATTCCAGCAGCGCGCCCGCGGGCCCGGCCAGCTCGCGCAATCGCGCCTGCACGGCCGACGCGTCCGCGCCGGGCGCGAGCCACAGCTGCAGGTCGTTGACGCGGCGATCGCCGGTGAGGCGCCGGTAGTCGGCCTGGCGCAGCATCACGGCGCCGCTCTGGCGCACGTAGTCGCGCCACACGCCGGCGACGACGAAGCGGCTGTTGCCGTCGTCGGCCCTCGGCAGGCCGAGCGCGGCATCGAGCAGCGGAAGGCCCTCTCCGAGCCGGGCGCCGTGCAGGTCGACCATCGCCTCGCTCACGAACACCGGCACGCGACCGGCGGGCACCGGCGCGAGCGAGCCGACCAGCGGCAGCTCGCGCGCGGCATCGCCGAGCGGCCGTGCAAGCAGTGCGACCGCGGGACGCCGAGGGTCGGGCAGCAGCGAGCGCACGCGCTGGGTCGCGACGCGCTCCACGCCGGGCAGGCGCGCCGCGGCCGCGACCAGGCCTTCGTCGAGGAAGGCCGTGTCGCCGGCCGACGAGCCGGCGGCGGTGCGCACGTACAGGTCGGCGGGCAGCACGCGGCCGAGCCACGCGTCGAGCGACGTACGGAACGACGTCACCATGATCGCCATCGACACCATCAGGCTCACGCTCGCGACGAT
>JAEWBU010000327.1 GCA_023390985.1 Pseudomonadota bacterium
GCCTTCGAGGCCGCGTGTGCATCGGAAGCTTCGGGCTCTGCCCGACGCCTGAACCGGCCACCCTAGGCGGCCCCGGCACCGTCTTGGCTTTTGCTGAGGCGTTCGAGGCAGTGCTCGATTCGACGCCGGATAGGGACAGGGTGAGGGAGCCCTCCTGGCGTAAGTAAAGGAGGAGCCAGCGCCGTTCAGGCGCGCGGGGGACATGGAGGCAGAAGGCCCTCCCCGCCCTGGCCCGGAAGGACTGCGGTGAAAAAGCGGAGAAGCAGTGGATCGCCGCCTCCCTGGGAATGACGGAGGGTGGCGATTAACTTGACCGCATACCAAGCCGCAGAAACTGCACTCGCCATGCAAGCGCCGGCTCCCTAGAGTTCCGCCGTCCATCCCACAGGAACCCTCCCCCATGAACATCGGATTGATCGGTCTCGGCAACATCGGCCAGCACTTCGCGACCCGCCTGCTCGCCGCCGGCCATGAGCTGGTCGTGCATGACCGCAATGCCGCCGCCCAGGAACGTTTCGTCGCCAAGGGCGCGAAAGCCGCCGCCAGCGCCAAGGAGCTCGCCTCGCAAGTGGAGATCGTGCTGCTGTGCCTGCCGATCCCGCGCGTGGTCGCGGACGTCGCCGCCGAAGTGGCGCAGGGCGGCAAGGTCCGCATCGTGCTCGACCTGTCCACCACCGGCCCGTCGGTCACCAAGGACGTCGAGGCGCTGCTCAAGGCCAGGGGCATCGCCCTGGTCGGCGCGCCGGTGAGCGGCGGCACCGCCAACGCCGAGAAAGGCGCGCTGGCCGTGATGCCCGCCGGTCCCTCGCAGGCCTACGAGGAAGTCGAGCCGCTGCTGCGCGTGATCGGCAACAAGATCTTCTACCTGGGCGCCGACCCGACCCTCGGCCAGACCATGAAGATCATCAACAACACGCTGTACGCGACCAGCATGATCGCCAGCCTCGAAGCGCTGGTGTACGGCGTGAAGGCGGGCCTGGATTCCAAGACCATGCTGGACGTGATCAACGTGTCCAGCGGCCGCTCGTTCGCCACGCTGGAGCGCATCCCGCAGTGCGTGCTGGACCGCAGCTTCCCGGTGCGCTTTACCACCGAGCTGCTGCACAAGGACGTGAAGATGTGCATCGACGAGGCCGAGAAGCTCGGCGCGCCGATGCTGGTCAGCCAGACCGCGCGCCAGTTCCTCGCCTTCGCGATGACGCAGGGCGACGGCGACAAGGACAACGTCTATCCGATCCGCCACTTCGAGCAGTGGGCGGGCGTGCAGTTCGGCGAGAAGAAGCAATGAAGCGCAGGACGCTCGCGGCGCTGCTGTGCGCCCTTCCCCTCGCCGGCTTCGCGGCGGCCTGGCCCGACAAGCCGGTCAAGCTGGTGGTGCCGTTCCCGCCCGGCAGCATCACCGACGTGGTGGCGCGCGCGCTGGCCGACGGCATGTCGCCGCGCCTGGGCCAGCCGGTCGTCATCGACAACAAGGCCGGCGCCAACGGCATCGTCGGCACCGTGGCCGGCGCCAAGTCGCCGGCCGACGGCTACACGCTGTTCATGGTCGGCGTGAGCAGCGGCGCCAGCAACGTCAGCGCCTTCAAGTCGCTGCCCTACGACCCGCGCAAGGACTTCGCTCCGATCGGCCTGGTGGCCGAGGCGCCCTTCATCCTGGTCTCGGGCAAGCACCTGCCGGTGAAGAACCTGCAGGAGCTGATCGCGCTGGCGAAATCCACGCCGAAGAAGCTGAACTACGGCTACGGCTCCGGCAGCGCCCAGCTCACCGGCGCGCAGGTGGTGTCCATGGGCGGCTTCTCCGCCGTGCCGGTGGCCTACCGCGGCGTGCCCCAGGCGATGACGGACCTCATCGCGGGCCAGATCGACTTCACCATCGCCGACATGGTCAACGGCGTGCAGCAGGCCAAGGCCGGCCGCGTGACCGCGCTGGGCGTCACGAGCAAGAAGCGCTCGCCGCTCGCGCCCGACGTGCCTTCGCTGGCCGAAGCCGGCCTGCCCGACTACGACCTGAACGTGTGGTTCGGCATGGCCGCTCCGGCGGGCACGCCCGCCGCCGTCGTGCAGCGGGTCAACGCCGTGCTGCGCGAAGTGCTGGCCGACCCGGCGCTGCAGAAGCGCTTCGAAACCTCGGGCCTGTCGCCCGTGCATTCCACTCCCGACGCCTTCGGCAGGCTGATCGAGACCGACATCGCCAAATGGGGCAAGGTCTTCCGCGATGCCGGCCTGACGCCGGAGTGATCCGTCCCTCCCTCCCTTTCCCACCTTCCACCAGGAGAGCCTGAATGTCCCTCATCAAGATCCGCAAGAAGCTGCTGAACCTCGAGACCATCTATCACGAGAACGGCCCGCCGGCCGACCAGCCGGTGCGCATGGGGTCGATCTCCGTCGTGCTGCACAACCCGTACGCCGGCCGCTACGTCGAGGACCTGACGCCCTTCGTCAAGGACGCGACCGAGATGGCCAAGGAGATCGTCCCCGAGCTGATCGCCGCACTCGGCGGCGCCGACAAGATCCAGGCCTATGGCAAGGGCGCGATCGTCGGCCTGAACGGCGAGCTCGAGCACGGCGCCATCTGGCACATCGCCGGCGGCTGGCCGATGCGCGAGAACCTGCCCAAGGCCAAGTCCATCGTCCCCGCGGCCAAGGTCGTGGCGACCGCGGGCACGCGCCTGCAGGTGCCGCTGCACCACATCGAGGCCTGCTACGTGCGCAGCCACTTCAGCACCGTGGACGTGGGCACCATCGACGGTCCGCGCCCCGACGAACTGCTGTACACGCTGGTGATGGCGACCGGCGGCCGGGTGCACGAACGCCTGGGCGGCCTGCGCGCCGACCAGATCAGCGTGAACGACGGCCAGCGCTGATGCGCCCGGCCCTCCACTGACCCCACGCGGCCCCGCCCGGGGCCGCGACGAACAACTCCCGGAGACAGTCTTGAAGCGTTCCACTTTCCTCAAGGCCATCGCGGCCGCCGCCGTCAGCATGACGGCCCTCGCCTCCCAGGCCGCCGGCTGGCCCGACAAGCCGATCACGCTGGTGGTCCCGCTGGCCCCCGGTGGCAGCACCGACACGACGGCGCGCATGATGGCCGAGAAGCTCAGCGGCGTGCTGGGCCAGCGCGTGGTGGTGGACAACCGCACCGGCGCCGGCGGCAACATCGGCGCGGCCTACGTCGCCAAGCAGGCCAAGGACGGTCACACCTTCCTGCTGCACACCAGCACGATGGCCACCAACGTGACGCTCTACAAGAGCATGGGCTTCGATCCGCAGAAGGACCTGATCCCCGTGTCGCAGGTCGCGCTGATCCCGAACGTGCTGATGGTCAACGACGCGGTGCCCGCGAAGAACCTCGAGGAGTTCGTGCAGCTGGTCAAGCAGAAGAAGGCGGTCATCAACTACGGCTCGGCCGGCAACGGCACCTCGCAGCACCTGTCCGGCGCGCTGTTCGACAGCATGGCCGGCGGCGGCATGGTGCACGTGCCCTACCGCGGCGGCGCCCCCGCCAACGCCGACCTGATCGCCGGCCAGATCCAGGCGGTGTTCTCGCCGCTGGTGGAAGTGCTGCCCTACATCGAGACCGGCAAGCTGCGCGCCCTGGGCATCACGACGAAGAACCGGTCGCCGCGCCTGCCCAACGTGCCGGCCATCGGCGAGGTGCTGCCCGGCTTCGAGGTGGTGCTGTGGAACGGCATCTTCGCGCCGGCCGACACGCCCGCCGAAGTGGTCGAGACGATGAACGCCGCCATCCGCAAGGTGCTGGCCGACCCCGCAGTGCGCAAGACGCTCGCCGACCAGGGTTCCACGCCGGCGGGCAACTCGCCCGCCGAGTTCAAGCAGGTGCTGGCTTCCGAGATCGACAAGTGGGGCAAGCTGGTGAAGCTCTCCGGCGCCCGCGTGGACTGACTATTTTTTCGAGACTGATGAAGAAACCGCTGCTGCTCGTCCTGGTCTTCCTGTCGGAGGAACACCGCGCGCTCGTCTCCGAGCGCTTCGAGATGATCTACGCGCCCAACGAGGGCCTGGGCAAGGACCGCTCCAACGGCCAGGCCCAGATCGCCACCCGAGGGCAGGACATCCGCGTGGTGCTCACCAACGGCACCAACGGCCTGCTGGCCGAGGAGATCGACGCCCTGCCCAACCTGGAGCTGATCTGCACCGTGGGCGTGGGCTTCGAGAACGTGGCCCGGGACCGGGCGAGCGAGCGCGGCATCCCGGTGTGCAACGCCGCCGGGACCAACGACGACGCGGTGGCGGACCACGCGATGGCGATCCTGCTGGCGGCCATCCGCCGCCTGCCTTTCCTGAACAACGGCGTGCGGCACGGCCTCTGGCGCGACGACATCCCGCGGCCGCCGCACGTGTCGGGCCGCAGGATGGGCATCTTCGGCCTGGGCGCCATCGGCAGGAAGGTGGCCAAACGCGCGCAGGGATTCGACATGGAGATCGGCTACCACAGCCGCACGCGCCGCGACGAGACGGGCTTCCGCTGGTTCGACGACATCGTGAGCCTGGCCGACTGGTGCGATTTCCTGGTGGTGTGCGCGCCCGGCGGGCAAGCCACTTACCACATCGTCAACGATCAGGTGCTGAACGCGCTGGGCCCGAACGGCGTGGTGGTGAACGTCGCGCGCGGCACGCTGGTGGACACCGACGCGGTGGCCGCCGCGCTGCGCGACAAGCGCATCTGGGCCGCCGCGCTCGACGTGTACGAGGGCGAGCCGACGCCGCCCAAGGCGCTGCTCGAGTTCGACAACGCCATCCTCACGCCGCACATCGGCGGCATCTCGCCGCAGGCGATCCACGCTTCGGTGGTCCGCTTCCTCGAGAACGCCGAGGCGCACTACGCGGGCCGCCCGCTGCTCACCCAGGTCAACTGAATCCCATGTCCTACGGCAACCTGATCGCCGGCCAGTGGGTCGCCGGCGAGCGATTCGGCCTGAATCGCAATCCCTCCAACCCCGCCGACGTGATCGGCGAGTACGCGCAGGCCGACGCCGGGCAGCTGAACGCCGCGGTCTCGGCCGCGCAGGCCGCCTTCCCGGCCTGGTCCACCGGCAGCGTGCAGGCGCGCGCCGACGCGCTGGACAAGATCGGCACCGAGATCCTGGCGCGCCGCGAGGAACTGGGCGCCCTGCTCGCCCGCGAGGAAGGCAAGACCCGGCCCGAGGCGATCGGCGAGGTCACCCGCGCCGGCCACATCTTCAAGTTCTTCGCGGGCGAGTGCGTCCGCCTGACGGGCGAAACGCTGCCGTCGGTGCGGCCCGGCGTCGGCGTGGAGATCACGCGCGAGCCGATCGGCGTGATCGGCCTGATCACGCCCTGGAACTTCCCGATCGCGATCCCGGCCTGGAAGATCGCGCCCGCCCTCGCCTTCGGCAACTGCGTGGTGCTCAAGCCGGCCGACCTGGTGCCCGGCTCCGCCTGGGCACTGGCCGAGATCATCCACCGCAGCGGCATCCCCGCCGGCGTGTTCAACCTGGTGATGGGCCGCGGCAGCGTGATCGGCGATCCGCTCGTCACGCATCCCGGCATCGCCGCGGTCAGCTTCACCGGTTCGGTGGACGTGGGCCGGCGCATCGGGCTGCAGTGCGTTCAGCACGGCAAGAAGGTGCAGCTGGAGATGGGCGGCAAGAACCCGCAGGTGGTGCTGGACGATGCCGACCTCGCGCAGGCGGTGGAGCTGTGCTCGCAAAGCGCGTTCTTCTCCACCGGGCAGCGCTGCACGGCTTCGAGCCGCCTGATCGTGACGGCCGGCATCCACGACAAGTTCGTCGCCGCGCTGAAGGCCCGCATGGCCACGCTGAAGGTCGGCGACGCTCTCGCCGCCGGCACCGACATCGGCCCGGCCGTGAGCGCCTCGCAGATGGAGCAGGACCTGGAGTACGTGCGCATCGCGAAGGAAGAAGGCGCGGTGCTCGCCGCCGGCGGCGATCGCGCGGCCTGCCACACCGGCAGCGGCCACGAGGGCTATTTCGTCACGCCCACGCTCTTCACCGACAGCACGCCCGCGATGCGCATCAACCGCGAGGAGGTGTTCGGCCCCGTCGCCAGCGTGATCCGCGTGCGCGACTACGAGGAAGCGCTGGCCGTGGCCAACGACACCGAGTTCGGCCTGTCGGCCGGCATCGCCACCACCAGCCTCAGGCACGCGACGCATTTCCGCCGCCACGCCCAGGCCGGCATGGTGATGGTGAACCTGCCGACGGCGGGCGTGGACTACCACGTGCCGTTCGGCGGCCGCAAAGGCTCGAGCTACGGGCCGCGCGAACAGGGACGCTACGCGCAGGAGTTCTTCACCACGGTGAAGACCGCCTACACGCTGGCCTGATGGCCGCCGCCGGCACCATCGCGCTCGTTCCGCCGCCGGCCACGCCGGCGTCGGTGTACCGAGGCTTCCTGGACGCGCTGGCCGCGGACGGGTTCACCGGAGAGATCAGCGGCCGCTACGCCGACCGCACCGTCCTCTCCACCGACAACTCGATCTACCAGCGGCTGCCGCAGGCCGTGGTGTTCCCGCGCGACGCGCAGGACGTGCAGCGGCTCGCGCGCCTGGCCGCGCAGCCCGCGTGGCGGCGCGTGACGCTGACCGCGCGCGGCGGCGGCACCGGCACCAACGGGCAGTCGCTCGCCGACGGCATCGTGGTGGACGTGTCGCGGCACATGAACCGCATCCTTTCCATCGACGTGCAAGGACGGCGCGTGCGCGTGCAGGCGGGCGTGGTGAAGGACCAGCTGAACGCGGCGCTGGCGCCGCACGGGCTGTTCTTCGCACCCGAGCTGTCCACCAGCAACCGCGCCACCGTCGGCGGGATGATCAACACCGACGCCAGCGGCCAGGGCAGCTGCACCTACGGCAAGACGCGCGACCACGTGCTGGCGCTCGATTGCGTTCTGCTGGGTGGAGAGCGGTTCGAGAGCCGGCCGCTTTCATCGGGCGAACTGGCCCACGCGCTGGCGCGACCGGGCGCGATCGGCGACGCGTACCGCGCCGCCGCGAACATCGCGCAGACGCAAGGCGCGCTGATCGAGGAGCGCTTCCCCAAGCTCAATCGCTGCCTGACCGGCTACGACCTCGCCCACCTGCACGAGCCGGACGGCCGCTTCAACCTCAACAGCGTGCTGTGCGGCGCGGAAGGCTCGCTCGGCTTCATCGTCGAAGCCGAGCTGAACGTGCTGCCGATCCCGAAGTACTCGGTGCTGGTGAACGTGCGCTACGCCGGCTTCATGGACGCGCTGCGCGATGCGCGCGCGCTGATGGCGCACCGGCCGCTGTCGATCGAGACCGTGGACTCCAAGGTGCTGCTGCTGGCGATGCAGGACATCGTGTGGACCTCGGTGGCACCGTACTTCCCGCGCGCGGAAGGCGAGCCGGAGACGCGCGGCATCAACCTGGTCGAGTTCTGCGGCGACGATCCGGCCGAGGTGGACGAGCGCGTCGCCGCGTTCGCGCGCCACCTGCGCGAGGACACCAGCGTCGTGCGCCTGGGCCACACGGTCGCGGCCGGGCTGAAGGCGGTCGAGCAGGTCTACGCGATGCGCAAGCGGGCGGTCGGCCTGCTGGGCAACGTGCAGGGCGAGGTGCGGCCGCAACCCTTCGTGGAAGACACCGCGGTGCCGCCGGAGAAGCTGCCGGAGTACATCGCCGAGTTCCGCGCGCTGCTGGACCGCTGCGGCGTCGCCTACGGCATGTTCGGCCATGTGGACGCCGGCGTGCTGCATGTGCGGCCCGCGCTGGACCTGAAGGATCCCGCGCAGGTGCCGATGGTGCGCACCATCTCCGACGGCGTGGCCGAGCTCACGCACAAGTACGGCGGGCTGCTGTGGGGCGAACACGGAAAGGGCGTGCGCTCCGAGTACGCGCCGAAGTTCTTCGGGCCGCTCTATCCCGCCTTGCAACAACTGAAGGCGGCCTTCGATCCGCACAACCAGCTGAACCCCGGCAAGATCGCCACGCCCGCGGGCGTGCCGGACGCGCGGCTGCTCAAGATCGACGAGGTCCCGCTGCGCGGCGCGGCCGATCGCCAGATCGACGAGCGCGTGTGGCGAAGCTGGGGCAGCGCGATGCACTGCAACGGCAACGGCGCCTGCTACAACTTCGACCCCGACGACGCGATGTGCCCTTCATGGAAAGGCACGCGCGAGCGCCGGCATTCGCCCAAGGGTCGCGCCTCGCTGATGCGCGAGTGGCTGCGCCTGCAGGGCGCCGCCGGGGCCGACGTGCTGGCCGCGGCGCCGGGCGGCGCGATCGCCTTCCTGCGCACCCTGCCCGCGCGCTGGCGCAACACGCGTTCGGGCGCGGACGACTTCTCGCACGAGGTGTACGAGGCCATGGCCGGCTGCCTGTCGTGCAAGTCGTGCGCGGGCCAGTGCCCGGTGAAGGTGAGCGTGCCGGAGTTCCGATCGCGCT
This sequence comes from Pseudomonadota bacterium, assembly GCA_023390985.1. Lineage (GTDB taxonomy): Bacteria > Pseudomonadota > Gammaproteobacteria > Burkholderiales > Burkholderiaceae_C > Ramlibacter. Next base: position 8,408 of record JAEWBU010000327.1, read on the forward strand.
TCCTGGAGCTCTATCACCGGCGCTACCTGCGGCCGCTGAAGGACTACCTGATCGGGTCCCTGGAGTTCACGGTCCCGTACCTGGCGCGCGTGCCGGGGCTCTACAACGCCGTGATGGCCGCTGCGCCGGTGCGCCGCCTGCTGGATAGCGCCGCGGGGATGGTCGACAGCCCGCTGCTCGCGCGCTTCGATCTCGAGGCGACGCTGAGACGGCTCGGCGTGCGTACGGCGACGCCCGAGCTGCTCGCGGGCCTCGACGCGCAACGGCGCGAACGCAGCGTGGTGCTGGTGCAGGACGCGTTCACCCGCTGGTTCGAGACGCCGGTGTGGGCCGCCTTCGTCGAGCTGGCGGTGCGCACCGGCCACACGGTCTACATCGCACCCTTCCGTCCCAACGGCAAGCCGCTGCACGTGCAGGGCTTCCTGGCGCCGTTCGAGCGGGCGGCGCGGCGCAATGCGCGACTGCTGCAGTCCCTGGCGGCCGCCGGCATCCCGCTCGTCGGCCTGGACCCGGCGATGACGCTCACCTACCGGCAGGAGTACCGCAAGCTCACCGGCCTGGAGAACACGCCGGACGTGCTGCTGCCCCAGGAATGGCTGCTGCGCGCGCTGCCCGAGCGCAAGGGGGGCGGCGCGGCGTACCGCCTGCTCGCGCATTGCACCGAGAAGACGACCGTTCCGGCCAGCGTGGCGCAGTGGCGGCGGGTGTTCGAGCGCGCGGGCCTCGCGCTGGCGCCGCAGGCCAGCGGCTGCTGCGGCATGTCGGGCACCTACGGCCACGAGTCGCGCAACGTCGGCACCTCGAAGGTGATCTTCGAGCAGTCGTGGGGACCGCTGCTGGACGCGGGCGGCACCGAGCTGCTGGCCACGGGCTATTCCTGCCGCAGCCAGGCCGAGCGACTGCGCGGGCGGCGGCTGCGCCATCCGATCGAAGTGCTCCTCGCTGAGATGAAGGGCTGAGCTGGATACCCGCCCATCACCCGTTCTCAGGATTGCGGCCTCCACGCGGGATCGGGACACTGAAGTCCAGAGCCCGCTAGACGGCCATCGAGAGAGGGAGGTGACTCATGGAAACGGACGGCGAAGCCCGCGCCTGGCGGGTTCCATCTGACATCCCGGTCGACGCCATCCGGCTGGCGTTGAACATCGCGCAATCCGAGTGCATCTGCAGCCTGCACCTCAGCGTCTGCCTGCTGACGGATACAGGTGATCGCGCTGGTTTCCAGCCGTTTCTCTACGAGTCGGAGTGGGCGGCCTGAACGGGCGGCGAGACCTGTCTCGCCTGTCCCGTGGCGAACGCAGTCGTTCCGGGCCAGGCCCGGCACCCGCTGGACTTCGTTCAGCGCCCGCCGAGCAGCCGCCGCGCCTCGGCCGCGATCGCCTCGGGCGTGATGCCGAAATGCCGGTAGAGGACGTCCGCGGGCCCTGAAGCGCCGAAGCCCTTCATGCCCACGAAGCCGCCCCGCTCGCCCAGCCAGCGGTCCCAGCCGAACCGGACCGCGGCCTCGCAGGCGACGCGCACGCCGCCCGGCGCGCCCAGCACGCCGGCGCGGTAGTCGGGGCCCTGCGCCTCGAAGAGCTCCCAGCTCGGCATCGACACCACCGCGGTGGGCGTCCCGTCCGCCTGCAGCAAATCGCGGGCGGCCAGGGCCAGCGCCACCTCGGAGCCGGTCGCCATCAGCGTGACCTGGCGCTCGCCGCCCGTGGCCTCCTGCAGCACGTAGGCGCCGCGGGCACTCAGGTTGGCATCGGTGTGGACGCGCCGGACATGCGGCAGCGCCTGGCGGGCGAACACCAGCGAGGACGGACCGTCGCGACGCGCAAGCGCGATCTCCCAGCATTCCGCCGCCTCGACCGCATCGGCGGGCCGCAGCACCAGCATGTTCGGCATGGCGCGCAGCGACGCGAGGATCTCCACCGGCTGGTGCGTGGGTCCGTTCTTGCCGATGCCGATCGAATCGTGGCTGAACACGAACTGGACCGGCAGGCCCATGAGCGCGGCCATCCGCATCGCGGGACGTTCGTAGTCGCTGAAGGCGAGGTACGTCACGGCCAGCGGCACGACGCCGCCGTGCGCGGCCAGGCCGTTGGCCATCGCGCCCATGAGGTGCTCGCGCACGCCGCAGTGGATGTAGGCGCCCGTGCGATCGGCCGCCGTGAACGCGTTCAGACGCCGCTTGTGGTTGGGGGGCGCCTCCAGGTCCGCGCAGCCGACGAGGCGCTCGGGCAGGACGTCGACCAGCGCGTCATTGATCTCGCCGGAGATGAAGATCCCGCTGGCCAGCGGTTCGCGCGAGAGCGCCTCGCGCTTGTACCGCGCCAGCACGCTGCGCCACCCGTCCGGCAGGCCGCCGGACATCAGGCGGTCGAACTCCGCGCGCTGCGGCGCCGGCAGTCCGGCGACGCGGCGCTTCCAGGCGGCGTGCTCGTCGCGATGGCGCAAACCGGCTTCGCGCCACGGACCGAGCACCTGCGCCGGAATCTCGAACGGCCCGTAGGGCCAGCCCAGGCGTTCGCGTGCGGCCTGGGCGTCCTCGGGGAACAGCCGGCCGCTGTGGCCGCCGCGTTGTCCCTGCAGCCGGGCGATGCCGCGGGCGATGACGGTGCGGCAGGCCAGCAGCGAAGGCCGCGGGTCGGCCTTCGCCTCGCCGATCGCGGCCGACACGGCCTCGATGTCATGGCCATCGACTTCCACCACGTGCCAACCCGCGACGCGGCAGCGTTGCGCCACGTCCTCGCTGATCGACAGCTCGGTGCTGCCGTCATCGGTGATGCGGTTGTCGTCCCAGAGCAGGACCAGCTTGCCGAGCTTCAGGTGGCCGGCCAGCGAGATCATTTCCTGCCCGATGCCCTCCTGCAGGCAGCCGTCGCCAACGAACGCATAGGTGTGGTGGTTGCAGATCGCGTCGCCGTGGCGCGCGTTGAGCCAGGCTTCCGCGACGGCCATGCCCATCGCGTTCGCGATGCCCTGCCCCAGCGGACCGGTGGTGACCTCGATGCCCGACGAGATGTCGCGCTCGGGGTGCCCTTCGCATCGGGAACCAAAGTCGCGGAAGGTGCCGACCTGGTCGATGCCCATGCGCTCCACGCCGGTCAGGTGCAGCAGCGCATAGAGCAGCATCGAGCCGTGGCCGTTCGAGAGGACCACGCGGTCGCGGTCCGGCCAGGCCGGGTTGGCGGCATCGAACTTCAGGTGCCGCGTGTAGAGCGCCGTGGCGATCTCCGCCATGCCGAGCGGAACGCCCTGGTGGCCCTCGCCGGCCCGCACGATCGCGTCGATCGCCAGGAACCGGATGGCGTTGGCCAGCTCGCCGGCGGAAGCCGATTCCCCGTGGTTCAACCCAGCCACCCCTTGATGCGTGCGGCGAGCGCCTCGCGGCTGATGCCGTAGCGGTCGTGCAGGGTCGGCAGCGCGCCGGCGTCGAGGAAGGCATCGGGCAGCCCGGCCAGCTGGAAGCCCGCGGGCTGCACGCGATGGCGCAGCAGGGCCGACGCCACCGCCTCCCCCAGCCCGCCGACCACCGAGTGGTTCTCGGCGACCACCACCAGCCGGTGCTGGTAGCGCACCGCCTCGACGATCGCCGCCTCGTCCAGAGGCTTGATCGTCGGGCAATGCAGCACGGCGACGCCGACGCGGTCCTTCGCCAGGTCCTGCGCCACCTCGAGCGCGCGCATCGTCAGGATGCCGCTGGAGATGACGAGCACGTCGGCGCCCTCGCGCAGCATCTTCGCCTTGCCGAGCTCGAAGCGGTAGCCGGGCACCTCGTCCAGCACCAGCGGCACCTGGCCGCGCAGCAGCCGCATGTAGACCGGGCCCTTGCACTGCGCGATCTGCGGCACGGCCTGTTCGATGTCGAGCGCGTCGCAGGGGTCGACGATCGTCAGGCCGGGGATCGCCCGCATCATCGCCAGGTCCTCGGTGGCCTGGTGGCTGGGGCCGTACCCGGTGGTCAGCCCCGGCAGCGCGCAGCAGATCTTGACGTTCAGGTTCTCCTCGGCGATCACCTGGTGGATGAAGTCGTAGGCGCGGCGCGTACCGAACACGGCATAGGTGGTCGCGAACGGAACCAGCCCCTCCTTGGCCATGCCGCCGGCGGCGCCCATCAGCAGCTGCTCGGCCATGCCCATCTGGAAGAAGCGTTCGGGATAGGCCTGGGCGAAAAGGTGCAGGTCGGTGTACTTGGCCAGGTCGGCGCTGAGGCCGACGACCTCGGGCCGGTGCGCGGCGTACTCGACCAGCGCCTTGCCGAACGGCGCGGCCTTCACCCGCTGCCCCTCGGAGGCGATCGAGGCGATCATCGCCGAGGTGGTCAGCTTCGGCTTCTTGTCGGCGACGGCGCTCATGCGGCGGCTCCTTCGGGTTGGCTGCGGTCCAGGACCTGCAGCGCCTGCTGCCACTCGGGCGGATCGACGCGGATGAAGTGGTTCTTCTCGCGCTGCTCGAGGAAGGGCACGCCCTTGCCCATCAGCGTGTCGCACAGGATCACGCGCGGCTTCCTGTCCTTGAGCGAGCGGGCGGCCTCGAAGGCGGCCAGCACCGCCGGCAGGTCGTTGCCGTCGACGCGCTGCACGTGCCAGCCGAAGGCGGCCCATTTGTCGGCCAGCGGCTCGAAGCCGAGCACCTTGGTCGAGGGACCGTCGGCCTGCTGGTTGTTGATGTCGACGACGCACACCAGGTTGTCCAGGCCGTGGTGCGCGGCGGCCATCGCCGCCTCCCACGTCGAGCCTTCGTCGAGCTCGCCGTCGGACATCGAGTTGTAGACGAAGGCCGGGTTCTTCTTGTGCTTCAGGCCGAGCGCCATGCCGACCGCGATGACCAGGCCCTGCCCCAGCGAGCCGCCGGAGATCTCCATGCCCGGCGTGTAGCTCGCCATGCCCGACATCGGCAGCCGGCTGTCGTCGCTGCCGTAGGTCTCCAGCTCGCTCTCGGGGATGACGCCGGCCTCGATCAGCGCCGCGTAGTGCGCGATCGCGTAGTGCCCGTGCGAGAGCAGGAAGCGGTCGCGGCCTTCCCAGTGCGGGTCGTCGGGCCGCAGGTGGAGCGCATGGCCGTAGGCCACGGCCAGCACGTCGGCGTAGCCGAGCGCCTGGCCCACGTAGCCCTGGCCCTGCACCTCGCCCATGCGCACGGCATAGCGGCGGATGCGCCAGGCGCAGGCGGCGAGTTCGTCGAGATCAGCAGGCATCGGAAGTCCTTGCGGAATGGGAGGGGGACGTCAGCGCAGCGTGAGCCACGGCAGGTAGGCGAACGCCAGCAGCAGGCCGATCGCCACGAAGTAGAACGGGATCAGCTCCTTCACCACGTCGCCGATGCGCACCTTGGCGATCGAACTCGTGATGAAGAGCGTGGTGCCGATCGGCGGGTGGTAGAGGCCGATGGAGAGGTTGACGATCATCATGATGCCCAGCTGGATGGTGTCCATGCCCACCGCGGCGGCCAGCGGCACGAACATCGGGGTGAGCAGCAGCACGGCGGCCGGCAGGTCGATGAACATCGCCGTGGCCAGCATGATGAGGTTCATCGCGAGGATGATCAGCCAGGGCTGGCGCAGCACCTCCTTGGCGTACTGCGTGAACGCGGCCGGCAGCTGCTCGTAGGTGACGATCCAGCCGACCACGCTCGAGGCCATGATGATCAGCAGCACCACGCCGGTGGAGATGCCGGCCTCGATCGCGGCAGACCGCAGCTTGGCCAGCGTGAGGTCGTGGTAGACGGCGGCCGAGACCACCATCGCGTACAGCGTGGACATCACGCTCACCTCGGTGGGCGTCGCGATGCCGAAGCGCAGGAAGACGATGATCAGCACCGGCATCGCCAGCGCCGGTCCGGCCTGCAGGAACTGGCGGCCGAACTCGGTCCAGTCGAACGGCGTGGTGTCGCGCGGGAAGCCGCGCCGGCGGCCCTGCACGTAGCACACCGCCATGAACCCGGCGCACATCATCAGGCCCGGCAGGATGCCGGCGACGAACAGCGCGCCGATGGAGGCGCCCGACACCAGCGCGTAGACGATCATCGGGATCGACGGCGGGATCAGGATGTCGATCGTGGCGGCCGCGGCGAGCGCGCCGGCGGCGAACGGCGCCGGGTAGCCCAGCTTCTTGAGCCAGGGGATCAGCATCGAGCCGATCGCCGAGGCGTCGGCCACGGCCGAACCGGACACGCCGCCGAAGATCGTCGAGGACAGCACGCCGACCTGGGCCGGCCCGCCGTGCACGCGGCCGATCATCATCGACAGCAGCGACACCAGGCTCTGGCCGAGCCGGCCGCTGACCATCAGCGCGCCGGTCATCATGAAGAACGGAATGGCGATGAGCGGGAAGCTCTGCGTCTGCGAGAGCATCTGCTCGACCGCCATGTGCACCGGCACGCGGTCGAGGATGAAGAGCCCGGTCACCGAGGCGAGCACGAGCGAGTGGGCGATCGGGATCGATGCGAGCGCCGCGAGGATGAACAGGCCGATGATGAGAGCGGTCATGGCATCAGGCTCCGTGCGCCATCGCTTCGGCCGCTTGCGCGTTCTCGACGCGGTGGTCGGTCCACACCCGCGGCAGCCGGCACAGGGTCACCACGGCCAGCACCGCGAAGCCCAGCGCCAGGCAGCCGACGCTGACCGAACCGGGCACGTGCAGGATGGGCGTCTTCTCGTCGTGCGCGATCTGCGCGACGGGAACCGCCATCCAGGCCAGGAAGCCGTACATCGCGGCGACGATCAGCGAGCCCGCGGCCAGCACCCAGCGCCGCGAGGCGCCGAGCTTCTGCGTGACGAGCACCACCGCGATGTGCGAGCCGTGCTGGGCCGCGAGCACCACGCCGGCCATGATCATCCAGGGGAACATCAGCTCGGGCAGCTCCGATGCCCAGGCGATGCTGGTGCCGGCGAGATAGCGCAGGCCGACGTTGATCGTGAGGATCACGAAGACCACCGACAGCGTCACGTAGAGGACGAAGCGGCAGCCCCAGGCGATGGCCGCATCGACGGCCTGGATCAGTGCGTTCATGGACACCCTTTCGGGGCCCGCCGCGGCGGGCCCGGTGGCGCGATTTCAGTTGCCGGAGGCGGTGCGCACGACGCGGTTGGCGAAGTCGCCGATCGGGCCGGAGGTCCACTTGGCGTAGACCGGCTTGGAGGCCGCCACGAAGGCCTGGCGGTCGACGGTGTCGATCTGGATGCCCTTGCCCTTGAGCTCGGCGGCCAGCTTGTCGTCGGCCTCCTTGTTCAGGCGGCGCTGCAGCTGCGTCGCCTCGGCCGCGGCTTCGTTGACGACCTTGCGATCGGCCTCCGGCAGCCGGTCCCAGGTGCGCTTGCTCATCAGAAACGGCGTGGACTCGTACTTGTGCCCGGTCAGCGAGATGTACTTCTGCACCTCGTACAGCTTGGCCGAGGCGATGTTGGTGAGCGGGTTCTCCTGGCCGTCCACCACGCCCTGCTGCAGCGCCACGTACAGCTCGGAGAACTTGATCTGCTGCGCATCGGCGCCCATGGCCTTCATGATGTCGATCGTCACTTCATCGGGCGGCGTGCGCATCTTCAGGCCCTTGAGGTCGGCCGGCGACTTGAGCGCGCGCCTGCTGTTGGACATCTGGCGGATGCCGTTGTCCCACAGGCCGAGCAGCACCATGCCCTTGGCGGCGGTCTTGTCGGCCAGCTCCTTGCCGATCGGGCCGTCCATCAGCTGCCACGCCTTCTCCACGTCGCTGAAGAGGAACGGCAGGCCGAGCGCGGCGAACTCCGGCACCACGGTCGACACCGCGCCCTGGCTGTTGGCCGACATATCCAGCGTGCCCGAGCGGAGGGCCGTCACCATCGCGGCGTCGTCGCCGAGCTGCGCCGAGTGCGCCACCTGGATCTCGATGCGGCCGTTGGTCCTGGCCTTGACCGTCTCGGCGAACTTCACGGCGGCGAGGTTGCGCGGGTTGTCCGGCGCCGAGCCGTGGCCCAGCGTCAGCTTGAGGTTCTGGGCCTGCGCGGCGAGCGGCAGCAGCGCGGCGGTGGCCAGGGCGAGCAGCGAGCGGGTGAAGGTGTTGCGTTGCATGGTGCTTGTCTCCTTTTGATGGACTCTTTGCGGACCGGGTCAGTGGATCAACATGCCGCCGTTGACGTCGAGCGTCACGCCGGTGAGGTACTTCGCGAGATCGCTGGCGAGGAACACCACGCAGCCGGCGACGTCGGCGGGCTCGCCGATGCGGTTCAGCGGGATCTGCTCCAGGATCCCCTTCATGCGGTCTTCCGGGATCAGGCCCTTGTTGATGTCGGTCGCGATCAGGCCCGGCGTCACGCTGTTGACGCGGATGCCGTCGATGCCGAACTCGCGCGCCATCGCGCGGGCCAGGCCGAGCACGCCGGCCTTGGCGGCCGAGTAGTGCGGGCCGCCGAGGATGCCGCCGCCGCGCTGCGCGCTCACCGACGAGATGCAGACGATCGCGCCCGACTTCTGCTCGCGCATGGCCGGCACCACCGCCTGCGACATGTGCAGCGTGCCGCGCAGGCTGACGTCGAGCACGGCGTCGTAGTCGGCGCCGGAGATCTCCAGCGTCTTGCGCGGCTGCGTGATGCCGGCGTTGTTGACCAGGATGTCGATGCGGCCGAGGGCGCGCAGCACCTCGGCGGTGGCGGCGATGCAGGTCGCCTTGTCGGTGACGTCCGCCACCACGCCGATGTGGCCCGGGCCCAGCCGGGCCGCGGCGGCGGCCGGCTCGGCCCGCGCGAGGTCGAGGATCGCGACGCGCGCGCCCTGCGCGGCCATCATCTTCGCGGTGGCGAAGCCCAGTCCGTTGAGTCCGGCGCCACCCGTGATCACGGCAACCTTGTCCTTCAGCAGCATTCGTAGGTCTCCTTGCGGGGCGAATGGTGCGAGCGGCCGGGGATGACGGCAAGAGATAGTTCTTCAGGTGAGAATGACGATCTGTCATCTGACGTCAGGGTTGCCACCATGAGTGCCCTTCCACCGCTCCCCAGCCTCCTGGCTTTCGAAGCCGTCGCGCGACGCCGCAGCTTCGGCGTCGCGGCCCTGGAGCTGCACCTGACCGCTTCGGCGGTCAGCCACCAGATCTCCCGGCTCGAGGCGCAGATCGGCGTGCGCCTGTTCGACCGCAGTGCGCACGGCGTGCGCCTCAGCCCGGCCGGCGAGCAGTACCTGGACCGGATCGCCGGCGCGCTCGGTGCGATCTCCGCGGCCACCGACGATCTGCGCCAGGGCGTGGGCAACAGCCTGTACGTCCATTCGAGCCCGAGCCTGGCCAGCCTATGGCTGATGCCGCGCCTGAAAGGCTTCGCCGAGGCGAACAGCGGGATCTCGCTGAATCTTTCCGCGTCACATTGGCCCAGCGACTTCGCGCTCGGCCAGGTCGACCTGGACATCCGCTATGGCGTGCCCCAATGGCCCGACCTCGTCGTCGAGCCCCTCTTCGAGGAACGCATCGTCCCGCTCGCCAGTCCCGCCTTCATCCGCGAGCGGCGCCTGAAGCGGGTGGATCAACTGCTGGACGTGCCCCTGATCCAGAGCAACGTGAACGTCGTCCAGTGGTCCGACTGGCTGGCGAAGTTCTCCGGCAAGCGCGCCCCGGACAACTTCTCGCTGCGATTCGACCGCGCGCAGATGGCGCTGGAAGCCGCGGTGCAGGGACTCGGCGTCGCGCTGGAGAGCGCCACCATGGCGGCGGGGCACATCGCGGAGGGAAAGCTGAGGCCGGTGATGGGACTGGAGAAGGCCATCCAGGTGAAGGCGCATTTCGCCGTCTACCCGGCGCGCCACGCGCGCAAGCCGGCGGTGGAAGCTTTCCTGGCGTGGATCCATGGGGAGGCGTCGAAGCGCTGAGGAGCCGCGGCGGGCCGGAAGGGAAAACGCGTTCTGACCTGAAGATCAGATCCCGTTGTTTGGCCTGTTCTTGGCGGAGTGGACGGCCCGACTCCAAAGGAGAGGCCGGTCCAGAATCGTGGCCGGTGACACGGTCTAGTTCACGGTTTCGGTGAAGATCGTAAGCGCAGCTTCGTAGAAGGCGTTTGCCTGCGCGGGGGCCGTTGATCATGGTCAGGGCCGGTAAGACCCAGGGCCCTCCCCAGGTCTGGCCGACCTTCGGGTACTTGACCTCCTCCATCGAGAACCAGGAGCAGGAGCGGCCCCACAGGCGTCAGACGTTCCCGCGCCGTTCACCGCTTCGGCATGACCGTCGGAGGCTCACGCTTGACCAGCTGGGCGAGCTGCGCCAAGGTATCGCCGCTTCGAACAACAGAATCATCAGCCAACAGACTCGAGGAAGTAGAAAAAAATGTTCGTATGGGGCTCGAAAAGCGGGGTCGCAGACCTTGGTCCGCAGGGAAGCAGGCAGTGTCCGGTCTGCGAGAGGGAGCGCAGCTTTCGCCTGATGCTGCAGTACAAGGTGAGCCACTTCTGGCACGTGTTCAAGTGGGTCTCCGAAAAGCAGTACGCCGTGGTCTGCGAGATCTGCCAGCGCGGTGAGAAGCTGGCCACCCAAGCCGTCGAGGCCAAGCTCGGAAAACCGCGGATACCCACCGGCTCTTCCCGGGCATTGATGCTTGTGGTCGCCGTCGTCGTCGGCCTGTACGTCCTAGGCCTGGTCTCGGGCGCTGGGGATTACCAGAAGGCCCTTGTGGCCTCTCCGCAGAAGAACGACCTGTATGTCGTCAATCTCGCCCCGTTGCAGAAGGCGCCGCAATCCCTGGAGATGTACGGCCTCCTGCGGGTGCGAAGCGTGGATGGCGAGCGCGTGCAATTCGACACCCCCACGGTTGCGTACGACAAGCTGACGCGAGCCCAGAAGGACCTGAAGAACGGCAAGCTTGCCGATCCCGCTTACTTCACCGGCGAACCGCTGGCGCTTTCCCGCGCCGAACTCGCGGGCATGCAGCAGAGAGGTGCGCTGAAGTCGGTCGAGCGGCCGTGAACCGGGGCTTTGCGACGCCGACTGGATTCGCGGATCGGGACGGCGAGATCGTCCCCAACACAGCTTCCCGAATTGGGCCATGCGGACGTGCAGGAGGCCACGAAGCACGCCAGCGAACGCATGGTGCGCCAGATCTACGACCGCAGGCGCGTGCGAGTCGCGAAACCCGTCCGCCAGGCGAGCAACAGGTCGATCAGCTCGCGACTGAGCTTGATCGCGTGTTCTACGTCGGTCGCGCCGAACTCATCCCACTGTGCGTGCGTAGCCTGCGTCCGAAGACCGGCAGCGGCCCGCGCACGCCGAGTCTGGCCATCGTTCAACGCCTCGCGCTTGTTCAAGGCGGTGATCAGCTGCTCCAGCTCAACACCGGCCTGGGTGACGCCTAGTCGTTCACATGCACGTCGGACGGTGTCCTCGAACACTACCCCGGCGAGAACATCGGCGTACTGCCACCTATTGCCGTTCAGCAGACAAGTCGCGTGCGTCAGAAAGTCGTCAAACACCTCGGCCCGTGCGGCGTCCGCGATACGGCTGACCACGCCCGCATCGACATCCTCGATCAGGCTGCGCAGGAGTTCAGCAGATCGGGGTAGATGGCGTGCGAGATGTTCTGCGCGGAAGCGAGCCAGCCGTGGTAATCCCGAAGCGCGGCTGGACGGTCGGGATCGCGGATGTTCTCCAAGATCTCGACCAGCTGGTCACCGCGCTGAATCGGCTGCTGCGCACGCTTCCGCACCTGCTCGTCGATCCGCATGGGGCTCCCCTCGTATTCCAGATTCTGGAATAAGAAAGGGGCTTTGCTCCTACTTTCGTAGCAACAAAGCCCCTTGAATAGTGGCGGAGTGGACGGGACTCGAACCCGCGACCCCCGGCGTGACAGGCCGGTATTCTAACCGACTGAACTACCACTCCGCGTCGGTGCAGCTTTCGCTCTTGCGAGCCAAGTGCTGCCACTTGTTGCCACCCGAGCGGCTTGCCGCTCGGATTTGCCATTACCCGCTTTCGCGAATCCTGGCGACCCTACGGGGATTCGAACCCCGGTACTCACCGTGAAAGGGTGATGTCCTAGGCCTCTAGACGATAGGGTCGAAACCTTGAACTTCCAATCGACACCTTGCTTGGTGGAGGTAAGCGGGATCGAACCGCTGACCTCTTGCATGCCATGCAAGCGCTCTCCCAGCTGAGCTATACCCCCATCAGGTGTCGAGCCTCGAATTCTACACCGAAAAATCAGGCTCCCGAAAGACGCTCAAGAACAATTTCGCGAGGCACGAGTTCGAGCACCGCATCGAGCGACGGAGTCTGCGGCGTACCCAGCACCAGCACGCGCACCGGCATCGCCAGCTGCGGCATCTTGAGGCCCGTCGCGCGCAGCACTTCCTTGAGGCTCTCGCTGATGGCCGCCTTGTCCCACGCCACGCCCTCGAGCATCTTGGCCAGCATGCTGATGGCGGGACGCACGCCTTCGGTGATGTGCTTGGCCAGGTCTTCCGCGGAAGGCTGCACAGGCAGGTAGAAGCGCGAAGCCCAGTCGGCCAGCACCACCGTCGTGTCGCAGCGGTCCTTGAAGAGGCCGCAGATGCGCGGCAGGCGCTCGTCGTGCCCGATGCCGCGCTTGTCCAACTGCCCGGCCACGAGCATCGCCAGCTGGTCGTCCGGCATGGACTTCATGTGCTGCGCGTTCACCCAGCGCAGCTTGGCCTCGTCGAACTGCCCCGCGCTCTTGCCCAGGTGGTCGAGGTCGAACCACTGCAAGAACTGCTCGCGGCTGAAGATCTCGTCGTCGCCGTGCGACCAGCCCAGGCGCGCGAGGTAGTTCACCACCGCCTCGGCCAGGAAGCCGTCGTCGCGGAACTGCGTGACCGCCTTGGCGCCGTTGCGCTTGCTCATCTTCTCGCCGCGCTCGTTGAGCACCGTGGGCAGGTGCGCGTACACCGGCGGCTCCTGGCCCAGCGCGCGGAAGATGTTGATCTGGCGCGGCGTGTTGTTCACGTGGT
>JAEWBU010000338.1 GCA_023390985.1 Pseudomonadota bacterium
GAGTTCAGCGGTCCGCGCCGATGTTATTCCATTCCTCCTTGCGCAAAGAGCTGGCCCGCAGTTTCGGTGCGACCCTGGTCGTGCTGGTCACCATCGTGATGACCATGACCCTGATCCGCACGCTGGGTCAGGCCAACCGGGGCAGCGTGAACCCGCAGGAGATCCTGATGGTCATGGGCTACACGGTGCTCGGCTACCTGCCGCCGATCCTCACCCTGTGCCTGTTCATCGCCATCGTCGGCACGCTCTCGCGCATGTACGGCGACAGCGAGATGGTGATCTGGTTCTCCGCCGGCCGCGGGCTGTCGGCGCTGCTGCGTCCGCTGATCGGCTTCGCCTGGCCCATCCTCGCGGCGGTCGCGGTGCTGGCGCTGCTGATCTGGCCCTGGGCCAACCAGCAGACCCAGGAACTGAAGGAGCGCTACGGCAGCCGTGGCGACCTGGAGCGCGTCGCGCCGGGGCAGTTCCAGGAATCGGCCAGCGGCACCCGCGTGTTCTTCCTGGACAAGGACACGCCTGACAACAAGTCGGGCAAGAACATCTTCATCTCCACCGTCGAGAAAGGCCGGCAGACCGTGATCTCGGCACGCACCGGCCAGGTGGTCACGCAGGGCGAACAGCAGTTCCTGGTTCTGTCGAACGGGCAGCGCCTGGAGACCGAGGCCGACACCGGCCAGCTCAAGATCAGCGAGTTCAAGGAGATGGGCAACCAGGTCGGCAGCTCCCAGCTCGGCCCGCAGGACAGCCTGCCGGCCAAGGCGCGTTCCACGATGGCGCTGCTGGCCGACCCTTCGCGCGCCAACCAGGGTGAACTGGCCTGGCGCTTCGGCCTCGCGCTGGCCGCGTTCAACTTCGTGGTGATCGCGATCACGGTCTCCAGCGTCAATCCGCGCGCGGGGCGCAGCGGCAACCTGGTGTTCGCGCTGTTCGCCTTCATCGTCTACTACAACCTCCTGAACCTGGGGCAGAGCTGGATCGGCTCCGGCAAGGTCGGCCTCGTCGCCTTCATGCTCGGCCTGCACGGCGGTGCCTTCCTGCTGGGCGCGCTCTGGCTCGGCAAGCAGCACAACAACTGGGTCTGGCCCCGGCTGCAGCGCGGCACCGCGAGGGCCGCCGCTTGAAGACGATCCGACGCCTGGTCTACCGGGAGGTGCTGGCTGCGGTGCTGTTCGTGGTCGCGGGGTTCCTGGCGCTGTTCTTCTTCTTCGACTTCGTCGAGGAACTCTCCGAGGTGGGACGCGGCGGCGCCAACCCGTACCGGCTGACGCAGGCGCTGCTGTACGTGGGGCTGCTGATGCCCAGCCACCTGTACGAGCTGATGCCGATCGCCGTGCTGATCGGCACCATCTTCGTGATGGCGCGGCTGGCGCAGAGCTCCGAATACACCATCCTGCGCACCAGCGGCCTGGGCCCGGGCCGCGCGCTGAGGACGCTGCTGGTGCTGGGCCTGGCGTTCACCGCCCTCACCTTCGCGGCGGGCGACTACCTGGCCCCGGCCGCCGACAAGGCCGCGCAGCTGCTGCGCGCGCAGTCCCAGGGCCGCATCAGCATCGGCCAGACCGGCGCCTGGCTCAAGGAGCGGCAGGCGCAATCGACGTACAACGTGAACGTGTCGGCGATGGCGCCCGACGGCTCGATGCAGAACGTGCGGCTGTTCGAAGCCGACGATCGCGGCTTCCTGGTCAGCATCACGTCGGCGCCGCGCGCCAGCTTCGCCGGCGGGGCGTGGCAGCTGCAGCAGGCCGAGATCACCCGCTTCGCCACCCAGTCGGAAGCGCCGCGCGTGGAGCGCAGCACGGTGCCGCAACTGCGCTGGCGCACCGAGCTCACGCAGGAGATGGTGTCGGTGGCGCTGCTGCGGCCCGACCGCATGAGCACGCTGGACCTGTTCTCGTACATCCAGCACCTGGAAGCGAACGGCCAGACCTCGCAGCGCTACGAGATCGAGTTCTGGCGCAAGGTGTTCTACCCGCTCAGCTGCCTGGTGATGGTGGTGCTGGCACTGCCGTTCGCCTACCTGCATTTCCGGTCCGGAACCATCACCACCTACGTGTTCGGCGGCGTGCTGATCGGCATCAGCTTCTTCCTCCTGAACAACGTGTTCGGCTACATCGGCAACCTTCGCAACTGGTGGCCCTGGCTGACGGCGGCGGCGCCCGGCCTGCTCTATTCGCTGCTGTCGCTGGGCGCGTTCAGCTGGCTGGTGCTGCGGCGATGACGCGGCGCGGCGTGGTCCTGTTCGGACACGGCTCGCGCGACCCGGCCTGGCGCGCGCCGATGGACGCGGTGGCGCGCCGGATCGTGGAGAAGTCGTCCGAGACGCTCGTGGTCTGCGCCTTCCTGGAACTGCAGGCGCCCGACTTCGCCGCGGCGGTCGCGCAGCTCGCGAGCCAAGGCGCCGGGCACGTCACGGTGCTGCCGATGTTCCTGGGCGTCGGCAAGCACGCGCGGCAGGACCTGCCGGCGCTGGTCGAAGCGGCGCGGGCGGCGCATCAGGAATTGGCCTTCGATGTGCTGCCCTCGGTCGGCGAGCTTGCGGAGGTCATCGAAGTGCTGGCGGAGGCGCCGCTTCGAACCAGTCCTTAGACGAATCCTGCATAATGTTCCTCTGCTTAAGATGCATTCGGCATGAACCTCCACCAGTTCCGCTTCGTCCAGGAAGCCGCCCGTCGCAACCTCAACCTGACGGAAGCCGCCAAGGCGCTGCACACCTCGCAGCCGGGGGTGTCCAAGGCCATCATCGAGCTGGAAGAGGAGCTGGGCGTGGAGATCTTCGCGCGCCACGGCAAGCGCCTGAAGCGCATCACCGAACCGGGCCAGCACGTGTTGCGCAGCATCGAGCTGATCATGCGCGAGGTGGGCAACCTCAAGCGCATCGGCGAGCAGTTCAGCGCCCAGGACAGCGGCACGCTCTCCATCGCGACCACCCACACGCAGGCGCGCTACGTGCTGCCGGTGCCCGTGGCCAACCTGCGCGAGGCCTACCCCAAGGTGAACGTCAGCCTGCACCAGGGCTCGCCCGACCAGGTGGCGCGGATGGTGATCGACGAGATCGCGGAGATCGGCATCGCCACCGAATCGCTGTCGGACTACCAGGAGCTGGTCACCCTGCCCTGCTACGAGTGGCAGCACGTGCTGGTGATGCCCAGGGACCACCCGCTGGTGGCCAAGGAGCGCATCAGCCTCGAGGACCTGGCGGCCGAGCCGATCATCACCTACCACCCTTCGTTCACCGGCCGCACGCGGATCGACACCGCGTTCGCCCATCGCAAGCTGCAGCCGCGCATCGCGCTCGAGGCGATCGATTCGGACGTGATCAAGACCTACGTCCGGCTGGGCCTGGGCGTGGGCATCGTCGCCGAGATGGCGGTGCGCGACGACGGGCAGAACGCCGACCTGGCGGTGCGTCCGCTGGGCACGCTGTTCGGCCAGAACGTCGCTCGCGTCGCCTTCAAGCGCGGGGCCTACCTGCGCAACTTCGTCTTCCAGTTCGCCGAACTGCTTTCCAGCCGCCTGGACCGGCACCTGATCGCCAAAGCCATGAGCGGCCACGTCAACGACTATGAGCTCTGAAGCCACCGCCGTGCGGACGCCGTCCGTGCAGACCAAGCTGCCCTCCGTGGGCACCACCATCTTCACCGTGATGTCGGCCCTGGCCACCGAGACGGGCGCCGTCAACCTCGGCCAGGGCTTTCCCGATTTCGAGTGCGACCCGAAGCTGGTGCAGTCGGTGACGGACGCGATGACGAGCGGCCTGAACCAGTACCCGCCGATGACCGGCGTGCCCTCGCTGCGCGAAGCGATCGCCGGCAAGGTCGAGGCGATGTACGGCCGCCGCTACGACCCGGTATCGGAGGTGACCATCACCGCCGGCGCCACGCAGGCCATCATCACCGCCGTCCTCGCCGTCGTTCGACCGGGCGATGAAGTGATCGTGCTGGAGCCCTGCTACGACAGCTACGTGCCCAACATCGAGCTGGCCGGCGGCACCGTGGTGCGCGTTCCGCTCACGCCCGGCACCTTCCGCCCCGACTTCGACCGCATCGCCGCCGCGATGACGCCGCGCACCCGGGCCCTCATCATCAACTCGCCGCACAACCCCAGCGCCACCGTGTGGACGCGCGAGGAGATGCTGCGGCTGCAGGACCTGCTGGCCCCCACCGACGTGCTGCTGATCAGCGACGAGGTGTACGAGCACATGGTGTTCGACGGCCAGCCGCACCAGAGCGCGGCGCGCTTCCCGGGCCTGGCCGCCCGGGCCTTCATCGTGTCGAGCTTCGGCAAGACCTACCACGTGACCGGCTGGAAGGTCGGCTACGTGGCGGCGCCGGCGTCGCTCAGCGCCGAGTTCCGCAAGGTGCACCAGTTCAACGTGTTCACCGTCAACACGCCGGTGCAGCACGGCTTGGCCGCGTACATGGGGGACCCCCAGCCCTACCTGGAACTGCCGGCCTTCTACCAGCGCAAGCGCGACCTGTTCCGCGAAGGCCTGGGCCGCACCCGACTGAGGATGCTGCCCAGCGAAGGCACCTACTTCCAGTGCGTGGACATCTCGGCCGTGAGCGACCTGTCCGAGTCCGACTTCTGCCTGTGGCTGACCCGCGAGATCGGCGTGGCGGCGATTCCGCTGTCCGCGTTCTACGGCGACGGCTTCGACCAGCGCGTGGTGCGGTTCTGCTTCGCCAAGAAGGACGAGACGCTGCACAAGGCGCTGGACCGGCTTGCGCGGCTCTGAGACGTCGGCTGACATCGCCGGGCCTCCGGTTCACCAACAATCCCCGCGCAGTACAGCTTCGGGGATCACATGCAGCGAAGAATGGCGCTGGGGGCACTCGCCTCCATCGTGCTGGCCGCTTGCGGCGGCGGTGGCGGCGGCGCAGTCGCCGATAGCTCGGCCGGCCCGCAGGCCAGCGCCCTCGCGGGCTCGCGCGACATCGCCGCCTGGGGCGATTCACACACGACGGGCTTGCCGGACCGACAGGACGTGCCGGGCTACGCCGCGCAGCTGAGGCAGATCGCCGGCTCGCGCCAGGTGTTCGGCGGCGGCTTCGCCGGCCTCACGTCCACGCAGGTGGCCGACCTGCAGCTCCGTGACGACGCCCACGACGACTGGGTCAACGTGTTCTGGTACGGCGGCAACAACCAGACCGACACCGAGACGATCAAGGCCGACCTGGCGCGGTCGATCGCCTCGCTCGCACCCGGCAACCAGCGGTTCCTGGTGCTCGGCGTCGTGAACCAGGCGACGCCGGCCGAGCGCCGCGGTGGGGCGGACTACGCCACCATCGTGCGGCTGAACTCGGAACTGGCGGCGCAGTACGGCGACCACTTCTTCGACATCCGCGAGTTCCTGGTCGGCCTGGCCGACCCGGCCAATCCGGCGGACGTGATCGACCGGCAGGACGACGTGCCGCCCACCTCGCTGCGCGTCGACGGCGTGCACCTGAGCACGGCGGGCTCCACCGCGGTCGCGCGCAAGGTGCTGGAGCTCATCGCGGCCAAGGGCTGGTAGGCGGCGCCGAGCCGCGCGCACCATAATCGGCCCGTCTTTTCAGGAGGACGGCGTGGCCCAGTACTGGTTGATGAAATCCGAGCCGGACGACGTGTCGGTGGACGATGCGCTGGCCGCACCCAAGTCCACGGTTCCGTGGACGGGCGTGCGCAACTTCCAGGCGCGCAACTTCATGCGCAAGGACATGCGCATCGGCGACGGCGTGCTGTTCTACCACTCGAGCTGCGCCGAGCCGGGCGTCGTCGGCATCGCGCAAGTGGCGTCCGAGGCCTATCCCGATCCCACCCAGTTCCAGCCTTCGTCGCCCTACTTCGACCCGGAGTCCAAGCGCGAATCGCCGCGCTGGTACCTGGTGGATGTGAAGGTGCTCAAGAAGACCCGCAACCTCCGGCTGCCGGAAATGCGGACCCTTCCCGAGCTGGCGGACATGATCGTGCTGAGGAAGGGCAACCGGCTGTCGATCACGCCCGTGGAAGAGAAGCACTGGCGATTCATCACGGAGCTGCTGGGCGCCTGACGCAGCAGCACAGCGCAAAGAGAAAAGCCGCCCCGAGGGGCGGCTTTTCGTTGCTGGCCTGCAGGCCTTACTCGCTGGAGATCTCCTCCGGCTCCGGCTTGGCCTTGCCTTCCTTCTTCGGCAGAGGCTGGATGTCGAGCACGACTTCTTCCTTGTCGTCCAGGTCCACCGTGAGGCGGCCACCTTCCGTCAGGCGGCCGAACAGCAGTTCGTCGGCCAGCGCCCGGCGGATGGTGTCCTGGATCAGGCGCTGCATCGGGCGGGCACCCATCAGCGGATCGAAGCCCTTCTTGGCCAGGTGCTTGCGCAGCTGGTCGGTGAAGGTGACTTCCACCTTCTTCTCGGCGAGCTGCTGTTCCAGCACCAGCAGGAACTTGTCGACCACGCGCAGGATGACCTGCTCGTCCAGCGCCTTGAAGCTGACGATGGCGTCCAGGCGGTTGCGGAACTCCGGCGTGAACAGGCGCTTGATATCGGCCATCTCGTCGCCCGACTCGCGCGGGTTGGTGAAGCCGATGGTCGCCTTGTTCATGGTCTCGGCCCCCGCGTTGGTCGTCATCACGATGATGACGTTGCGGAAGTCGGCCTTGCGCCCGTTGTTGTCCGTCAGGGTGCCGTGGTCCATCACCTGCAGCAGCACGTTGAAGATGTCGGGGTGCGCCTTCTCGATCTCGTCGAGCAGCAGCACCGCGTGCGGCTTCTTCGTGATGGCCTCGGTCAGCAGGCCGCCCTGGTCGAAGCCCACGTAGCCGGGAGGCGCGCCGATCAGGCGCGACACCGCGTGGCGCTCCATGTACTCGGACATGTCGAACCGCAGCAGCTCGATGCCCATGATGTACGCCAGCTGCTTGGCGGCCTCGGTCTTGCCGACGCCGGTGGGGCCGCTGAACAGGAACGCGCCGATCGGCTTGTCGCCCTTGCCCAGGCCGGAGCGCGCCATCTTCACTGCGCCCGCGAGGACCTCCAGCGCCTTGTCCTGGCCGAAAACGACGCTCTTGAGGTCGCGTTCGATGGTCTGCAGCTTGCCCCGGTCGTCGTTGGACACGTTGGCCGGCGGGATGCGCGCGATCTTGGCCACGATCTCCTCGACCTCGGCCTTGGAAATGGTCTTCTTGCGCTTGCCCGCGGGCAGGATGCGCTGGGCCGCGCCGGCCTCGTCGATCACGTCGATCGCCTTGTCGGGCAGGTGACGGTCGTTGATGTATTTGGCGCTGAGCTCGGCCGCCGCCT